>NZ_WOXS01000002.1:0-314000 GCF_009852415.1 Streptomyces sp. Tu 3180 | reverse complement strand
GGCGTGACCTGCCGGAACGCTACGGGCCGTGGCAGACGGTCTCCCCCGCTTCAGCCGCTACGTCCTGGACGGCGTGTTCACCCGGGCCCTGCAGCAGATCGAGGCCCGGGCCGACTCGGCCGGGGACATCGACTGGCTGGTGCAGATCGACTCCACCATCGTCCGCGCCCACCGGCACGCCGCCGCCACCGGCCGAAAAGGGGGATCCGTCGGCCGGACGAACCGGACGATCACACCCTCGGCCGATCCCGGGGCGGACTGACCACGAAGGCCCATCCCGCCTGCGACGGCAAGGGCCGCCCTCCGGCCCTCCTCGTCACACCGGACCGGCGCCGCGACGGCACCTGCGCACGCATCCTGCTCGAACGTATCCGCGTTCCCCGCGGCGGCCTCGGCCGGCCACGCTGCCGACCCGACCAGGTCATCGCGGACAAGGCCTACAGCTCCTGCGGTTTCCGCGCCCACCTGCGACGACGCGGCATCGCCCCCACCATCCCCGAGAAGACCGACCAACAGCGCCACCGACTGAACCGTGGGCGCCGAGGCGGCAGGCCACCCGGATTCGACCGACAGACCTACCGCCGGCGTCACATCGTCGAACGCTGCTCCAACCGACTCAAGGACTTCCGAGGCATCGCCACCCGGTACGACAAGACCGCCACCTCCTACGAAGCAGCGGTCACCCTCGCACCGTTCCTGCTCTGGGCGAGATCCGTTTGAAGACGGACCCTAGCGCTCGGAGCGCCGCAGGTGAACGGCACCGGCTGTGATGGCGCCTGCCCCTGCGAAGGCGGCGGTGGCCGCGACGAGGGCGGTCGGTGTGAAGCCGAGGGCGCCGGAGATGGCGCCGAAGGCGAACGGGGCGATGGTGGCACCGGTGTAGATGCCGACCTGGACGGTGTGGCCGGCGTACTCGGCCTGGTCGGTGACCAGGTGGAGTGCGGTGGCCAGCAGCAGACCGGTCCAGCCCCAGCCGGCGGAGAAGGCCAGCAACGCGCCCACGGTGAAGGCGACAGGTGTGCCGGCGGCGATGAGCGCGAGTCCGAACCCTCCCGTGCACATCATCGCGGCGATCACCGTGGGATTGCGGCCGGGGGCACGGTCGGTGAGTGCTCCCGCCGCGACACGGACGGCGATGGCCAGGACTGAGCTGGCTGTCAGCAAGTGGCCGGCCGTAGTGGGTGACAGACCGGAGTCGGTGCCGAGGTGGACGAAGTAGGTGGCCACCGCGTTGTTCCCGGTCGCGGCCAGTGCGGCGGCCGAAGACCACAGCAGCAGCGTTCTGCCGGTCCGAGGGTGTCCGCCCGTGCGGGTGGGGCCTGCCGGTTCGAGAGGTGCCCGAGCCAGTGGAGCCAGCGCCGTCACAAGCAGCGCCACCAGGCCGGCGGTCAGCAGGGACACGCGCCAGCCGTGCGCCGGGAGCACGAGGGCAACCAGCAGGCCAGGTACGAAGGTTGCCGCCGCGAGTGCGGCGCCGACGACACCGGCGGCCAGGGAACGCCTGTGGGCGGGAGTCCGTGCCGCGATCAGCCGCCCCACCGCCGGCTGTACGAGGGCGTTGCTCAGCCCGCCCAGTAGCAGCAGCACGGTCAGCGAGATCATGCCGGTTGCCTGCGAGGCGCCCAGCATGACGGCGGCGGCGCTCAGTGCGGCGGCGGCCAGCACACGGTGCACCGGGAACCGCGCGGCCACCCGCCTGGCGATCGGTGAACCGAGCGCGGTGGCGGCGTAGAAGCAGCTCAGCGCCAGCCCGATCGCGCTGCGAGACAGGCCGAGACCGCTTTCCAGGGCGGGGGCCAGTGCCCCGACGGTGAAGCCGGGCATGACGGTCACGGTCGCAGTGAGCGCGGCGGTCGTGACCGCGGGCCAATGCCGCGTGTGCGGAGCGGGGCAGGGGAGTCGGGCGGCGCAGGCGCGCGTCGTCGTCATGTCGGTGTCCGGTTCCCGGTGGTCAGGCGTCGACCGGCTGCCAGGACGGGCCGTCCGCGCCGTGGCGGACCCGCCCGAAGACGACGTCGGCGAAGTGAATGCCGAAGCCGATGGTGTGGGGCCGGGCCAGTTCCGTCACGAGGTCGCGGCGGAACTCGGCGGCCTGCGCGGGGTCGTGATCCGAGGCCGCGGACCATTCGGGGTGGGCGATCTGTATGGGGGAGTGCATCGCGTCGCCGAAGGCGATCAGACGCCGCTGTCCGCCGGTGATGACGTAGGCGGCGTGTCCGGGCGTGTGGCCGGGGACGAACCGCACCTGGACGCCGGGAAACACCTCCTGGCCGTCGGCCACCGTCCGCACGTACGGGGCCAGCGCGTTGAGCATGTCCTCGCTCGTCCCGTGTGCTTCGAGGAGGTGGCGCCGGTTCCACTCGGGCTCGGCCACCAGGTACCCGGCGCGCGGCAGGGCACGGCCGACGCCGCCCGGCGCGGGATGCAGGGCCCAGCCGAGGTGGTCGATGTGCAGGTGGGTGAAGGCCACCGCCTCGACGTCGCCGGCCGCCCGGCCGATGGCGGCGAGGTTGTCCAGCAGCGCACCTCCGTGGATGGCGCCGTGCGCGTTGCCGGGTTCGGCGGGAAGTGACTGCGGTCCGAACCCGGCGTCGATCAGCAGTGCGCGGTCGCCGCGCTCCACCAGCAGCCCGCCGATCCCCGCGACGAGGTGGCCGGTGTCGTCCAGGTACGGGCAGTGGCGCTCCCACGTCTCGTCGGTGGTGTCGGGCAGCCAGCCGCGGGGCGTCAGTTGCACCGCGCCGTCGGGCACGTACGTCACCGTCGTGTCGCCGAGGCGCAGCGAGCGCAGGCGGGAGGGCCGGCGCAGCCGCTCGTGGTGGGCGGACCGAAGCGATGTCATCAGGGGTTTCTCCGAGAACGAAGGGATCTTGTGGGGTGTCTGCTGTGTGATCAAGGCTGCCGTCGGTGGCGAGGGCCGACGAGTGACCATCTGGACATGCACTGAAAGAATGTGGTCATGCATCGTGTGGTGGTACTTGCCCTCGACGGCGTCTATCCGTTCGAGATGAGCATCCCGGTAAGGATCTTCGGCACCGCGGTCGGAGAGGACGGTCAGCCGCTGTACGAGGTCGTCACCTGCGGCCTCGACGGCGCTTCCGTCGCCACGAGCGCGGACTTCGCCCTTGCGGTCCAGCACGGCAGTGAGGCCTTGGAGAGCGCGGACACCGTGGTGATTCCGCCGTTCGTCTGCTCGCCGGGTGAGGACCGGGAGTGGCTGCCGGAGGGACTGCCCGACGCGTTGGGGCGGATCAGGCCCGAGGCCCGTATCGTGTCGATCTGCACCGCCTCGTACGTGCTGGCCTCGGCCGGACTGCTGGACGGCCGGCAGGCGACCACGCACTGGAACGAGGCGCCGCGCTTCCAACGCGCGTTTCCCCAGGTGAAGGTGGACGCCGACGTGCTGTTCGTGGACGACGGACGTGTGCTTACCGCGGCCGGCGTCGCCGCCGGCGTGGACCTGTGCCTGCACCTCGTGCGCCGCGACCACGGCAGCGAGATCGCCAACCGGGTGGCCCGGCTGTGCGTCGTACCGCCCTGGCGTGAGGGCGGTCAGGCCCAGTACATCGAGCGTCCGATGCCCAAGCCGTCGCAGAGTTCGACGTCACGGACCCGCGTCTGGGCCCTGGAGCGGCTGCACGAGCCCCTGTCGCTGTCCGAGATGGCCGCGCACGCGGGCATGAGCGTGCGCACGCTCACCCGGCACTTCCATCACGAGGTGGGCATGACGCCGGGCCAGTGGGTGGCCCAGCAGCGACTCGACCACGCCCGCCGGCTGCTGGAGACCACCGACCTGACCGTGGACGTCATCGCGACGCGGGCCGGCTTCGGCACGGGAGCCTCGCTGCGCCAGCGCTTGGCGGCCGCCATCGGGGTGTCGCCCACGGCATACCGGCAGACCTTCCGCGCGAAGGACGCGGCGGCCTGAGGCGACGGCTGCCGTACGGCGACTGCATCAGCCCTGTCTCTCGGAGGCGGTCCGGCCGGACCGCCTCGCCCGAACTCTGCTCGGCGACAACCCGGCACACCGCCCGTCAGGCTTGCCGTCCGTGCCCTTCGGCCCCAGTGCCGTCCCGTCCGGGCGGCTGACCTTGCCCTTGCCGGAAACCTCGTCCGCCGGGGTGGGAGCCGGTGTGCGGGATGCGCGGGTTGGTGAGCACGGGCGCTGGAATCGGTGCTCTCGCGGGACCGGCGATCGTCCCGGCATGGTGGCTGGTCGTGCTGCTGTGACTGGCTTGCCTGACCGTGACGAACGCGTTCGCCGTGCTGCGCCTGCCGCCCGTGAGCGACCGGGACGAGGACACGGAGATCCTCGCCCTGCGGCATCGGATCACGGTGCTGGAGCGTCGACTCGGTCGCAAGGAGGTCCGGTTCCCCTCCGAGTGACCGTGTGTTCCCGGCGGCGTTGCTGCACCGTCTTCTGCTCTCGCGGGTGTGGCGCGGGGCAGGGCTGGTGGTGCGTCCGGGGACCGTGCCGTGCCGGCACGGCGATCCGGTCGCGCGCCGCCACGCTGCCACGCTGCGTGCTCCCGGCCCGAGCGTCCGGGAATGCCGCGGGCCGTGTGCTCCATCCGGCTGCCGGTGCTGCGGTTCGCCGGTGAGGACTCCAGCCGGGGGAGCGCCGCATCCACGGTGAACTCCTCGTCCTGGGCGTCACGGTGGCCGCCTCCACGGTCGGGGAGATCCTTTGGGAAGGCCGGGACCGGCCCGGTGCCCGGGCGCGCCACGAGCAGGTGGGCGGACTTCCCGCGTTCCCGGGCCGATGTGCTGCCGGCATGCGGCTTCCTGGAAACGATCACCTTGTCCGGGGTGCGGCTTCGGGCAGGTGCGGTGATCGAGCACGCCGGCCGCCGGATCCGGGTCCTCGGCGCCGCGCACCCCACCGCGTCCTGGGTGACGCAAGTCGCGAAGGGCCTGGTCATGGACCTCGAGGACGCCGGCTGCCGGGCCGGGTTCCTGATCCGGGACCGGGACGGGACGTTTCCCGCCCTGTTCGACACCGTCCTCACCGGGGCAGGGACCGAGGCAGTACTCGGCGGAGTACGGATGCCGCGCATGAACTCGATCCTGGAACGGCGGGCGCCCCCCCTGCCGGCGCGAGCCGCCGGACCGCACCCGGATCGGGACCAGCGACACCTGCTCCACGCGCCACGCGAGTTCGAAGACTGCCACCACTTCCACCGGCCCCGTCAGGGCATCGCCGACGCCCGCCCGTTACGCCCCTTGCCGACGCCGACGCCGACGCCGACGCCGACGCCGACGCCGACGCCGATCAGCGATCAGCGATCAGCGATCCGGAGCAGATCACCCGCCTCGGCATACGACGACGCCAGCGACTCGGCGGCATCCTCCACGAGTACCGACACGCCGCCTGAACTGGGCGGATGAGCCTTTCGGCAGGCGCAGGCCGACGGCGTACGCCTCGATCTCGAGCTGGTCGAGGAGCGTGCCTTCGACAGCGGACTGATCTACGCGCGCTACCGGACCCGCTGAGCCGCACCGGTCGGTGACGCGGCCGGCGGCCGGGCCAGGTGAGACCCGGGCCGCGGGGAGGAGCGGGGCGTCACGGAGTGCCCTTGCCTTCGCTCTCGCCGCCCAGCTGCGTGCACTTGTTGAGGAGGTCGGCGAAGCCGAGGGTGTTTCCGCCCACGCCGACAGTGATGACGTCGGTGTCGGAGCCCACCGCCTCGGACTGAGGAGGCACGGCGGGGAAGGGGTGGTCCGGGTCCTCTGAGCAGGGCGGCAGGTGACGGCCGATCGGGTGCTGGGGTGTGTCGGTGACGTTCTCGATGGTGGCGGCGCCGCAGCTGACGTTGGTCAGCTCGAAGAGGCCGCTGAGGTCCCGATCGATGACCCGGGGGTAGGACCGGTCGGTTCGCTCGCAGCCGTCGCGCGGGACTTCGAACGTGTGGCCCGCGGCCCGGATCACCCCGGCGGTGTAGGAGTCACCCAGGGCGACCCACTGGTAGTCCTCGGCCGCTGCGGCGGGTTGGGCCCCGGCGAACCGCGCGGGGACGAGGGTGCCGCGGCGAGAGCTGCGGCCGAGCCGAGCAGGGCCAGACGAGTGCGCAAGCGTGCCACGAATCCTCCGCAGATGCGGTGTTGGCATTGCTTCGACCGTAAAGAGATCGTCACTGAGTGCACCAGATCTGACACGAGCAGTAGTTGACGGATTGTGGGATGCGTCTGTGTGGGGACTGGGTTCGACCTGTCGACCGGGCACGCTCTCTTCGTGACCGCCTTGACGCGACACTTGCCTCATACGGAGAGGCCCTTGACTGACCGGGTGATCCCGGCCTGAGAACATGTTCGTGGTGGCTGTCTTGTTCTCGATCACCGGCAAGCTCAACCTCCGGCCGGTCAGGGCGGCGAGGACTCAGCGCATGACCGATGCCGATGCTCTGCAGCCCCTCTGTCGATGGGCCCACAGGAGGATGGCAGCGAGGTGGAGGGCAGCCTGGTAGGTGAGGGCGAGTTTGTCGCTTCGCAAGGCCAGGCCGCGCCATTGCTCGAGCCGGTTGATGCATCGCTCGACCGTGTTGCACCGCTTGTACGTCTCGGCGTCGAAAGCCGGTGGCCGCCCGCCGGTACGGCCTCGCCGCAGGCGGTGGCGGACCTGGTCGGAGGGCTGAGGGGTGACTGCGCGGATCCCGCGCCGGCGGAGATGGCTTCGGATCGCGCGGGACGAATACGCGTGGTCCGCCAGGACGGTGTGCGGTCGGGTCCTTGGTCTTCCCGGTCCGCTTCGCGGAACACGGATGCGAGCCATGACGGCCTCGAAGACCGGGGCGTCACATGCCTGGCCTACGGTGACGCGGAGGGCCGAGGAGCGTGCACGGTCGTCGCCGGCGAGGTGGACTTTCGTGCTCAGGCCGCTACGGGAGCGTCCGGGCGCGTGGTCGTCGGGCCCGGCCCGGTGCCCCTTTTCTCCTGGCTCCGGCGGCGTGCTGGTGCGCCCGGCGGAGGGTGGAGTCCACCGACACGGTCCAGCCGATGTCATCGGTACCGTCGGCTGCGGCCAGAAGCGCAACGAGAATCCGCTCCCAGGTGCCGTCCACGGCCCACCGGATCAGCCTTTGTGAGCGGTCTGGAAGGAGCCCAGCTCGCCTGGCAGGTCCCGCCGGGCGAACCGGTGCGGTACTTCCACACGATGGCCTCCAGGGTTCGACGGTGATCGGCCCACCGCCGGTCGCGAACCGGGTCGGCCGGCATCAGCGGCTCGACCCGATCCCACATCAGTGATCACTCGCCGGACGGACACATCCGGTCAACCGACGAGCAGGTCAAAGAGACACGTTCCAGGACACCGGGGCCAAATCCGCGACGCCCCCCGGGGCGCGATCACCCCGGTCGTGCGTCGTCGGCCGGCCGCATGCGGCGGAGCAACTGCGTCGTGCGCTGAGGAACAGCATCGAGGCTGCCCCAGCCGGCGCTCGGGGATGCCCCAGCCGTCAGCATCGGCCGACCCGGCGATGACCGAGGAGACCAGGCGGTGCGACGGTTGGTGCCGACTCGTAGGCTGCCGACATGAGCGAGACCAAGACCCCGACGCCCCGCGACGCCTTCGAGCTGCTGCTGGCCGGTAACCAGCGCTTCGTGGCCGGCACCCCGGAGCACCCGAACCAGGACGCCGTTCGCCGCGCCGAGACCGCACCGTCCCAGCAGCCCTTCGCCGTGCTGTTCGGGTGTTCCGACTCCCGGCTGGCCGCCGAGATCATCTTCGACCGAGGTCTGGGCGACCTGTTCGTGGTGCGCACCGCCGGCCACGTCATGGGCCCGGAGGTGCTGGGCAGCATCGAGTTCGGTGTGGAGATGCTGGGCTGCCCGCTGGTCGTGATCCTCGGGCACGACTCGTGCGGCGCGGTCAGCGCGGCGTGCGCCGCGCTGGAGGACGGCATGACGCCGGCCGGGTACGTCCGGGACGTCGTCGAGCGGGTGACCCCCAGCGTGCTGGCCGCCCGGGCCGCCGGACGGGTTGAGCCGGAGGAGATCCTCGCGGAGCACATAAGGCACACCGCCGACCTGCTGCTGGACCGCTCCCGGGTCCTCGCCGACAAGGTCGCCGCCGGCCAGACCGCCGTGGTGGGCCTGCGCTACCGCCTGGCCGACGGCAGTGCCCAACTCGTCGCCGCTCGCGGCCTCGACGCGGCTGTGCCCACGGCGTCCTGACCGCCGCGGCGCGGCCCCTCAGCGTGATCTGCCGCGGTCGGCCGTCAGGAGACGGGAGGGACAGCGCGGGTCAGGGGTCCCAGGTCTCCGTATAGGGCGGCGTGGAGTGCAGCCGCGAGTTCGCGGGCTCGGTCTTCGCTCCGCACGCCGTGCATCATGGAGTGGATCGGTCCGGTGTAGGCGTCCAGGTCGACCTCACAGTTTTCGACCAGGCAGGTGATCGCGGCCCGGACCGCATCGTTCACGGCATCGTCGACAGCGTGGCCGGAGCCGGCAGTGAGCGTGTCCGCCTTCACGGTCCACCGCTGCCGTCTTTCGTGTTCGATGGCGACGAACACAGCCTGCTGCGCCACGGCCGTCCGGTACACGTCGTGGAAGGCGCCGGTGCCGGTAGCGTCCGGAATGAGGTGAGCGGGGCAAGGAACGGGCAGCAGCAGCTCGAGGGCGTTGTGCGCAGAGGAGCAGATCAACCGCGTCCGGTGACGCGAGAGGTCCACCGTCGGTGCTGGTCACGCGGTGGGCCGGGGCCCCGCGGCGCGGCGCAGCCGGTTGGCGATCGCCAGTCCCAGCCCCTCCTCCACCGGCAAGGAGGCGACGATGAGGTCGCACCCCTGCTGGTCGAGTTCGCGCAGGAACCCGTACAGCTCGCGCGCGTAGTCGGCCAGGGACGCTGGGACATCCACCACGGTGTGCGCCTTCACCGGGGTGTCGGCGAGGGACGGGGGAAGAAGGACGCCGACGTGGTGCCCCTGCTCCTGCGCGAGCCGCGCCTCGTCGACGACCTTCTCCGGCTCGACCAGGA
Organism: Streptomyces sp. Tu 3180; assembly: GCF_009852415.1. Classification (NCBI taxonomy): domain Bacteria; kingdom Bacillati; phylum Actinomycetota; class Actinomycetes; order Kitasatosporales; family Streptomycetaceae; genus Streptomyces; species Streptomyces sp. Tu 3180. Next base: position 305,029 of record NZ_WOXS01000002.1, on the reverse strand, counting down.
CGACCCGCGCAGACGGCGCGTAGTGCGACGGGTGCTGACCCGGCACCCGGACATGGCTCGTGGACGGGACTTCGATCGGATACCCCAGCACCGCTTCGAGGTCCTCGCGGGTCACTCCGCCGGGCCGGAGGATGGCCGGGGTCTCACCCATGACGTCGACGATGGTCGACTCGACGCCGACCCCGCAGGGACCGCCGTCCAGGACGAAGTCGACGGCATCCCCGAGCTCCGCCCGGACGTGGCCAGCCGTGGTGGGGCTCACCGAGCCGAAGCGATTGGCGGACGGGGCCGTGACACCGCCGCCAAAGGCCGACAGCAGCGCGAGGGCAACGGGGTGGTCGGGCACACGCACGGCCACCGTCTCCAGGCCCCCCGTGGCTTCCAGGGGCACCCGCCGACCACGCCGCAAGACCAGCGTGAGCGGCCCAGGCCAGAAGTGCTCGGCCAGCAGGCGCGCCGTCGCAGGCACGTCCTGGACCCAGTCGTCCAGATGCTGCGCGCCCCCGATGTGGACGATCAGCGGATGGGAGGGTGGACGTCCCTTGACCTGGAAGATGCGCGAGACGGCAGCGGAGTCTTCGGCGTTGGCGCCCAGTCCGTAGACGGTTTCGGTTGGGAGGGCCACCAGGCCGCCGGCGCGCAGCACACCGGCCGCCTTCTCGATGTCACTGGTTCTTGCCATCACCCTCGAAATCATCTCACCGTTCCGCTCTCCCACGTTCCGCGGTCTCCTCGGCGCATAACGACCAGACCACGGCTCTCGGCACCCCGTGAGAGAAGCTCGGCAGAACGCTGCGGCCAGAGTTGAGGGCGACCCGCCACCGTGATCAATCTCGGGGCCGACCACGGTTGGCTGTCATTCCCCTGCGGGAGTCCGGGGCCTCAGCGATCGAACACAACGACTTGCCGGGGAACGCCACCAACGTCACCCGGCCCTCCAGGGAGCCGCTGGTCGCCGTCGCCATGCGGCACGACATGCTGCCCATCGTGGTCATGGTCGCCACCCCCGGCAGCGTCAGCATCGAGCGGCAGGGATCGAGGCCGGCCAACCGCACCGTCCCGGAGGCCACGGTCATCGAGCAGCGCCACGACATGGTCAACTCGCACCGGACCCTCAAGGCGGAGGGCTTCCTCGAGGTCGTCTTCTCCGACAGCCTCTACCGGCTGCTGCCGTTCCTGGAGCGCCTGAGCGAGGCCCGGCAGGCCGACCTCGGACGGCCGTAGGCGGCAGGTCCTGGTCGGCGACGGACGGGAGTCCGACAAGCGCGGCGCCGGTGAAGGCGAGGAGTGAGGACGCCTTGCCATCGGTGCGGGCGGAAACGCGCGGGTTCGCGGATTCCGGGACTGGTGTGACGACGCACCCGGCCGCCTGCCCACCGTGGGAGGCGGCTCGGGGAGGCTGGTCCGGAGCACGGTGAGCACCCGCGCACTGTTCGGGAACTACAAGCTCCGTCCTCCTCTCCCTCGACTGCAGCCGCCGCGAGCCTCCGTTGCTGATCTCGACCTGTCAGCGCTTGATGCCCGGCGCTGGGGTACCACGGCCATCCGTCTCGGCACAGGGGTCGTCGTCAAGTGGGTCCCCGAGACGCGCGGCCGCCACGCCGACGAGGCGGGCGAGGACCTCCACCGGCGGTGGAACGCGCGGGCGCGGTGACCTCTCGCGTTCCGTGCGTGGCGGCGCGGGACCGGGGCGGAGCTACTCGGTCAGGGTGACGGCGAGGAGCGCGGCGTCGTCCTGCAGTTTCCCCCCGGTGTGCCGGAGGACGGCGGCGAGGAGAGCGTCGAGGACCGCGTCCGGATCGGGCGGGAAGGGCCGGGACAGCACCACGGCGGGGTCGAAGAAGACGCCGTCCGCGTCGCGGGCCTCGTTGATGCCGTCGGTGAACAGCACCAGGGTGGCTCCGACGGGCAGGTCGAACCGGTCGACCGGAACGTCGTCGTCACCGAGGGCGCCCAGGCCCAGGGGCAGCGACGGCGTGGCGGGTTCCAGAGGGCTCACCTTGCCGTTGTGGACCAGCAGCGACGCCGCGTGGCCCCGGTTGGCGACGCACAGCGTGGAAGAGTCCGGGGGAAGCTCCGCGACGACGGCCGTGGCGAACGACTCGGCTTCCGATCCGGTCGCCTGCGCGGTGCCCGTCTGCATCCGGGTCTCCAGCTGCCGGACGACACCCGGCAGATCCGGCCGGTGGTCACAGGCTTCGCGGAAGGCGCCGAGCAGGGCGTTGACCGTACGGACCGCCTGGAGTCCCTTGCCCCGCACGTCGGCGAGGAGGATCCGGACGCCGTGGGGTGTCTCGTGGACCGCGAAGAGGTCGCCTCCGATGGCGGCCTCCTCATGAGCGACCTCGTAGCGGGAGGCCACGGCCAGCCGCCCCGCCCGGCGAGGAGGATCCGGGAGCACCGCGCGCTGCACCGCGGCCGCCACCTCGCGGCTCGTTCTCAACTGCCGCCGGTCGCGCGTCAGCAGTACGTTGAAGACCGCCGCGACGACGGTGAGGACGATCAGACTGGTGAACGGGACGAGATCGTCACGGGCCGGTTCCCTCTCCAGGTGGACCAGGGCGAGTCCCGCGATGTTCGCCGCCACTCCGGTGGCGATCGTCCCGAGCAGGGAGAGGATCGGCGCGGCCACCCCGGGAGCGGCCGCCAGCACGGGAAACACGTTGACGCTCCCCGCGATGGACAGATCGAGAACGAACGCGCTCACGATCACCGCGGCAGGTATCCACCGGAGCCCCTGCCGTCGCTCTGTCGCTTCCCTGTGGTCGTTGTGCATCCCATGTCCCTGAGGTGATGCTCCGGCGGAGTCCGGGAGTCGGAGGCGGAGGAACCCGAGTTCGAGAACCTGCCCGGAGCAGGCCCTGCGGCGCGGCGGAGGACCGCTCCAGGTCACGCAGCGCGTCCACCACACGTTCGGTGGTCTTTTCGGGACTGCCCGACACGTCCACCGTGACCCTCGCCTCCTCCGACTCCAGCGGTTCAAGCGCGGCGAGCCGAGAACCCAGCAGCTCCGTGCGCACGAAGTGTCCCTGCCGACGGGCCAGCCGCTCCTCGACGAGGGCGCGGTTGCCCGTAAGGTGCACGACACGATGCCGGGAGCCGCAGCCCGCACCCGGTCACGGTAGGCCCTCCTCAGCGCCGAGCCACTGATCAGCCCGCCGAGCCCTGCCCGCCCGCGCGCCCAATCGCCGATCGCGTTCAGTCAGGGCCCACGGTCCTCGTCGATGAGCGGGGTGCCGGCTGACATCCTGGCGACATTGCCCCGCGGATGGAGATCATCGCCCTCGGCGTACGGAACACCGAGCCGGGCCGCGAGCAGGACACCGACGGTGGCCTTGCCGGTACCCGTGACACCCATGATTACTGCAACCTGGGGACTGCTCATGATTCCTCCCTGCCTCTACCGGTACCGGATGCCGACGTCACGAAAGGGAACGGATACGCCTCGGTCCGATCCTTTCAGGGAACCGCGTCTCCAGCAGACCTGGAATGGTCCACCTGGCACGCCCGGGCCGGCCCCGCCGGGAAGCCGGCGCTCCTGAGGCAACGCACCGCGCTGATCCTCTTCAACAGCCGCCAGTACGTGGTTCACCTTCCTCGCCGAGAAGTCGTACCCCTACGGCGGTCCTGCTGCTCCCTGCCTGAGGGCGTCCCTGCGGGACTTCGGCCGGAGCCCGGTGACCTGAGTCGGGGATTCGTCGTTGGTTCGGTAGGAGTCGTCCGGGCGCGAAGATTCCGCCGTTGTCGTTGACCGATGCCCAGCGGGCCGTGCTGGAGGGCTGGGTGCGTCGCCGTACGACGGCCCAGGCGCTGGCCTTGCGGTCGCGGATCGTGCCGGAGTGCGCCGAGGGGCACTCGATCATGGAGGTGTCACGCCGGCTGCGCGTCACTGCGGACACGGTCCGCACCTGGCGGCGGCGCTTCCTCGAACGCGGCCTGGACGGCCTGTGTGACGAGCCCCGGCCCGGCGTCCCGCGGAAGATCACCGACGCGGACGTCGAGCGGGCCATCGTCAAGACGCTCGAGGAGAAGGCGAAGAACGCCACCCACTGGTCGACCAGGTCGATGGCCGCGGCCACCGGCATGTCGCAGTCGGCGATCTCGCGGATCTGGCGGGCGTTCGCACTCGCGCCGCACCGCTCGCAGACGTTCAAGCCGTCCACGGACCCGCTGTTCATCGACAAGGTCCGCGACGTCGTCGGTCCGTGTCTCGACCCGCCGGAGAAGGCCCTGGCCCTCTGTGCGGACGAAAAGTCCCAGATCCAGGCACTGGACCGGTCCCAGCCCGTGCTGTCGACGGGTCCCGGCGTTCCCGAACGCCGCAGCCACGACTACGTCCGCGCCGGCACCGCCACCCTGGTCGCCGCCCTGGAGGTCGCCACCGGCAAGGTGATCGGCTCCCTGCACCGGCGCCACCGGGCCGTGGAGTTCAAGAAGTTCCTGGCCAAGCTGGACAAGGAAGTACCCGCCGAGCTCGAGGTGCGTCTGATCCCGGACAACCACGTCACCCACAAGACGTCCGCCGTCAAGCAGTGGCTGCCGGCGCAGCCGCGCTTTCGTCTCCACTTCACCCCGACGAGTTCGTCCTGGCTGAACCTGGTGGAGCGGCGGTTCGCCGAGCTCGCGCAGGAGGAGCTCAAGCGCGGCGTCCACCGCTCCGTCCAGGCCCTCGAACGCGACATCCGCAGCTGGTTCGCCGACCGGAACGAGCGTCCCAGGCCGTTCGTCTGGACGAAGACCGCCGACGAGATCCTCGACGAAGTAGCTGCCTACTGTCGACGAATCTCCGGCTCAGGTCACTAGCGAGGTGCCGCGAGTACGTCCCGGAGTACGTTCTCGAGCGTGACGCGGGCCAGCTCGTGTTTCAGGGTCTTCTCGATGCCCTCGTAGACGCTCTGCAGTGCCGGCTGGATGCCGTGACCCACCACGCATCCCTGGTCCGGGGTGGTGCGGTGCATCGCGAACAGCGGGCCGGGTTCCACTGCCTCGTACACGTCGAGCAGGGTGATCGACCCCAGCTCGCGCGCCAGCGACCAGCCCGCGCCCACGCCCCGCCGGGACTCCACGAGTCCGGCCCTGCGCAGCTCGCCGGGCAGCCGTCTGATCACCACGGGGTTGGTGTTCGCACCGGTCGCGATCTGCTCGGAGGTGGCGACCTCGTGGCCCTGGCGCTGGTAGAGGCCGATCCAGGCCAGCGCGTGGGCGGCGATGGTCAGCCTGCTGTTGGCGCTCATGGACTCCTCCTCCCGGCCGCAACACTTCATGTCACGACAGCGCAGTCGTAACAATGAAAGTTGCAACAGTCTGTCGTAACAATTAGCGTTGCGACTGCTGGGAAGGGACGATCGACGAGGTGAGAAGAATGAGCAAGCCACTCATGGGCAAGGTCGCCCTGGTCACCGGGGGGTCGCGCGGACTGGGAGCCGCGACCGTACGACTGCTGGCCGAGCAGGGCGCCGACGTCGCCTTCACCTACGTCAGCTCCGAGAAGCAGGCGCAGGCCGTCGTCGACGAGGTGCACGGCAAGGGAGCCAAGGCCGTCGCCTTCCAGTCCGACCAGGCGGACACGAGCCGGGCGCCGGCGCTGGTCGACGACGTGGTCGCGCACTTCGGAGGCCTGGACATCCTCGTCAACAACGCGGCGATCTCCGTGGCCGGCGCGGTGGACGACCCGGACGCCGACACCGCCGCACTGGACCGGATGCACGCCACCAACTACCTCGGCGTGATCGCCGTCATCCGGGCCGCCTCCCGAGTGCTGCGCACGGGTGGCCGCATCATCACGGTGAGTTCCGGACTGGGCTCCCGGGTCGGCGCCCCCGGCCTTGCCGACTACGCGGCGACCAAGTCCGGGATCGAGAGGTACACCATGGGCGTCGCACGCGACCTCGGGCCCCGGAACATCACGGCCAACGTCGTGGAGGCCGGACTGATGGAGGGCGGCATGCAACCGCCGGACCCCGAGACCCTCAATACCCTGGTCAGCTCGCTGTCCCTGCAGCGCATGGGGCACCCCGACGAAATCGCCGCGGTGATCGCCTTCCTGGCAAGCCCCGCCGCGTCGTACGTCACGGGCGCGGTACTGGACGCCCATGGCGGCTACAACGCCTGAACCCGAACTCCTGCCGCGCGCCCCGAAGGACATCGCGACTTCGGGGCGCGCACCGCCGACGACCCGGAACAAGACGTACGACTCGAAGGCTGTGCACGGTGAGCTGCGACGCCGCTGCATCCAGGCGCTGCCCTCCCACAAGGGCTCCCCGAACATCAAGGGCCTGGGCAAGCTCCGCCAGTCGCCGAGCGGATCGCCCTGCCCCACCACTTCAAACGCCTCGCGGTCCGCTGGGGACGACGTATCGAACTCCACGACGCCTTCGTCCCGTTGGCTTGCGGCCTCATCTGCCGCGCACGCCCCAAGAAGACCGGATCGTGATCGCGTTACGAGTTCCAAGGAAAGCGGATCCTGACGAACGATCTTCTCCGCGGACTGCCGCCCACGGCTCGCGCCTGCGGAAGTCACGTGACTTCCATAGGTGCCCGGAGCCCGCCCGGGGGGCGTCCCACCCGGACTGTTCGCGCCGGAGCCGCAGAGTGCCGGCTTCGCGCTGTGGGCCATATGTCGGTTTGATGCTGCGCGGCGGGGCTACTCGCTCATGTCCGGCGTGCTGGGCTCGGACAGGGTGGTCGCCGGGTCGGGCGCGCGAGTGCTGGTGCGGCGAGGGATCTGGTCAGAGTGAGTGTGGTTTCGGCTCAGGGCGGTGGCGGAGGAGGATCCAGCGGTCTTTACGACGTGCTGGAGCTGGTACTCGACCGGGGACTGGTGATCGATGCGTTCGTCCGGGTCTCCTTGGTCGGAATCGAGATCCTGAAGATCGATGTGCGGGTGGTGGTGGCGAGCGTGGACACGTATCTGCGCTTCGCCGAGGCGTGCAACCGCCTGGACCTCGAGGCGGGGCCGAGCAAGCCGGCCGGGCTGTCTGAGGTGGTCAGCGGCCAGCTCGGGCAATCCGGGAGCGAGGCCACGACCGAAGGGGTCCGGTCAGGAGCACAGGAGACCGTTGTGGGTGCACTCCGACAGGCCCGCGGTCAGGACCGGGAGACCGAGTCCGCACCGTCGCGTCGGCACCGCGAAGAGCGATAGGGGGCGTCTGAAGGCCTGTCAGCGGGCAAGTCGCTGGTAGCGGGGTGGTGACGCACTTTCGGGGGCCGGGGCGTGCGGATTGCGTACCCGTTACTCGGCGGATCTGTCCGATCAGGAGTGGGGGACCCTCCGTCCGTCGGTTCCCGGCGTGATGATCTACTGGCACGTCGAGAAGAAGTCGCTGGGCGTCTGCAGCCGGCTCACGTCCTGTTCGGCCTCCGAGGTCGCCGCGATGATCGAGGGCGTGCTGCGGCACTGCACGGACGTGGAGATCGGCCGGCAGCACACCGACACGCACGGCGTCTCCATCATCGGGTCCGCCTTCGCCCGCATGCTCGGCTTCAACCTGCTGCCCCGGCTGAAGAACGTCGGCTCCGCGCGGCTGTACCGGCCGGCGGCCGGTCAGGACGAGACGTGGCCGAACCTGGCACCGGTGCTGTCGGCCAAGACGGTCGACCGGGACCTGATCCGCCGGCAGTACGACCAGATCGTGAAGTACACCGCCGCCCTGCGCCTGGGCACCGCCGAGGCCGAGCAGGTCCTGCGGCGCTTCACTCGCGGCGGACCCAAGCACCCCACCTACCGGGCGATCGAGGAACTCGGGCGGGCGGTACGTACGGCGTTCATCTGCGACTACCTCGCCGACGCCGACCTGCGGCGCGAGATCAACGACGGGCTCCGGGTCGTGGAGAACTGGAACTCCGCCAACCACGACCTTCTCTACGGCAAGGACGGCGACTTGACCGGCTCCGACGAGGAGTCCCAGGAGGTCTCCATGCCGGCGCTGCACCTGCTGCAGTCCGCATTGGTGCACGTCAGCACCCTGCTCCTCCAGGACATCCTGAGCGAGGAGAAGTGGCAGAGCCGGCTCACCGACGCCGACCGGCGGGCCCTGTCCCGCCTGTTCTGGACCCACGTCAACCCCTACGGCCGGTTCGGACTCGACATGAACTCCCACCTCGACCTCGCCGCCGCGGCGGTCATGGTGTCCGGCTCTCGTACGGGTGCCTGATCCTTTTTCGGGGCGCATCCCCCGCGAGAGCTACAGGAGCTGTCCATGTGCGGGTGATTCGGGTACGGCGCCGGATTCCTAGCGTGGTTGTCAGGTCGCAGCCTGTGCGACCGCTCCAGGGGAGGCCACGATGAGTACAACGTCCACCGCACGGCACGCCGGAGGCTCCGGCCCGGACACGGGCCCCGACGGTCACGACGCTCGCGGCGGTCGTCTCGACCGGATCGTCCGCTCCCCGCTCGGCTGGATGCTGACCGGCCTGGTCGGCGTCGGCCTGGTCTCGGGCCTGACCGCCACCGGTCCTGGTCCGGTTCCGGTGCTGGGCGCGGTGGCCGCGGTGGCCGTGTACTGGCTGGTCATGCGTCGTGTCGCGCGACGCTCGACGCCGGAGATCGCCCGGCGGGGAGCCGGCCGGGAGGCGCTGCTGGGCGGCGCGATCGGCCTGGGCTTCGTTCTGGTGTCCGTCTCGCTGATCACGGCGTTCGGGGGCTACTCGTTCTCCTGGGCGGGCCATGGCTTCATGGCGGTCGTCTGGTCCGCGGTCATGGTGCAGATCGGCACCGCGGTCACCGAGGAGTTGTTGTTCCGCGGTCTCGCGCTGCAGGCTCTGGAGCAGCTGTGGGGCAGCCGGGCCGCCATCGTGATCACCGGGCTGTTCTTCGGCATCGCCCATCTGGGCGCTCCGGGAGCCAGTGCGTGGAGTGCGCTGGCGATCGCTTTGGAGGCGGGCGTGATGCTCGGCGCCGCGTTCCTGTGGCGGCGTAACATCTGGTTCGTCGTGGGCCTGCACTTCGCCTGGAACACCACCGAGCAGCTGCTCGGCATCCCGGTCTCCGGGCACACCTCCGAGGGCCTGTTCACCGTCGACGTGCATGGCTCCGCTGTGCTGACCGGCGGTGGCTTCGGCCTGGAGGCGGCGCTGGTGCCCGTCGTCATCGGTGTGCTGCTCGCCGTCCGAATGTTCGTCCTCGCCCGCCGCGGCGGGCGTCTGCTGCCCCGTCGATCCGCACGACACGCTCAGGCCGACTGACCGGAGGAAACGGTAGTGATGTCCCCTCAGGCGCCCTGGAGCCGTGCGCTGCTCCGGGCGCCGCTCGACTGGTGGGAGGAGCGGGACGCCTTCCTCAAGGACGGCGTCCTCGCCCTGGCGCTGGCCCTGTTGGCCTTCGTGCCCACCCTGTCCAACATCGGAGCGCAGATCGGGGATCTGCCCGAGCGGCCGGCGAGCGCGCTGAGCGTCGGGCTGATCCTGGCCCAGACCCTGCCGCTGGCGGCCCGCCGGCGATGGCCCGCGGGCTGTCTGGCTGTCGTCGCGGGCGCGTTCGCCGCGCACCAGGCGCTGGGCTTCGCGACGACGTTCGGGAGTCTGGGGCTGTATCTGGCCCTGTACTCGGCCGGGGCCCACCAGGTCCGCTTCCGCCATGGTCTGGCGGGCGTGGTGAGTGCGGGCTATGCCGTGCTGGCCCTCGTCCTGAACCGCCTCGGCTCACCGCAGGGCATCGCGGACTATCTCGCGTTCTCTCTGGCTCTGGCCGCGTTCTGGCTGGTGGGGAGCACCGTGCGCACACGGCGGGCGGAAGGGGCGCAGCGGCGGCGGCTGACCGCCGAAGTGGCCGCGGCCGCAGAGCGGGCACGCATCGCCAGCGAGCTGCACGACGTGGTCACCCATCATGTGACGGCCATGGTGGTCCAGGCGGACGCGGCACAGTTCCTGCTCACCTCCGCACCGGACAAAGCCGGCGAGGGACTCTCGGCCGTCAGCGACACCGGCCGTCGCGCGCTGACAGAGCTGCGCTACCTGCTCGGCGTGCTGGAGGCGACCGGCGAGTCAGCGTCCGCGGACCCGGCGCGCGCGGACCGGGCACCCACCCTGGGACGGCTCGGGGACCTGGTCGAACAGGCCCGCAGGTCGGGGCAGCCGGTCGAGTTCAGCCAGCAGGGCGAGCGGCGAGCGCAGTCCGTGGACGTGGAGCTGGCCGCGTACCGGGTGGTGCAAGAGGCGCTCACCAATGCGATGAAGTACGCCGCCGGGCAGACGACACGGGTCCTGGTCCGGCACGGCGAGGAGCGCATCGAGATCAAGGTGACCACCGACGGGCCCACCGCCTCCCCGGCGGCGGCACCTGCCGTGCGGAAGCCGGACCCTGCGGGCGGGCGTGGACTGGCGGGGCTGCGTGCACGGGTGCGGATGGTCGATGGTGAACTGGAGGCCGGACCCCGGCCCGAAGGCGGGTTCGAGGTCCACGCCACCATTCCGTCCAAGCCCGCATCGGAGTGACCCCGTGAGCGATGCGCCGCCACCGATCCGCGTGCTCGTCTGCGACGACCAGGCACTGGTGCGCACCGGCTACGTCACCATCTTCTCCGCCCAGCCCGACATGGAGGTCGTGGGAGAGGCCGGGAACGGGCACGAGGCGGTCCGGGCCGCAGGGCGCCTGCGTCCCGACGTGGTGGTGATGGACATCCGGATGCCCCTGCTCGACGGCATCCAGGCGACCCGGCAACTGGCCGGTCCCGACGCCGAGGCACCGCCCAAGGTGCTGGTCGTCACCACCTTCAACGTCGACGCCTACGTCTACGACGCGCTGCGTGCCGGGGCCAGCGGCTTCCTCCTCAAGGACGCGCCCCCGGCGGAGCTGGTCAACGGCATCCGGACGGTCGCCAGGGGCGAGGCCCTGCTGGCCCCCGCCGTCACCCGTCACCTCATCGGCCACTTCGCCGAACACCTGCGCCCGGCCGATCCTTCCCGGCCGGCCAGGGAGGACGTGGTACGGGCACTGACCCCGCGCGAGCTGGAGGTGCTCCGGCAGATCGCTGAAGGGCTGTCGAACGCGGAGATCGCCGCGGAGCTCTTCATCACCCCCGAGACGGTCAAGACCTACGTGTCGAGGATCCTGGCCAAACTCGGCCTGCGCGACCGGGTCCAGGCCGTCGTCCTCGCCTACCGGGTCGGGCTGGTGTCCTCCACCGGCTGAATCCACGCGCTCGTCGACCTGGACACCGAGGTGGGTACGACGCGCGCCGACCGGTCGGGCTCTCGTGGCCGGACTGCGCGGCCGAGCTGACCGGAGCCTCGTGCGGAGCAATGCTCAGGACCTGTGGATCGGCTCGGGGAGGACGTACCTTCCCGGGTGACTGATCGACAGGTCACCGAGCAGGCCCGGTGTTCGCAGCACCGGCCGGGAAGGTACGTCCGTGCTCAGCGTAGTGAACGACGACGGGACCACTGCCGACGGCTCCTCCCTGATCGACGAGATCGTCCGGGAGGGGGCACGAAGGATGCTTGCCGCCGCGCTGGAGGCCGAAGTCAACGCACACATCTCTGAGTTGGCCGACCAGCGGGACGAGCACGGCCGAAGGCTCGTGGTGCGCAACGGCTGCCACCGGCCCAGGAAGGTCACCACCGCGACCGGCGTGGTAGAGGTGGAGGCGCCGCGGGTGAACGACAAACGCGTCGACGAGGAGACGGGTGAGCCCAAGCGGTCCCCCTCCGCGATCCTGCCGCCGTGGCGCCGCAAGAGCCCGGAGATCAGCGAGGTGCTGCCCCTGCTCTACCTGTACGGCCTGTCCTCCGGCGACTTCGTGCCCGCGCTGGAGCAGTCCGGCTGTCCCCAGTGACGGTCACACGCCTGACCCAGCAGTGGCAGGCCGACCACGCCGCGTTCATGGACCGCGATCTCACCGAGGTCGACTACGTGTACGTGTGGGCCGACGGTATCCACCTCAACATCCGCCTGGAGGAGGCCAAAGCCTGCGTACTCGTACTCGTCGGCGTGCGCGCGGACGGCAGCAGGGAGCTGATCGCGCTCAAGGACGGATACCGCGAGTCGGGCGAGTCCTGGGCGGACCTGCCGCGCGACTGCGCCCGCCGGGGCATGCGTACCCCGGGCCTGGGGCCTGTCTGATAATTGATCTTGTGGCGGGTCGTGGTGAGCTGACGGATGCGGCGTGGGAGCGGACGGCTCCTTTGCTGCCCGGTGTTGACGGCCGTGGGCGGCCGTGGCGAGATCACCGGCAGGTGATCAACGGGGTGCTGTGGCGGTTGCGGACCGGTGCCCCGTGGCGTGATCTACCGGAACGCCACGGGCCGTGGCAGACGGCTTATGAGCGGTTCGCCCGCTGGGAAGCGGACGGAACCTGGGTTCGCCTGCTCGAGCAGGTCCAGGTCCGCGACGACTCCGTCGGAGCCGTGGAGCGGACCGTGTCGGTCGACTCCACGATCAACCGGGCTCATCAGCATGCCGCCGGCGCCCGCAGAAGGGGGCGGCGACGGGGGACGCACTGGAAGATCCGGCGCGCCAGGCGGCTCGCCAGGCGCTGGGCCGGTCCCGCGGCGGGCTGACCACCAAGGTTCATCTCGCGTGCGACGGCCGGGGCCTGCCCCTGGCCGTGGTCGTCACGCCCGGCAACATCAACGACCCGACCGTCTTCGACACCGTCCTCGATGCCTTGGGGGTGCCCCGGGCCGGCGCCGGGCGCCCCCGCCGCAGGTCCGACGCGGTCATCGCGGACAAGGCGTACCCGTCCCGGGCGATCCGCCAGGTTCTGCGGCGGCGGGGCATCCGGGCGGTGATCCCGCAGCGGGCGGACCAGAAGGCCAACCGCCTGCGGCGCGGGAAGGCCGGCGGTCTTCGACCGCGACCTGTACAAGGCCCGCAATGTCGTCGAACGCTGCTTCAACCGGCTCAAGCAGTTCCGCGCCGCCGCGACCCGCTTCGACGAACTCGCCGCCCGCTACCGGACCGGACTCCACCTTGCGGCACTCATCCTCTGGCTCCGTGGACCCCAACAAGATCACTTGTCAGACAGGACCTAGCGGCAGTACCCGCCTGCGTGCACGTCCGCACGGTCCCCGGCCCCGCCAGCGATCCCAGACCCCGCACGGTGATCATGCTGCGCATCCAGGGAGACAAACGCGACCCCCACGAACTGTAGAAGTCACGGCACAGGCATTCCGGCTCTACCGCTGTAGCCCCTCCCACCGCTGATGTGCCGCAGTACCTGTAGGTAACTCCACACATGCGATGCGTGTCCGCCCATCTCCTCCCAGAAGAGCACCGTGCCGTCGGACCATTCGAGCGGTAGGGCGCAACGAATCGCTTGCGCCAGCACGGTGCAATTGGTCAGCTGGCCTTCGGTGCGACCGGCACACCAGCACTCCCGCGACGAGGTGGCTGGCAGCGCACCGATCGCCTCAGGGCCGGTCAGCAGCGTCGAGTAGAGCTTCCCAGAGCTCCGCTGCGACTACGACGGCGACGCGCTGTCCACGGACAGCTCTCTTTCCGGCGGGACGACGCGCCGACGGGCGAGGCGGCGGTCCCGGTCGTGAAGCCGCGTCATGTCCGCAGCGCCACGGGGCGGATTCGACCATGCCGGCCCCTCGGTCCGGGCCATCTACCCGCCCTGGCCCGGGTCATCGAGCAGCTTGTATCAGAGGGCTCGCCACCAGGTGAACCGTACCCGCGACTTCGGCCTGATTTCGTTTGCAATGGAGCGATCCGGTCAACACCGCATGATTTTCGCCCTCCCCGACAACCGGGCATCCGATCCGTCCCTCTTACGGCGCGGGCACGACAAGTGTCTGTCACCCCGCCCGCGCGGCGGCTTTCCCGGCTCGGCCGACAAGCCGGACCGCCGACCGCCCGCTTCCTTTCCACAGCATCCGAAGAACGAGGGATCGATGACCAGAACGCGCACCATCCGGCTGCGGCGCCCGTTGCTCGCCGGCACCACGGCTGTCGCAGCCATGGCCGTGACGGCGGGGCTCGTGGCCGCCACCGCAGAACCGGCGAAAGCAGCGGCAGGGCCCAAGCTGAGCCTCATCGCCGCGACTAATTCGGTCACGCTCACCTCCTGGAAGGAGGAGCCGGGCGTCTACCTCGACCTCGGCACCTACCTCACCGCCGAGGGGACGCCGCTGGAGCTGAAGGTGACCAGGAAGTCCTACAAGGACCCGGTGACCATCACCCAGACCGTGTACGAGGGGGGCAAAGCCAAGGTCAAGACCCTGCCCAAAGGCACGGTGAAGGACTTCTCCGGACTGCGGGGCTTCACGGAGATCACGGTCACGGACAAAGCGGGCAAGAAGGTCCTCAGCCGGAGCGAGGACTTCTGCCCGAACAACGCCAGCGGCCGGGTGCGGCCCGACGCGCCCGCCACCTCGAAGTATCCGGAGAGCTGCCCCACCAACCCGTTCACCCTCGGTTCGGTATGGGGTGTCGAGAAGGGCTGGGCGGCCAACACCTACGCGGGTTCCTACACCGAGCCGGTCGCGCTGGCAGCCGGCACCTACACCGCCAAGGTCGGAGTCGCGAAGAAGTACCGTGACCTGTTCGGTATCGCCGACAAGCCGGCCACGGTCAAGGTGACCGTGCAGGAACGGAGCTACGAGGACGAGCAGGACGCCACCGGGTCGGCGTCCCGGTCCTCCGCCTCGGGCAAGCACGCCGGTCACGGAGCCGCCCACCGGGCGCCGACCGCGCACCCGGGACACGGGCCGGGACACGCCCCGACCCCCGCCCAGGCCGCCGCTCCGGTCACGAGCGGCGCGGGCCCCTCGTACAACGTGGGCCACGGGCCGCTGAAGGCGGCGCCGCCCGCCCTGCCGTGGGCGCTGAAGAAGCAGCAGGCCGCGCGCTCGATGCGCGTGGGCGACACGGGTGGCCAGACCGACGGCTCGCGCAAGGCGCCGGCGCTTCAGCCGCTGTCAAAGCGGCCTGCCGGCAAGCCCTCCGTCCCGGCCGTCCCCAAGCCCGACCTGCGCTCGCTGCCGGCCTACGGCATCGTCGTCAGCGACGGCGAGAAGGACATCCCCGGCAAGGACTACCTGGCTTTCAGCGCCAACGTGTGGAACGCCGGTCCGGCGCAGCTGGTGGTGGACGGCTTCCGGTCGCCCGGCAAGGCCAAGATGGACGCCTACCAGTACTTCTACGACGCCAAGGGCAAGCAGGTCGGCTACACCCCGACCGGCACCATGGAATGGGATCCCCGCCCGGGCCACATGCACTGGCACTTCACGGACTTCGCCAGCTACCGACTGCTGAAGGCGGACAAGAAGGAGGCCGTACGCAGCGGCAAGGAGGCCTTCTGCCTCGCGAACACCGACGCGATCGACTACACGGTGAAGAACGCCAACTGGCATCCGTTCAACACCGATCTGTCCACCGCCTGCGGTGAGGAGAACTCGATCTCCGTCCGGGAGGTGCTGGACGTCGGCTCCGGTGACACGTACTCACAGGACCTGCCGGGCCAGTCCTTCGACATCACGGATGTGCCCAACGGCACTTACTACATCCAGGTGCTGGCCAACCCGGAGAAGCGGCTAAAGGAAACCAGCGTCGACAACAACAGCGCTCTGCGGAAGATCGTGCTCGGTGGCAAGCCGGGCAAACGGACGGTGACCGTACCGGCGCACGACCTGGTCAATGCGAACTGACAAAACGTCAGTGAATTGCTGACACAGGTCAGGAGGGTGACGGCCACGTGCAGTGGCCGTCACCCCCGTGCCGCACGGCTGCGGTTCCGGTGCCCGTCCGCCGAGGGCACACTGCTGCAGTGGCCAGCCAGGCGGGTGCTGGAGTCCGCTTTGAGGGGCGAGGCCACCGATGAAGCTCCCCCCTGACCGGGAACACCTGGTGAGAATTCGTCAGGCCCTCGGGCCGGGAGCTGTCTCCTTGGTGTTCAGTGACGGGACCGCGCCGGTCGGGTGCCGGACCTGACGCATCTGCCCGGTAAGGTCCGCTCACTGCGCGCCTCCCTCACAAGGCTGGTTGCACCGCCTCTATGATCGACCGGCCGCAGAACGACAACGGGTGGAGGGCGTGATGCCTGGCCAGGTCGCCGCAGTGAGCCGTAACGAGGTGTACTCGTTCAGCAAGCCCAATCGCGATTCCATCGCGTTGCTCACGGGGCTCGGAGTGGAAGGAGACGTTCACGCAGGTGAGACGATCCGTCACCAGTTCCGCATGACCTACGAGCCGGACCTGCCCAACCTGCGCCAGGTCCACCTGATGCACGAGGAACTCTTCGACGAACTCGCGCTCAAGGGCTTCAAGGTCTCTGCGGGCCAGCTCGGCGAGAACATCACCACGCGCGGGGTGGACCTGTTGGACCTGCCCACCGGCGCTCTGCTCCATCTCGGGGAGCAGGCGGTGCTCGAGGTGACAGGACTGCGCAACCCGTGCTCGAAGATCAACGACTTCCGCAAGGGGCTGCTCGGTGAGGTCTTCGCCATGGACCCCTCATCCGGCGAGTTCACCTTCAAGTGTGGCGTCATGGCTGTGGTCCGCCGTGGAGGGACCGTCCGCCCCGGCGATTCCATCCGGGTCGAGCCCCCGCCCCTCCCTCACCGCCCGCTGGAACGGGTCTAGGTTCTTGTTCCGTGGTCATCGGCGTGCCCAGGCGAGGATGGCGGTGAGGTGGAGCGCGGCCTGGTGGGCGATCGCGGGCTTGTCCGTTCGCGTGGCCAGGCCTCGGCACTGCTCGAGGTGGTTGATGCACCGTTCGACGGTGTTGCGCTGCTTGTATGCCTCGGCATCGAGGCCGGGCGGGCGGCCGCCTCGGCGGCTCCGCCGACGGCGGTGGCCGATCTGGTCGGAGGGCTGAGGGATGACCGCTCGGATGTCCCGGCGCCGGAGGTGGTTGCGAATGGCGCGGGAGGAGTACGCACGGTCGGCCAGGACAACCAGGGGCCGGATGCGTGGCCTGCCCACGCCGCTTCGGGGCACGCGGATGTGGGACATCACCGTCTCGAAGGCCGGTGCGTCACCGGCCTGGCCTGCGGTGACGGTGAAGGCCGGGGGCCGTGCACCGCCGTCCGCGGCCAGGTGAACCTTAGTGCTCAGCCCGCCGCGGGAGCGTCCGAGCGCGTGGTCATCGAGTTCGTCGGAGCACGCCACCCCCTTTTTTACGGGCTCCGGCGGCGTGCTGGTGAGCCCGGACGACGGTGGAGTCCACCGACACGGTCCAGTCGATGTCGTCGTCGGCGTCCGCCGCTGCCAGGACAGCGGCGAGGACCATCTCCCCGGTGCCGTCGACAGCCCATCTGATCAGTCGCCTGTGGGCGGTTTGGAACGAGCCGAGTTCTTCGGGGAGATCCCGCCAGGGCGAGTGGGTGCGGTACTTCCAGGCAATGGCCTCAAGGGTGCGGCGGTGGTCGGCCCGTCGTCACCCGCGGACCGGATCGGCCGGCATCAGCGGCGCGACCCGGCTCCACGTCACATCGGTGATCACTAATCGGACAGACATATCCGATCAACTGATCAACACGTCAAAGAGACACTCCCTAGGCGCTCCAGCAGCGCTCGGGCCTTCGCCTCGGCCTCGGGACTCGGCGCAGTGCCGAGGGCGGAGGCGAGCTCGGCGCGGGCCGGCTCGGCGCGCTCGGCGTACTCGTCTGCGAAACCCGTACGTGGGAGAGGTCCTTCTTCTCCTCGGCGGACGGTACGGGCGGCCCTTCGGGGCCGGACTCCTTGAGCGTCTTCGCCTCGGCCGCAGCTGCGGGCGTCGGGGCCGGGCGAGTGGTCGGCTCGGGAGCCGGCCCGAGGTCGAGTCAGGCGAACAGGCACTCCTGTGGGTGGGAGCGGCCGGACTCGCACGAGGCGCGGACGGCTCCGATGCCCAGTGGGCGCCGGTCGGTCATTGCCCGATTCCCCCTGCCGCCGGGACTTCTTTTCTACGCCAAGCGGCAGGGCACCGGGGTGTGCGCGCTGTGGCCTGAAGGCGCCCGCCGCTGACCCGACGACGAACCCCGGCGAAGCCCGACGCTCAGCCCTCATCCGGGACGAGGCGTGGATGGGCCGCATAAATCCGTCCTCCAGCGGTGATCGGCCGATGGGCCGGAAGACTGATCGACCACCCCGTCGACCGACGGTTCCCGCTCCGATCCACTGCGCTCACCGTGTCCTTCCCACCCCAGACCCCTGACGAGACGCATGATCGCCCGGACCTGTCCTGGCCGACCGCACAGAGGAAAACCCGCCTCGGAATGCCGCAGTGCGGCGCGGTGCATCCGCGTCGCGCCTGGGCGGAGAAGAATTGACGCGGCCCCTGCGTTCCGTGTCCCCCGAGCCGGGACGCAGGGTGCCCGCCGGGCGCGAACCTCCTTTGACGCGGTGGGGGAAAGGGAGCGGGGGAACAATCCGCGGGCGGGCGTGGTTGTGCGGGGTGTGGTCGTGGAGGGGACAGTGTCCCCGGGCCTCACCTATTGCCTGCAGGGACGATCGTTCGGCTGAAGCCCTGCAGAGCCTTTCGCCGCGTAGGCGACCGCCCTTCACGACCGCACAAGTCCGTTCCGCCCCGGCCACCTGGCCGGGGCGGGGCTGCTTCCTGCTCCGGGACCCCGGGCCTGGCGTGATCTAAGGGGGCGGTTCGCGGGCAGATGTTTCTTTCCGGACGAGGGTGGGGCAGGACAGCTGTTCAGGACTTCGCCGAGTACTCCTCCCCGGCACAGCCGCCCGCGTAATGTGCAGTCGTGTTCTCCACTCGTTACGGAGGGATCCGCATGGACGCCGAACTCGTACGTTCATGGGTGGAGGGCTGGGTTGTCTCACGCGGAGCCGCGCCGCCGGTGGCCGAGCCCTGGGGCCTCACCGTCGACGTCGGACTGACCGGCCAGGTCACCCGACACGTGCTGCCCGATGCCGACGAATCACTGGTCCGCAAACTGACCGAGACGGTCACCGCCCCGGGCACCTGGCTCAAGCTTTTCCTGCCGCCGCAGACCGTCGCCCCGTGGGTGGCGCCCGGCTGGCGCTTCGACGCCGACGGCTTCCTGATGTCGGCACCGCTGCACCCAACCGCCGCCGGGACCCCCGACGGATACCAGGTGCGCACCTGGGCGCGGGGCGGCGTCACGCGGGTGCTCGTTCTGACCGAGGACGGCACGTTCGCCGCCCGTGGCCAGGTCGCCGCGCCCAGCCCCGGACACACCGCCGTCGTCGACCAGGTCGAGACCTCTCCGGCCCACCGCCGCAGGGGACTTGGCAGCCTCGTCATGCGGACGCTTGAGAACGCCGCCGTTGCCGCTGGCTCCTCGACTGCCGTGCTGGCCGCGACGACCGAGGGACAGGCGCTGTACGAGGCCCTGGGCTGGCGCACCCACGGCCCGCTGACCAGCCTGGTCCGCGACGTTCCACCGCAGACGCCGGGAGCCTGAGAACTCCTAACAAAATGATCTTCAAGGTGATTGGATCACTCCGGGACTGGTGATCCGGGGGTGCGGGTGGCTCGGCCGAAGCTGCGGGAAGCCGACGACGAGCTGTGGGCGGTGAACGGGCAGCAAGCATCACTTGATCGCTGACGCCACCGGCATCCCGCTCGCCGCGACCCTGACCGGCGGCAACCGCAACGACGTCACCCAGCTGATCCCGCTCCTCCAGGCCGTACCGCCCGTGCGGGGCGAGCGCGGCCGGCCCCGTCGCCGCCCGAATGTGGTGCTGACCGACCGCGGCTACGACCGCGACAAGTACCGCCGCTTGGTGTGGGACCTCGGGGAAATGCCGACGGACACGAACGGACAGCCGCCCTGGCGCCTGCCCGTTGGGGCCGCGGTCTCGGTACGGAGGTGGTCCGCGGCCTGCTGCGCCACGCCGCCGGTAACCTCGGGCTGAAGGAGGCCTACGGCATGGTCGGAGCCGACAACACCGCCGGCCTGGCCCTGTGCCGCCGTCTGGGCTTCCGCCACGTGCGGGACGTGACGGGCGACGACGGGGAGGTGACCCAGCCGATGGTGATTGCGGCGACGGAAGCGGGATGACCCGGATCGGACGTCTCGAGGCTATGCGGTTGCGTCGCGCACCAGGGTGTACAGGACGGAACGCTGCTGCTTGTGACGCTTGACGCGTCCCTTGGCGACCAGTGACTCCAGCGTGTTGCGCACCACCTGCGGTGTCGGCTCGCGGTCCGGGTGCCGCTCCATCAGTTCGTCGCGCAGTTCGGCCGCGAGGCGGGGTTCGTCGTGCCTGCCCAGCAGCTCCAGCAGCAGGTCCCCGAGCAGCGGACGGGAGGACCCCCGCCTGGCGCCTGCTCCACCCGGCGCCGCACTGCTCCCCGAGCGGCGTCGCGTACCCGCCCCGGCAGACGCCCGCTTCGCCCGCGGGCTGACGGATTCGCCCTGCAACTGCTCGGGCAGCCGGGACGTGTCGCCGAAGCGCTCGTACCGCTGGGCGAGTTCGAGGATGTCCTGCAGCAGGGCCTCCTCCTGCTGCAACACCGCGAGGCGCTCCGTGAGCTCCCGCTGCCGGCGGCGGTTCTCCTCCAGGTCCGACGCGGCCTGCTCCACCAGCCGCGACCGCAGGGTGGGGGTTGACTGGCTGGGCACGACGCTTCACTCCCTCGACGCGGACGGTGTTCCGCATGTTACCGGCGAGGGAAGTACATGTCCCGCATACGTCTCGGCCGACATGTTCACACCCGCCTGCACGGACCGTGTCATGTCACGTGTGCCGTACATGTGACGTGTGTCTTGACTGAGCCAAGCAGACCGGCCATATTGAGCCCATGCCTCAAGTGAGCGTCAAGGGAAAGCTGATCGAGCACGCGGAATCCGTGTTCCGGCGGCAGGGCTTCAACGGCGCTAGCGTGCAGGACATCACCGGCGCCGCCGGAGTGCCCAAGGGCTCCTTCTACAACCACTTCAAGAGCAAGCAGGAGCTTGCCGCGGAGATCGTCCGCCGGTACAGCGGCGGCACGGACCTGACCATGCTGGAGGTGTCGGACGGCCGCCCCGCGCTGGAGCGGCTGCGCGCGCACTTCGCCCACCAGGCGGCCCGGACGCGGGCCACCGGCGTGGAGTTCGGCTGCCTGCTGGTCACGATGGCCAGTGAGACGCCGACGGCGGGTGACGAAGTCGGCTCCGCGGTCACCGAGAGCTTCACCGGCTGGATCGACGTTCTGGCCGCCGTCATCGAAGAAGGCCGCGAGGCGGGGGAGATCACAGCCCAGGAACCCGCCCGCGACCTGGCGGCCTTCCTCGTCGACGCCTTCGAGGGCGGCGCTCTGCGCGGCAAGGCCACCAAGGACTCCGACGCCTCCATGCGCTCACTGGACCTGGCCCTTCGCGTCCTGACCGGCTGAACCCGGTGGTGCCGGGTCAGTGGGGGAGCCGTGCCAGTCGCTCACGGGCTTCCGCGGCGTGCGGCGAGTCCGGACCGGTTTCCAGCTCCAGCACCTCCTGCCACGCCTCTCGCGCCGCTTCGGACCGGCCCGCCTCCACGTGCAGGTCCCCCAGGAGCAGCAGGTCCTCGGCCGCACCCCTGAGGTAGCCCAGGAGCCGCGCCGCCTCGACGGCGCCCCGGCAGGCCGCGATCGCCGCCGGGAGGTCTCCGCGCCGGCGGTACACCCTGCTCAGCGTGGCCAGGGCAGGCCCCTCACCGTCGGGGAGCCGCAGGCTGCGCGAGATGGCCAGCGACTTCTCGGCCAACTCCTGGGCCAGGAGAACGTCGCCCAGGTTGAGACGTGCCTCGCTCGCCCAGACCAGGGTGGTGGCCTCCAGGTACGGATGGGGGTGGGTGCTCAGCAGGCGGAGCGCCCGGTCCAGGTGCACCAGCGCTTCCGCGTTGTCACCCAGGGCGATGTTCACGGATCCGATGTTGCGCAGGGTGTGCACGACCTCCGCGGTCATGCCGATGCTCTCGAACGTGGCCTCCGCCTCGTGCAGCAGGGGCAGCGCGGCGGCGGTGGCCCCCGGAAGAGGTGGGCTCCGGCGAGTCCGCGGCACGTCCGTGCGACACCCTCCCTGTCCCCGGCCCGCCGGGCCGCCTCCAGCGCGCAGCGCATGCCGACCGACCACTCCGGCCACAGACCGGACCGCTGCTGGAACAACTGCATCGACACGGCCGTCTCCCACGCGGCACGGGCGTCACCGCGTGCCGCCAGCTCCTGCACCAGGGCGTTGAGCACCGGCCGCTCGGTGCTCAGCCACTCCATGGCGGCGGAGCCGTCCGACAGGGGCTCGACCTGGACGCCGTCCAGCGGCGGGGGCGGCTCGGCCTCGTACAGCTGCGACCGCATGAGCCGGTTGGCCAGGCTCACCGTCTGCCGGTAGTGGTCGTGCAGCCGGGCCAGTGCGGCCGTGCGGGCCGCACCCTCGGACGCGGCCAGTTCGCTCGCGTAGGCGAGGACGAGGTCGTGGAACCGGTACCGGTGCCCTCGCCGCACCGTCAGCAGGCGGGCGCGCACCAGTTCCCCGACCGCCGCGGCGGTGGCCGGTGGCGAGGTGCCCGCCAGGCTGGCCAGGGCGCTCACGCCGACGTCGTTGCCGGGGTGCAGGGGCAGCAGCCGGAAGAGCCGTGCCGCCGGCTCCGACAGCGTGCGGTAGGACCAGGAGAAGACGGCGCGTACGTCGTTGTCTAGGTGGTCGTCGCTGAAGCCGTCCAGGCCCCGGCCCGCGCTGGTCAGTTCCGCCGCGATCCGGGGGAGCGGATGTGAGGGGCACGAGGCCGCGCGGGCGGCGGCGATGGCCACGGCCAGGGGAAGGCGCCCGCAACAGTCGACGATCTGCCGCACCGAGTCGGCGTCCGCGTCCGTCCGGACGTCTTTGACGCGGTTGAGGAAGGTGGCCGTCGCCTCGTCGGCGGAGGGTACCTCCAGCGTCGTCAGGCGTGCTCCGTGTGCGGCGGCCAGCCCCGTCAGCCGGGGCCGGCTGGTCACGATGACCATGCACTCGGGTGTGCCGGGCAGGAGCGGTTCGACCTGCTCGACGCCCCAGGCGTTGTCCAGGACGACCAGCACCCGGCGCCCGGCCAGGACGCTGCGGTACAGCGCGGCCCGGGCGTCCAGGGTGTCGGGCATCCGCTGCGGGGGGACGTCGAAGGCGCTCAGGAACCCGGCCAGGACCTCGTGGGGGTCGGCCCGCTCACCGTTGGGGGTGAACCCGCGCAGGTCGACATAGAGCTGACCGTCGGGGAAGTGGCGCATCACGCGGTGTGCCATGTGGACGGCGAGCGCCGTCTTGCCGACACCGGGTATGCCGTCGACGGCCAGGATGCGCAGGGCCCCGCCCTGTTCGGCCGCCAGGGCGAGCGCTTGCCGCAGCGGCTCCCGGCGTCCGGTGAAGCAGGAGAGGTCGGCCGGCAGCTGGGACGGCGTGAGGAACACGGCCGGCCGCTGCGCACCGTCACCGGTGCCGGCCGCTTCAGGGCCGGTGGTGGGGTCGCCGTGCAGGAGACGCTCGTAGGCGGCGACCAGCTCGCGGCCGGGGTCGACCCCCAGCTCCTCCGCCAGGCGGTGGCGGACGCCCTGGTAGAGGGAGACGGCCTCGGCCTGTTTGCCGTCGTCGGCGAGGGCGAGCAGCAGGTGGGCGACCAGGGCCTCGTCCAGCGGGTTGCGCTCGACGGCCCGGCGCAGGGGCTCCAGGACCGCCGCGGCGTTTCCCGAGCGGACGGCCGTCTCGGCTGCGTCGCACACCGTGGACACGTATTCGTGTTCCAGCGCGACGAAGGTGGGGTGGTTCCGGCTGACCGGTTCCAGGCCGGCGGCACAGCGGTCACGCCACAGGTCCAGGGCGGCGACGTACAGGTTCACGGCCTCGGCCGGCTCGGCCCGGCGGGCCCTGGCGACCAGTTCCCGGAACCGCAGCAGATCGAGACTGTCCGCGTCGACCCTCAGGCGGTACCCGCCGGCCTGCCGCGTGAGCCATCGCCCGGCGGACCTGACGGGAAGGTCCGGCTCCAGCAGCCGGCGCAGGGCACCGATGTACCGGTGCACCGCGTTCGCGGCGCTGGCCGGGGCCCGTCCTTCCCACAGCAGATCGACGAATTCGGACAGGGGGACCGGCTGGCCGCCGCGCGCCAGGAGGGCTGCCAGAACCACCCGCTGCTGCTTGGGCCGGACCGGCAGCTCCTCGGCGCCGCGCCAGACCCTGACCGGCCCGAGCACCGAGAACCGGACTTCGGGGTCGCCCGTGACGGGCCGGGGCATGGGCACGGGTGATCCCCCCTCGTCTGGCGGCCGGTGCACAGAGACTGCGCGGGCACATCGGCAGTGCGTGCGGAACGGCGCTGTGGTGAGCTGCCCGTCCAGTTGAATATGGCCGGTCAGCTTAACCATGTCAAGTGACCGACGAGCACCCGAGCGGCCCGCGGGCTCAGGTGCTCTGCGGACTCAGGCGGTCTGCGCGAACTGGGCGGCGGCGGAGACGTGCAAGGTGTACGGGTTGCCTCGGCCGCCGTGTGCCACGTTCATGGCGCGGACCACGTCGGCGGCGCTGCCGCCGGCCTGCACGGCCGCCTCGAAGTCCGTCAGGTAACGGCGGGAGGCGTCGATGATCCCGGCAGCGTCCTCCTCGTCGGCACCGGGCGGCTGGTGACCGGCGACCAGCCGGGCCGGCCGGAGGGCCGCCAGCGTGTCCAGGGCGCCGAGCCACCGTTCGCGTGCCCGGCTGTCGGTCTGCGCGAGCCACATGTGGATGCCGTTGTAGGCGACGTCGCCGCCCACCACCGCGTCGAGGTCCGGCACGTGCAGCACGCTCGACGGATCGGTGTCGCTCTGACCGACCCGCACCGGCCTCAGTTCGTGTCCTTCGAGGTCGATGACCTCCCCGGCCAGGGCTCGCGGCGCCACGGGGCCGGCCGGCAGCGCCCCGGGGAACAGCGACTCCCAGTACGCGAGGACCGGCGCGGTCAACTGCACCTCGGCGTGCGGCACGACCTCGGGCAGCGCCACCGCCGCGGCCTCGGGGAACGCTTCCAGTACGACCGGCAGTCCCAGGAAGTGGTCGGCGTGCCCGTGGGTGACGTAGACGGTCGTGAGGGTCTTGCCCGTGGCGCGGATGAAGCCGGTCAGCCGGCGGGCCTCGGCGACGGTGATGAGGGCGTCGACCAGCACCGCCTCGCGCCGCCCGTGGACGAGCGTCGCGGTACTGGCCGGCCAGGTCGCCGGCACTCCGGTGTCCCAGCCCGGCGCCGTGGCGGCGATGGGCTTGTAGTCGCTGGTGAAGACGTCGATCGTCAGCACGGCATGCGCTCCGTTCCTCGGCGGACCCGTGCCGCCGCACCGCCATCCTCGGCGCGGGAAGTGGAAGGTCTGTGGAGTCCTTCGCACCTCCCCGCGCCGCGGGGACGACGGCCGGTCAGAAGCCGGTCAGCGTGATCTTGCCGATGGCCTTGCCGGACTCCAGGATCCGGTGGGCCTCGCGCAGGTGCTCGGCGTTGATCGTGCCGAGGTCGGTGGTGGCCGTGGTGGTGAGGACGCCGGCGTCGACCAGCCGGGAGACCTGGTCGAGGATCCGGCCCTGTTCCGCCAGGTCGGCGGTCCGGTGCAACGACCGGGTGAACATGAACTCCCAGTGGAACGAGATGCTCTTGGACTTGAGCAGACCGATCTCGACCGGGCCGAAGTCGTCGATGGCCACGACGCGCCCGAAAGGCTTGACGAGGTCGGCGTAGGCGGCCAGGTTCCGGTCGGTCGCGGTGGTGCCGAAGACGAAGTCCACACCGTCCGGGGCCACCTCCCGCACCTGCGGGACGAGGGGCCGGCGGTGGTCGACGAGGTGGGCGGCGCCCATGCGCCGGGCGAACTCGACGGTCTCGGGCCGGGAGGCGGTTCCGATCACCGTCAGGCTCGTCAGGGCCCGGGCCAGCTGGGAGACCATGGCGCCGACACCTCCCGCGGCGGCGGTGACCAGCAGGGTGCCCGTCTGCCTGAGGGCCCCGGTGTGCAGACCGAGGTGCTCGAACAGGCCCTCCCACGCGGTCAGCGACGTCAGCGGCAGGGCCGCCGCCTCGGCGAAGGTGAGCGAAGCGGGCTTGTGGCCGACGATGCGCTCGTCCACCGCGTGGAAGAGGGAGTCGGCGCCCGGCCGGTCCAGGGCCCCGGCGTAGAAGACCTCGTCACCCACCCGGAACGATTCGACCGCGTCGCCGACGGCGACCACGACGCCCGCCGCGTCCCAGCCGAGGACCTTGGGCTCGCCGCCGGGGTCGTTGTTCTGCCGGACCTTGTAGTCGACCGGGTTGACCGCGACGGCCTCGACCCGCACGAGCAGGTCCCGCGGCCCTGGCTCGGGTACCGGCAGGGTCGTGTCCAGGAGACTCTCCGCCCGGTCCACCGGCAGGCTCTTGCGGTAGGCGACGGCGGGCATGGTCGGCGGGATCTGGCTCATGATCGTCCTCCAGAAGAGTGGCGCAGCGTGCTTCCGCTGCGCCCGTAACGTAGGTCAGGGGAGGTAGTAACCTGCAAGGGCTTCTACTTCCCAAAGGGAAGTATGCTGGTGGGAGAGGTCGGACAGGAGAGGAAGGTCCCCATGGCGAGGCTCTGCGAGTCCCAGCGGCACGATCACCACGACGTGTACGCAGCCCAATGTCCGTGCCGTGACGTGCTCGACCTCCTGGCGAACAAGTGGTCGGCACTGGCCATCGGGGCCATGGAGGAGGGCCCGCAGCGCTTCGGAGCCCTGCAGAGGCGCCTTGAGGGGGTGAGCCCCAAGGTGCTCACCGCCACGCTGCGCCGGCTGCAGGACCGGGGATTCGTGGAACGGACCGTCTACCCGGCGGTACCGCTGCACGTCGAGTACGAACTGACCGCGCTCGGCCGCAGCGTGGCGGAACCCCTGGCCCAGCTGCGCGGCTGGGTGGAGGAGCACATGGACGAGATCGCCTGAGGGGCGTCCCCGAGCGCGGGCGCCCCGCTCAGGTCAGCGGTCCAGGAACGCGTTGACCTCGCGGGCGAAGTCCTCCGCGTGCTGGAACAGGAAACCGTGCCCGGCGTCGCTGTAGAGCACGACCTTGGCGTCGGGCAACCGCTGGGACATCGCGTACGTGGCGTAGGCGTGGATCATCACGTCCTGGGCTCCGTTGGCGGCCAGCACGGGGAGCGTGAGTTCCGCCTGCCGGTCCCAGTACCCCCCGAAGCCGCTGATGGCCGCGACCTGGCCGTGGAACGCCTCGGGGCCCACCACGGCCTTCGACTGCCCCAGCCGCCGGTCGAGACGCCGCAGGGAGGCCAGCCCGGCGGCGCGAGCCCTGGCCGTCCCGGGGAAGAACAGGTGGAGGAAGTCCTCGTCGTCGTTGACGTCCTTGCCGGTGATCCGCGCGACGCGCTCCGGCGGCGCCGGCAGGCCGGGGACGCCGCCCGGTGAACTTCCCGCCACGACCAGCCGGCTGACCAGACCGGGCGCGGTCAGGGCCACGCCCTGCGCGACGATGCCGCCCATCGACCAGCCCAGCACGTCGACGTCGTCGAGCCTCAGCGCTTCCATGAAGGCCAGGGACCCTTCGACCAGGCCCTCCATGGTCGACGGCGGTGCACCGGTGGAGAAGTTGGTGCCGCGGTTGTCGAAGACGACGACTTCACGCCGGTCCGCCAGCGGGTCGAGCAGCGCCGGGTCCCAGTGGTCGATCGTGCCGCGCAGCCGCATGTGCATCACCAGCGGGCGGGTGCCGGCGCGGCCGAAGCGGCGGTAGGCGAAACGCTCGCCCCGCGGCCCCGCCACGTACCGGGTCTCGGCCTGATCGGCGAGGTGAGTGGGCATGGGAGGACTCCTGTGGTGTGAAAGGTTCGTTCCGGGAGGGGAGTTGCTCTTCCCCGGTGACGCAGCGGCGGTGATGCGTCAGGTACGTGCGGCCAGGGCCAGGTACTGGTGCACCGAGCGGACGGCCCCGGCGCCGTCGCCGGCGGCCGCCGCGACCCGCTTGAGCGACGACGACCGGACGTCGCCCGCGGCGAACACGCCCGCCACGCTGGTCTCGTACGGCAGTGGCCGGCGTCCCTCCTCCCGCCACCGCGGTCCCAGGTCCGCCTCCGACAGCGTGAGGTCCGTGCGGACGAAGCCCTTGTCGTCCAGGGCCACCCCGTGCAGCCACTCGGTGGCCGGCTCGGCCCCGATGAAGCAGAACAGCCCGGCGCAGGCGACCCGTCGCGCCGCACCGTCGCGGTGCGTGAGCGTCACCGCGTCCAGCCGTTCGCCGCCGTGCAGCCCGGTCACCTCCGTGCCGGTCAGGACGGTGATGCGCGGGTCCCCCAGGATGCGCTCGACCAGGTAGGCGGACATCCTGGTCCCCAGGTCGCCGCCGCGCACCACCAGGGTGACCGCCTGCGCGTGACGCGCGAGGTGCAGTGCCGCCTGCCCCGCCGAATTGGCCCCGCCCACCACGGCGACCGGGGCTCCGGCCACGGTCTGGGCCTCCAAGTCCGTGGCGGCGTAGAAGATGCCCCGTCCGGTCAGTTCGGTCCACCGGTCGACGGGCAGGGCCCGGTACGCGGCGCCGGTGGCGAGGACCACGGCCCGCGTCCGGATCCGCTCGCCGTCGGACAGCGTCACCACGTGCTCGCGCGGGCCGGGCTCCAGCGCGACGACGCTGCACGGGCTGGCGATCCTGGCGCCGAACTTCAGCGCCTGCACGGCGGCTCGCGCGGTGAGGTCGGCGCCGCTCAGCCCGAACGGGAAACCGAGGTAGTTCTCGATCCGTGCGCTGGTGGCGGCCTGCCCACCGGTGGCGACGGCGTCGAGCAGCACCGTGCGCAGCCCCTCGGAGGCCCCGTGGACCGCGGCCGCGAGACCGGCGGGGCCGGCGCCCACCACGGTCAGGTCCGCGGTGCCGTCGCCGGTGTGGCGGTAGGCGAGGTCGAGCCGCTCACTGAGCGAGCCGGGGGTGACGCCCGCGAGCACCTCGGAGCCGATCACGGCGACCGGCAGGTCGGTGTCTCCCGGACCGGCGGCCCGGAGCAGGGCGGTTCCCTCGGCCGACGTGTGCGCAAGCCACGCGTGAGCGACCCCCTGGCGGGCGAGGAAGGTCCGCAGCCGCATGCCGGTGGCCGACTCCGCGTCGCCCACCACCCGGAGCGTCTGCGCGGTGGCCTGCCGGAGCAGCCTGCGCCGGGCGAGGAAGGCGCGCAGGAAGAGATCGGACAGCTCGGTGTCCCGGGCCATGAGCAGCCGGAACGACGGCGGATCGACCCGGTGCACGGTGCCCGGTCTGCGCACCCGCACCCGAAGGTGCCGGCGTTGACCGGTGAGGAGGCCGAGTTCGCCGACGAACTGGCCGGGACCGTAGCGCATCAGCACCTGGTCCTCGTCCCGGCCGGCGGACGGCCGCACGGCCTCCAGGCGGGCGCTGCCGCACAGCAGCAGGTCACCTGAGTCGTCCCCGACCTCGGACAGCACCTGCCGGTCGGCCACGTGCTCCGGCTCGGCGTACCGGACCGCTCGGGCGAGCTGTTCCTCGGTCAGCCGGACCGAGGCCAGGGCGGCGAGGTCCTCGGGACGGTCGCCGATCTCGGGAAAGGAGGTCGCCATCGCGGTGATCCCTTCGACGCAGGTGCGCCTTGCTCGGGTGTCTGTTCGGGTCGTTCGGGGCCGGTGGGCCGTCCCGTCCTCGCGGTCGCGGGTCGGGGACCCGGTCCCGCCGCCAGCAGCGTGCCAGCGGACGGCGGACACGGCATCGGTCGTTCGACTGCAGCCGCACAGCGAGAGTGCCCCCGCGGCAGGTTCCGCGGGGGCGCTCTCGTACGGACGGCCGGTGGCGTTCCCTCCGCGGGGAACGGCACCGGCACCGGTCACCTGGCGAGGAAGGCGAGGAGCGCCTCGTTCACCTCGGCGGCGTGGGTCCACAGCAAGCCGTGCGGGGCACCGTCGACCTCGACGTAGTCGGCGTGCGGGAGGGCCTTGTGGAAGGGGCGGGCGGTCGAGTCGATGGGGAGGATGTTGTCGGCGGTGCCGTGCAGGATGAGCGCCGGAACGTCGATCCTGGGGATGTCCGCGCGGAAGTCGGTGGGCCAGGTCAGGGGCGCGGCGGAGGCCGCGTAGGAGCCACCGGAGGCGGCGGTGTTCCAGCTGTTGCGGACCGCTTCCTCGCTGATCCGGGTGCCGAGGTTGTCGTCCAGGTTGTAGAAGTCCCGGTAGAACGCGGTGTAGTAGGCGTAGCGGTCGTTCTTGACCGTGTCGGAGATGTCCTGGAAGAAGGCCTGGTCGGCGGCGCCGTTCGGATTGTCGTCGGTCTTCAGCAGGAAGGGCTCCAGGGAGGCCAGGAAGGCCGCCTTGGCGACGCGGGCGGAGCCGTAGGTGCCGAGGTAGCGGCCGACCTCGCCGGTGCCCATCGAGAAGCCGACGAGGGTGACGCCCTGGAGGTCGAGGGTCTCCAGCACCGTGTTGAGGTCGGCGGCGAAGGTGTCGTAGTCGTAGCCGGTGGTGGGCTGCGAGGAGCGGCCGAAACCGCGGCGGTCGTAGGTGATGACGCGGTAACCGGCGTCCAGCAGGGCGGCGGTCTGCTTCTCCCAGGAGTGCCCGTCCAGCGGGAAGCCGTGGATCAGGACGACCGGCCGGCCCGTGCCGTGGTCCTCGTAGTACAGCTCGATGTCGGTGGTGTTCTCCTGGCCGACGGTGATGAACGGCATGTTCTTTCCTCCACACAGGGGCGGACGGGCCGTGGGTGCGGCGCCGCGTACCTGTCCAGCTTCCTGGCGGACGTCGGCGGGGGAATCCGTAAAACGACTTACGACCCTCCCGGAGCGAGGAGTGACGACGCCGCACCACGTGTCCGCCGGCCGCCACCGCCGTCGGCGGGGTGTCAGGGTCAGTCGCGTGCGGCCGCGAGGGCGGCCGCGAGCTGGGACCGCCGGTTGATGTGCAACTTGCCGTAGGCGCTGTACAGATGTGCCCCGACGGTGCGGTGGGAGAGGTACAGCTGGTCGGCGATCTGCTTGTTGGAGTGCCCCTGGGCGGCCAGCCGGGCGACGTGCAGCTCCTGGGCGGTGAGCACGACACCGGCGTCCAAGGTGCGCGGCGACTGCGTCGGCTGGACGCTGCCGGCCGCGGCCAGCTCCCTCGCCGTCCGCCGCACGAGCGGTTGCGCGTGGTGCGTCTCGAAGACGTGCAGCGCTGCCGAGAGGTGGCCTCGGGCCTCCATGATGTGCCGCTCGCGCCGGAGCCACTCACCGTAGAGCAACCGGGTCTTGGCCAGGTCGAGGTGCGCGGCGGACCGTTCACCGTGCCGGAGGGCCGACTCGAAGTGGTTCCGCGCGTCACCGGGCGGGGCCAGCAGCGCCCGCGTCCGCTCCACCAGCATCGCGAGGTGGTCGGAGCCGCTGACCGCGAGGGCGGCCGTCGCCATCTCGAGCCAGCCCTCCGCCGCCTCCGGCCGGCCGGCCCGCACGGCCACGTCGGCGAGGTCGCCGCCGGCCCACACGCCGATGGGCGGATGCGCCACGCTCTCCAGCAGGTGGACGACCGCGTCCTCGTAACGGCCTTCGTCGGTGGCCAGCTGCGCCGACGCCCAGGACGCGATGGCCGTCACCCTGGCGAAGGGCATCAGCCCGGACAGCGCGGTGCAGGTGTCCAGGGCGGCGCTCGCCAGATCGTGCTCGCCGCGCCACGCCCGGGCCCGGGCGATGTTCGCCGCGCAGAGCGCACCGACCACCGACAACTCCAGTTCGACGCTCAGGCGCAATGCCTGCTCGCCGTCGGCGAGGCCCGCTGCGATCGCGCCGGCGTTCAGGCGGACCGTGCTGCGCCCGGCCAGAGCCACCGTCTCGTCGCTGCTGCGCGCCGCGCGGTGGAACAGGTCGGCCTCGGCGCTCCAGACGCGTTCGGCACCGACGAGGTCATGGGCGTCCTCGTAGGCGAACGCCAGGCAGTTCAGCAGTGTCGCGTCCGTCTCGCGCACCTGCCGCTCGAAGACCGACAGCGCCCGCTCGATCGGGGGAAGCCGGTCAGTCGACCCGATCAGGACCAGGGCGATGCTGCGCAGCAGCCGCTGCCGTTCCGTGACGGCGGTGCCGGGGCGCCGCAGTTCCTCGGCCACCGCGGACGTGACCTCGGGGGACAGGTCCTGCCGGGTGTAGCCGCGCACCGCCGCCCAGGTGAGGACCTCGACCCGGTCGTCCGGGCTGCTGAGGGTCCGCGACAGGGCGATCAGTTCGTCAGCACCCCGGTCGGGGAGCACGGTGCTGGTGCTGGCCAGCATCCATTCGGTGCGCGCGAGCTGCATGACCGACGCCTCGTCCCCGGCCGGGGGCTTCGCCCGGGTCAGCAAGTCCACGGCCTCGGCGGTCGCCCCGGCCTGCCGCGCGGCCTCCGCCGCCATCACCGTCCGCCGCGCCCGCACGGTCGGCACGGGGGTCAGCGAGACCGCGCGCCGCCACGCCGCGGCGGCCTCGGTCAGCGCGCCGCGCCGTCCGGTGGCCACGGCGAGTTCTTCCAGTTCGGCGGCCACGTTCTCGTTCCAGCCGGTGACCGCCGCGGCCCGGTGCTGGGTGGCGCGTGCGGTGCCGACGATGGCCGCGGCCAGCGCGGTGTGCACACGGGAGCGCATGTCCGAGTCGGCGTTGTCGTACACCGCCGAGCCCACCAGCGGGTGGCGGAACCGGAAGCCACCGTCGCCGACCCTGAGCAGACCGTAGCTCTCGGCCGGTGCGAAGTCCCTCTGCTCCAGGCCGAGGCTCTGCGCCGCGGTGAGCACCTCGTGGCTGCTGGCGTCCTGTCCCGCGGCGGCGACCAGGAGGGCACGCTGGGTCCCCGGCGGCAGCAGGGCGACCTCGGCGAGGAAGGAGTCCTCCAGCCGTTTGCCCATGGGGACGCGGCCGCGTGCGGCGGATGCCCGCCCGTCGGCGAGCGTGGGATCGGCCGACCACTCGGTCAGGGCGAGCGGATTGCCCATGGCCCGCTCGATGAGATGGCGCCGCTGCGGCGCCGACAGTGCGGGCGCCCGCAGGGAGAGCAGCTCCAGCGCGTCCTCCTGGGAGAGCGGTGCCAGCGGCACGCGGTGCTTGAAACGCGGGCTCCGGTCGGGGTAGATGCGTTCGGCGCGGCTGGTGGCCAGGAGCAGGACCGGCATGACGCCCATGCGGGCCGCGAGGAAGGCAACGATGTCGGCCGTGGACAGGTCGAGCCAGTGCAGGTCCTCGACCAGCACGAGCAGGGGAGTGCGGGCCGCGGCCTCCTCCAGCAGCCCGAACGCGGCGAGCCCTGTGACGAGGCGGTCGGCCGGCTCGCCCTCGGCACCGAACGCCACCTCAAGGGCCGTGCGCTGCCGCGGCGCCAGGGTGTCCACGCGGTGCAGGAGCGGCAGCAGCAACTCGTGCAGCCCTTCGAAACCGACCGTGCCCGCCCCGCGGACGCCGTGGCAGGACAGGACCTGGAAACCCGAGGCGGACGCCGCGTCGACGATCTCGGCGGCGAGGCTGCTCTTGCCGATTCCGGCTTCACCGGTAACCAGAGCGGAGGAGCCTCGCCCCTCCCGTGCCGCGGCGAGGAGGTCCACCAGCTGCTTGTACTGCCTGTCGCGCCCGATCATGCACACGTTCCCATGCCCCAGGACCCCCGGACGCGCGCTGGTCCGCAGTCGCCCGCCATCATTGAGTACCGCACTGCCAGGGTCGCATCCTACCTCTGCGCACACGTGTGACCAGATACGTGTGCCAGCTGTGCGGAGGCAGTCGAACGACCGATACGGGCTTCCACTTATTTTCCACTGCTTTCGGCGACGCTCACGGGATCCGGTGGCTCACCACCGGTCAGTCGTGCAAAGGACCGGACACATGAGTCAGCCGCGGACGCGCCGCCCCGAGGACCCTCTGACGCTCGACGTCACCCTCCACAACCTCTTCGCACCGCCGCAGGACGCCTCCGTGCCCTGCCGGTTCACCTTCGGTGCGACGGCTCCCTTCTCCGTGCGGCTGGACCTCATGACACCGTCCGCACCGCACGTGACCTGGGTGATCGGACGGGACCTGCTGAGCCGGGGGACCGAGGAACTCAGCGGTGAGGCCGACGTCCGGATCTGGCCTTCGCGGCGGCACGACGACACACCCTTCCTTTACCTGCGCCTGGAGCGGGCCGACGTCCTGGCCGCGTTCATGACCGAGCAGGCCCCCATCCGCGAGTGGCTGGCGAAGACGTACGAAGTCGTCCCCATGGGCGGCGAGAGCGACCTGGTGGACTGGGACACCCTCGTCCACGCCCTGGCGTCGCCCCGCTGACCGGGCGGAGGGGCTGCGGGTGATCACCACCCGGGATCCCGTCCTCATCGGCCAGTGGCCACGTCTGGGGGTACGTCGGTCAACCGACGGATCCCCTGCGGCCGCGCCGCCGCCAGCATGGTCGGTGCAGGCAAGGAAAGGACCCCTCATGGCCAGCCCTTACGACCTCATCGCCGAGGTCCCGTCGTTCACCGTCACCAGCGCCGATTTCCCCGACGGCGGCGTGCTCCCCCTGGCCCAGGTCAGCGGCATCTTCGGAGCCGGTGGCACGGACACCTCCCCTCAGCTCGCCTGGACGGGCTTCCCCGCGGAGACCAGGAGCTTCGCCGTCACCGTCTACGACCCCACCGCCCCGACGGGCAGCGGCTTCTGGCACTGGGCCGTCGTCGACATCCCGGTCACGGTGACCGAGCTCGCGGCCGGCGCGGGGGACGACCGGGGCGAGGAACTGCCGGACGGGGCGTGGCAGCTCGCCAACGACGCCGGGCTCAGGCGCTACCTGGGCGCCGCGCCGCCGGCCGGGCACGGAGAGCACGTCTACTACATCGCCGTGCACGCCGTGGACGTGGAGACCCTCGGCCTGGACCGGGGCGCCACCCCGGCCTTCCTCGGCTTCAACCTCTCCGGACACACGCTGGCCCGGGCCGTCGTCACCGCGCGCTTCGCCGTGAACTGACATCCGCCGCCCCGGGGCGGAGTCGCCGCGCACCCTGAGTCTGAGTCACATGACGGATTTCCAGAGAACGATCGCTCGAAAGGATCGGGGGAGCACCGCCCGCCCGGGCGAGAGACACGAGGAGTTCACCGTGAGCATCATCTCCAGTCCGCTGCCGGACGCGGAGCGCGCAGTGACCGGAACGGCCCTCCAGGACACCCTGGTCGACCTGCTCGACCTGTCCATGGTGGCCAAGCAGGCCCACTGGAATCTGTACGGTCCGCGTTTCCGCAGCATCCACCAGCAACTCGACGAGGTCGTCACCGGCGCCCGCGACTACGCGGACCAGGTCGCCGAACGGGCGGCGGCCCTGGGCATCAGCCCGGACGGCCGGGCCGGGACCGTCGCGGACGGCAGCGGGCTCCCGGGCTTCCCGGAGGGCTGGGTCGCCGACGGCGACGCCGTGGCAGCACTGGTCCGTTCCTTCGCGGCCCTCATCCGCCGCCTGCGCGCCCGTGTCGAGGCCACGGCGACGGCGGACCCGGTCACCCAGGACCTGCTGATCGGCCTCACCGCCGAGATGGAGAAGCAGAGCTGGATGTTCCAGGCCGAGAACCGCGGCTGAGCCGTCACCCCGGACGACGGAGGAGGAGAACCATGAAAGACCCGGAGATCCTGCGCAGCATCCGCGCCATGGCGGAGGAGGAGCGCAGGCTGCGTGACTCCCTGACCACGCCCGGCACCGATGGCGCGGCCGAGCGCGAACGACTCGGCCGGCTGGAACGGGAGCTGGACCAGTGCTGGGACCTGCTGCGGCAGCGCAGGGCCAGGGCGGAGTTCGGCCAGGACCCCGACGAGGCCCGCACCCGGTCCCAGTCCGTGGTCGAGGGCTACCGGTCCTGAGCGTCGCGGCCCCGGGGCCGTCTCCCGCAGCACCGCGGGCCGCGCGCCGCGCTCGAGACGGCCCGGCCGCCCGGGTTCCGCCACCCCGCAGGGGTCGGGAGCTCGGGCCGCCGGCCCCGCTGGGTCAGTCCGTCCAGGCACCGAAGAGGGCGTTCAGCCCCTCGGCCATGGTCGGATGCGCGATGAGTCCGTCGCGCAGCGCGGTGAAGGGCAGTCCGGCCCACATCGCCGTCTGCACCACGGTGAGGACCTCCGAGGACTCCGGGCCGAGGAGTGCCACACCCAGGATCTCCTCGGTGTCGCGGTCCACGACCGCCTTCCACAGGCCTCGCGTGTCGCGCAGGGTGCGGGCGCGGGGGATGGCCTTCACGGGGAGCTTGGCCACCCGGATGTTCCTGCCGGTGGCGCGGGCCTGCGCCTCCGTGAGGCCCACGCGGGCCAGCTCCGGGTCGGTGAACAGGTTCCAGGGGACCAGCCGCCGCGAGGTACTGCGGTCGCCGCCGGCGATGTTCTCCTTCACGACGCGGTAGTCGTCGAGGGAGACGTGGGTGAACTGCGGGCTGCCCGCCACATCGCCCACCGCCCACGTGCGGGAGGCGTCGGTCGCCAGCCGGTCGTCCACGCGGACGAAGCCGCGCTCGTCGGTGCGCACGCCGGCCGCCTCCAGGCCCAGCCCGGCGGTGACCGGGTCACGGCCGGCCGCCGCCAGGACGTCGTCCGCGAGCAGGGAGCGGCCGTCGTCCAGGAGCAGCCGCACGCCGTTCTCCTCCCGGACGACTTCCCGCACCGTGACGCCCCCGAGCGTCTCCACGCCGTCCTCGCGCAGGTACTCCGCGAGGACTTCGGTGATGTCCGGATCCTCCCGGGGCAGCAGAGTCGGGTTGTGATCGAGCACCGTGACCCGGCTGCCGAAAGCGGCGAACATCTGCGCGAACTCCAGACCGACGTAACCGCCGCCGATCACCACCAGCCGTTCCGGGACACGGTCGAGCCGCTGGATCGTCTCACTGGTGAGCACTCCGGCCTCGGCCAGGCCGGGGATCGGCGGCAGGTGCGGCACGGTCCCGGTGTTGATGACGACGTCGGCACCCCGCACGACACGGCGCCCGCCGTCCGCCAAGCCGATCTCGACCGTCCGCTCCGCGACGAAACGCGCCTCGCCCAGGACGAAATCCATGCCGCTGTCGAGGAACTGCCGGTGGTTGAGCTCGACCATGTCCGAGACCACGCCCTCCTTGTGGGAGCGCAGGAGCCGCACGTCGATCTCCGGCTTCCCCAGGCGCAGTCCCAGGGACTCGGCCGTGGCCGCGCGTCGGGCGAGCCGGGCGCTGGTCACCAGCGCCTTGGTCGGGATGCACGCCACGTTGATGCACGTGCCGCCGATCATGCCGCGCTCGACCATGACCACCTTGCGGCCGGCCCGGGCGGTGTCCATGGCCAGGGTCTTGCCGGCTTTGCCGCCGCCCACCACCAGCAGGTCGACGTCCTCCACGGCGTTTCCGGAACCGATCATCGGCGTGCTCTCCTCGCAGGTGTGACGAAGGGACGGGGGACGGCCGGTGCGGTGTCCCCGGACGACGGCCGTCGGGTCCCAGCCTCGCCCGGGGCCGTCCGCCGCGCATCGGTCACTTGACTCGTCTCCCGTCCGCCGGCCGGCAGCGGCCGCGGTGAGTCATTCGACCGATGCCCCCGGCGGAACGCCCGCCCTACGGTGGGGCCCGGCCGCCGAAGCTCCGGGAGCGGCGGGCGGCCCGCGAGCGACGAGCGGAGACCGCCATGATCACGCACCTGAAGGGCCCGCCCTTCGCCGGACCGGAACCGGCGCACGGCACCGCCGTGCCCGCCGTGCGCTTCTCGGTCCTGGGCCCGGTCCGGGTCTGGGCCGCCGGCGCCGAACTGCCCACCGGCCCCCGCCAGCAGCGCATCGTGCTGGCGGCGCTGCTGGCCCGCGCCGGACACCCCGTCTCCCAGGGGGAGCTCGTCGGTCTGCTCTGGGACGAGGACCCGCCCCGCAGCGCGGCCAATGCCGTGCACCGGTACGTGGGCGCGCTGCGACGCCTGCTCGAACCGGAGCTGCCCGCCCGCGCACCGGGACGCCGCCTGGTCCGCCGTGCGGGGGGCTATCTGCTGCGGGTCGGGCCGGACGAGCTGGACCTGACGGCCTTCAGGCGCCTGGTCCGGCAGGCCCGCGCCGCACAGGACCCGAACGAGGCGGTGGACCGTTTCGTGGCGGCGCTGCGGCAGTGGCAGGGGCGGTGCGCGGCGGACGTCGCCCCCGCGGACACCGCCCCGCAGCTCTTCGCCGCGGTCGACCACGAATACCTCGCCGCCGTCACGGCGGCCGCGACCGCCGCCCTGCGCTGCGACCGGCCCGGCAGCGTCCTGCCGGCCGTGCGCCAGGCCGTGGAACGGCACCCGTTCCACGAGCATTTGCTGGCCCGGACGATGCTGCTGCTCGCCGCCGACGGCAAACAGGCCGAGGCGATCACCCTGTACCACCGCTTCCGCACCGACCTGCAGGGCGCGCTGGGCCTGTCACCCGGCAAGGACGTGCGCGCCGCGTACGCCCGCATCCTGCGCGGGTCCCGTGATGCCGGTGCCCGTGCCGGTGCCCCGGTCGCGCACACCGGCCAGGCGACCCTGCCCGCTTCACGGCACGTCCCTCGGACCCCGTCGGCGCCGCAGCCTGTGCCTGCCCAACTCCCCGCCGACCTGCCGTGTTTCACCGGGCGCGCGGAACCGCTGCGGTGGACGGAACGCTTCGCGGGGGCCGAGGACGGCGCGTTGCGCGTGCTGGCCGTGGACGGCATCGCGGGCGTCGGCAAAACAGCGCTCGCCGTCCACCTGGCCCATCGCATCGCCGCCCGCTTCCCGGACGGCCAACTCTTCGCGGACCTCGGGGGTTTCACAAACTCCGGTGCTCCGGCGGATCCCGGCGAGGTGCTCGCCGGTTTCCTCGCGGCGCTGGGGGTCGACCGGGAACGCCTCCCCGCGCGCACGGAGGCCAAGGCCGCCCTGTTCCGCAGCGTGCTGGCCACCCGGAGGGTGCTGGTGGTGCTCGACAACGCCCACGACGCGACGCAGGTACGGCCACTGCTGCCCGGTTCCTCCCGGTGCGCCGTCGTGATCACCGGCCGCCGCAGGCTCACCGACCTCGCCACCAGGAACGGCGCCCGGCTGCTGTCACTCGACCTCCCGTCCGCCGCCGAGGCGGCCGAGTGCTTCGCCCGGCGGGTGAGCACCGGGCATGCCGAGACGGATGCCACCGCCGTGCCGGATGCCGCCGCCGTCTCCGAGATCGTCCGGCTCTGCGGACGGCTGCCACTCGCCCTGGGCGTCGTGGCCGCCCGGGCGACGGCCTACCCGGACGTGCCGTTGCGGTGGACCGCCGAGGCTCTGTCGGCGGCCGGGGAGGGTCTGGCCGTCTTCGACGACGACGGGGGCAACCCGGTCCGCTCCGCCTTCTCCTGGTCGTACCGCACCCTGGGCCCCGACGCGGCCCGGCTGTTCCGCGCCCTCCCACGGAGCGGACGGGAGGAACTGAGCAGCGAGGACCTGACGCGCCTGTCCGCGGTGCCCGGCCGGGCGTACGCCCCCGCCGTGGCCGAACTGGTGCGCGCCCGGCTGCTCACACCCCTACGACCGGACCTGTACGGCGTGCACCCCCTGGTCCTGGCGTACGCGGCGGAACTCGGGCGCGCGCACCGGCCCCGGACGGGCGCCCTCCGGATCACGCGCGCCGGCCCCGGCCACCTGACGGCTCCCCCTGCCGGACGGCGTGCACGCGTCCGCGCCACGCCGGTACGGCCCCCGGACTGACAGGCCCTCCGCGGACCGCCCCGGCCGCGCAGGACATGTCCGCACACAGGAGGAAGACAGAGCACCCGCACCGTCAAGGCCCGCCCCGGGGAAGCCCACTGGCGCCGCCGGCCGGCAGCGCCAACAGGACGTCCCGGGAGTTCAGGCGGCGACGGAGAGAGCCCGGCGGCCGGCGCTCATCGCCGCCGCGTGCCGGGCCACCCGCGCGCCCAGGTACTCGGCCGTGGCGATGTCCGCGGCGTGGACGGTGTCGGTCCCGCCGTCCATGGGGGTCTGCGCACCCGCCCCGGCCCAGAAGCCCAGGCGGTTCAGATCGTTCTCCGAGGCGGTGGTGCTGTTCCAGCCGGGGGCCAGGCCCAGGCTGACCCACAGCATCTGGTGCTGAGCCGCCAGGGCGGCGAAGAAGGCGAGGGTGTTGCCCTTGTCACCGCTCTTGGAGGCGGAGTTGGTGAAACCGGCGGCGAGCTTGTCCGCCCAGCGTCCCTCGATGAACCGACGGCTGGTGGCCTCGGCGAAGGCGTGGAAGCCGGACGAGGCGCCGCCCATGTACGTGGGGGAGCCGAAGATGATCGCGTCCGCGTCGTCCAGTTGCCGCCACTGCTCCTCGCTGACGGAGTCGACGTTCACGAACACCACGTCGGCCCCGGCACCCGCGACGCCGCGCCGGACGGCCTCGGCGAGCACCGCGGTGTGTCCGTAGCCGGAGTGGTACGCGACGGCCACGGAGGTGCGGGGCGTCGATGTGGTCATGGTGGAGCTCCTTGAGCAGCGAAGAGGAAGGTGGGTCAAGCAGGTCGAGTGGACAAGTAGGTCGAGGGGACAAGCGGGTCCAGTGACGGGTGGCGCCGGCGTCCGCGAAAGCAGTGTGACGTCCTCGGAGGCCGCCCGGTCAGCCATGCCCGAAGGGGTGGCTCAGTTCCTCGAAGTCGGCCTGCGACAGCTCCAGCCCGGCGGCTGCC
The DNA here is from genome assembly GCF_009852415.1 of Streptomyces sp. Tu 3180. Taxonomy (NCBI): domain Bacteria; kingdom Bacillati; phylum Actinomycetota; class Actinomycetes; order Kitasatosporales; family Streptomycetaceae; genus Streptomyces; species Streptomyces sp. Tu 3180. Next base: position 264,629 of record NZ_WOXS01000002.1, on the reverse strand, counting down.
ACGTTGTCCTCCAGGTGATCCACCGACGACGTGCCGGGAATCGGCAGCACGACGGGCGACCGGCGCAGCAGCCAGGCCAGGGCCGCCTGCGACGGTGTCACGCCCAGCCGGGACGCCGTCCGGGCGAGCGGGCCGCCCGGACGAGCGAGCTGACCGGTGGCCAGCGGGAACCAGGGCAGGAAGGCGATGCCGTGCGCCTCCGCGTACCGCAACACCTGCTCGGAGTCGCGCTGCGCCACGTTGTAGAGGTTCTGGACGGACGCGATCGGAACGATCGCGCGGGCCCGCTCCAGTTCCTCGACGGACACCTCGGAGAGCCCGACATGGGCGATCTTGCCCTCGTCCCGCAGCTCCCGCAGCACGCCGATCTGCTCCTCGAAGGGCACGGCCGGGTCGACGCGGTGGAGCTGGAAGAGGGTGATGCGTTCCAGGCCGAGCCGCCGCAGGCTGGACTCCGCCTGCCGCCTCAGGTACTCGGGCCGTCCGTCGGGCCGCCACTGGCCGGGGCCGGGACGGGTCAGCCCGGCCTTCGTGGCGATCACCACGTGCTCGGGGTAGGGGTGCAGGGCCTTGTGCAGCAGTTCCTCCGCGGTCCCCGGACCGTAGGAGTCGGCGGTGTCGAGGAGCGTCACGCCGAGGTCCACGGCACGGCGCAGCACGCGCACACCCTGCGCCTGGTCAGGGAAGGGACCCCATACGCCGGGACCGGTCAGCTGCATGGTGCCGTAACCGATCCGGTTCACCTCCGACTCGCCGCCGAGGATGAACGTCCCCGAGGACGCCGCTGAGATGCCGCTCATGGTGGTGCTGCCTTTCTTCGGGCTTGCGGTGGTAACGGAGGGGCCGGGGCCGTTCGCTAGGCGACCGCCACGTTCTCCAGGCGGACCGAGACGACCAGCGGGTCGGGCACCTTGTGCCCGTCCTCGTCGCGGCCGTAGATCATGCGGGTGGTCGGGATCACCAGCCCGGACACCTCCTGGTGGCCGGAGACGTAGTGCACCGCCGGCGTGGAGCCGGCGATCTCGACGCTGTAGTCACGCCGCCGGATCAGGCCGGAGGCGTCCACGTACAGGGTCTGCTCGGTGCTGAGCGTGGCGATGTTCCCGGGGAAGACCACGCGCAGGCGGCGGAAGGTCTCGCCGTCCTCCGTCCAGGAGCCGATCTCCTCGGTGCGCACGCCCGGGAAGGTGAGAGAGAAGGGCTCGGCCAGGTAGGTCCACATGGCACTGCCCGAGAAGTAGGCGAGCTGAAGCCGGTTCCACGGTGTCATCAGGTCGTGGCCCGCGAACGAGGCGCGCGGGTCGAGGAGTTCCTCGACGGTCTTGCCGTCGCCGTCCTCCACCGCGACGCGGTCCGCCGTGAAGGAGGTGCGGTGGCCGTCCTGGAAGAAGGGCTCCTGGCGCACGTACTGGCGGCGCAGCCCGACAGTGACGTCCACGTCGTTCAGGGCCCCGGGATGGCCTTTCATTCCCCACAGGGCGCCGCCGAAGAACTGGCGGGCGCGGATCTCGTTCGCCTCCTCCCAGCGGGCGCGGCCCCCGTGGGCGTCGAGGATCGTGCTGAGCAGATCGGACACGGTGTCTCTCCTGGTGCGTTGTGCGGTGGGGTCAGCCGAGGAAGGCGTTGACGTCCTTGGCCACCTCGTGCGGGTACTGGAACAGCGAGGCGTGCGCGGCGTCGGGATGGATGCGGATCCGCGCGTCCGGGATCAGGCCGGCCATCAGGTGGCTGACCTTCGTCGGGATCATCAGGTCGTCGTCGCCCTGGACGATCAGGGTGGGGGCCTGGATGCCGGTCAGCCGCTGCAGGGCGGAGTGGTCGGGGACGCCCCACTCCAGTACGGCGTCGTACTGCGCGTCGCGGGCGGCGAGGCTGCTGGGCACGTCCCGGTCCTCCGTGCGTGCCGAGAAGCGGCCGAGGAACTCCATGCCCTTGGCCCGGCTGGTCTCGGTGTGGGCGAAGAAGATGTACAGCAGGTCCTCGCCGGTCGGCTCCTCCGCGCGGGCGTGCCTCTCGATGTCCTCGCGCCAGCCGTGCATGCCGGGCGCGCCCTTGGGACCGGTGCCGGCCAGGACAAGACGGCGGACCAGCCGGGGCCGGACCAGCGCGATGTCCTGGGCGGCGAACCCGCCGAGGGAGAAGCCCAGCAGGTCGATCCGCTCCAGGCCGAGAGCGCCGGTGAAGGCGATCATCTGCCGGGCGAGTTCGGCGACGGTCCGCGCCGGCGCCCCGGTCGAGGAGGACACCCCGGGGTAGTCCACGAGGATGACCTCGCGCTCCGCCGCCAGGGCGTCCACGAGCGCGGGGTCCCAGTTGTCGAGGTTGCCGGTGAAGTGCTGGAGCATCACCAGCGGCGCCGGCCCGCCGGAGCCGAGCCTGCGGTACGCGTAGCGGACACCGTCCGCCTCGACGAACCGGGTGGGGGCGGTGTGGTGCGTCACGGGTGCCATCGCGTCTCCTGGGCGGACCGTACGGGGGAGGGAGCGGCCGGCTGCGGCCACGGCTCCATCCTCGACGGCACGTGTGGAAACTTTGTGGCACGTTTCTTGACCGGCTCCGACCCGCCCCGACCGGCCCCGTCCAAGGATTCCGCCGCCGACTTGAGGCCACGCGGGCAGCACGTGAGAAATCGAGGAGGGCGACATCGCCGACTGCCGGGACCACGCCTCCCGGGGCAGACGCCTCTCAGAGGTCGTTTTCTCCCGTTGTTTCCTCCCGGAATCTGTGGTTGGTGCGGCTTTGCGGGGTCGTGCCGGGAGACGGTGTTCTCGTTGGTGAGGCGGCGGGCCATGAGGTCGGTCATGGCGAGGTGGATCATGGCTTCGGAGCGGGCGGGCAAGGTTTCGTAGTCGCGGGCCAGGCGGCGGTGGAGCATCAGCCACCCGTAGGTCCGCTCCACGGTCCAGCGTTTGGGCAGCGGGGTGAATCCCCTGGTGCCGGGTGCGCGTTGGACGATTTCCATGTCGATGCCGAGGGCGGCTGCGTGTTCGACGAGGGCCCGGCCGGCGTCGGAGTCCTGCACGCACGCCGCGGTGACCAGCACCGCCGGCAACAGGCCGAGGGTGTCGGTGACGATGCTCCGTTGGCGGCCTGCGATCTTCTTCGCCGCGTCCGTGCCCTGCTCGGCGGCCGGGACGCTGGTGGAGGTCTTGACGCTCTGCGCGTCGATCACGCAGGCCGACGGTTCGGCCTCCCGCCCTTCCTTCTGCCGTAAGAGTTGCCTGAGCAGGCCGTCGAGCTGGGCGAACACGCATTCCTGCTGCCACTTGGCGAAGTACCCGCAGACCGTGTTCCAGGGCGGGAAGTCGTGCGGCGGGTAGCGCCACTGCACTCCGGTGCGGTCCACGTAGAGGATCGCGTTCATGATCTCGCGCAGGTCGCGCTCGGGCGGGCGGCTGATGTTCAGGGTGTGTCGGCGCCGCTCGGCCCGCCAGGCACTCAGCACCGGCTCGGTCAACGCCCAGCGGGCATCGGACAGATCACTGGGATACGTGCGACGTTCGGCCATGACCTGGGCATACCGCCGCTCGGGGGCGTGCGCCCAGGCGTGCGGCGCGACCAGCAGGAGCACGCCCTACCGACGTCTCGGGATGAGACGGACGCGAGCTGCATTCCGCCTCGCCCGTCACCCATGAAGCACCTCGGCCGCGTAAGCCCCGCCATCCACATCCCGACAACGACCGCGCTTCGCGAAAATGGGGAGAAAATTTCTTCAAAGGGAAAAAGCGACTTCTTGCTGATCGTTACAGGATGGGCCCGGCTGAGAACAGCACTCCCATTGGCATTTGTGCAGATGAGCTGGCACCTTGGCCCATGGCCTGGCGCATGCGGCCTGAGCAGCAGAAGCAGATCCGGACCGGTCGGACGTAGGAGTGGGTGGATGGGCGGGGACGCGGAGCGGGAGCGCTGGGAGCTGCGGTCGGGAGTCGGTGTGGGTCCGTTGCAGTTCGGGATGTCTCCAGCCGAGGTCGCCCAGGCACTTTTGGTCCCTGGACCGCAGGAACGGGTTGGCGGTCCGTATGCGCAGGAGGACTTCCCGGATGGGGTGAAAGCGTTCTACGACGTGGGCAAGCTGGCCTGCGTTGCGCTGGATGCGGTCACCGGTCCGCAGGTCTTTTTGTCTGGCTTCCCGCTGGCGGGAAGCGATCCGGAGCAGGGCCAGCAGTTCCTGCTGGACCACGCTGCGGAGCATGGGAACTGCCTGCTCCACACGTCTGATGACTCGCTTTCCCTGACTGATCTCGGGGTTCTTCTCCGCTCGCAGCAGGTTGGGGCAGCGCGCCTGACACGTCCGCTCTTCGTGAAGGAGGAGTGGTTGGATTCGGAGTACTTCCGAGACCACCTTCCGCTGGAGGGCGCCTCAGGCTGAGCGCTCGATCTGGCGAACTGACGCCAGACTCCTCGTTCAAATCGCGATGAGATGCCGTGGGTCTTGTACTCAACGATCTTGGGCGGCAAGGTGTCCGGGTGCCTGCTGATCTTGTGCCGGACGACCTGTGGGAGCGGGTGGCCCCGTTGCTGCCACCCGCTCCCGAACGAAGCCACCGGCATCCCGGGCGGTTGCGTGTTTCCGACCGAACAGCACTCGCCGGTGTCCTGTTCGTGCTGCGGACTGGTGTCGCCTGGCGGGACGTCCCGGCGGAGGCCGTGGGCTGTTCTGGCGTGACGGCCTGGCGCCGGCTGCGGAACTGGACCGAGGCCGGCGTCTGGCCATGCCTGCACTCCGCCCTGCTGACCGAGCTTCGCCGCGCTGACCTGCTTGACCTGGATGACTGCTCTGTGGACGGATCGCACGTCCGGGCCCTCAAAGGGGGACCACGTCGGACCCTCACCCGTCGACCGCGCTCGCCCCGGCTCCAAGCACCACCTGATCGTCGACCGGCACGGAACCCCGATCGCCGTCACGCTCACCGGCGGCAACCGACACGACATCACCCAGCTCCTGCCTCCACTCGACGCGGTCCCGCCGATTCGGGGAGCTCGGGGACGCCCCCGCCACAAACCCCGGCGCCTGTACGCCGACCGGGGCTACGACTTCAACAAGCACCGTCGCCTGCTGTGGAAGCGCGGCATCAAACCCATGATCGCCCGACGGGGCGTAGCCCACGGCTCCGGACTGGGCAAAGTCCGCTGGGTGGTCGAGCGCGCATTCGCCTGACTGCACCAGTTCAAACGGCTCCGCACCCGCTACGAACACCGCGCCGATCTCCAACAGGGCTTGCTCGACCCGGCCTGCAGCCTCATATGCCTCCGCCGCCTTCGGACCTCATTCTGAAACGACCAGTTAGACCGTGTCCTACATGGTCAGGTTGAGGAGCCGTTTGTAGCAGCAGAGCGCGGCTGCCAGTCCGAGAAAGGCCAGGTAGTTGCGGGGGCGTCGTTCGTAGCGGTGGTTGAGTCGGCGGTAGCCGGTCAGCCAGGACATGGTGCGTTCGATGACCCATCTGCGTCGGCCGAGTCGCTCGCTGGAGTCGATGCCTTTGCGGGCGATGCGGACGCCGATGTGCTTGCCCCATAGCCATCGCCGCAGGTGAGGGATGTCGTATGCCTTGTCCGCGTGGAGACGCCCAGGCTTGGAATCGGTCGCGTGGGATTCGTGTCCCATGTGGAAGTGGGACAGCATCGGCTTCAGGGCGAGGCTGTCGTGGGTGTTGGCCGCGGAGAGTCCGACGCGTAGGGGCAGTCCGTTCGCGTCGGACAAGACGTGCATCTTGGAACCCGGCTTACCCCGGTCCACGGGGCTCGGACCTGTGTGTTCGCCCCTTTTTTAGCGCGGACGTGAGCGGAGTCGAGGACAGCGCGCGACAGGTCGACGAGGTTCTGGCCGTCCAGGAGCTCGAGCACCTTCTGGTGCAGTCGTCCCCACACACCGGCCCGGGACCAGATGAGAAACCGGCGGTGCACGGTCGACTTCGATGCCCCAAAGCACGGCGGCAACGCCCGCCAGGCACAGCCACTGACCAGCACATAGATGATCGCGGCGAACACCGCCTCGTCATCGATGTTCGCGACCCCGCCGCCCTGCGGACGCACCCGCGCCGGCGGCAGCAGTGGCCTGGCGATCTCCCACAGGCCATCCGGCACGATCCATCCCCACCGCCCACTCCCCATGACCAGTCCAACGACCAACTGACCATGTAGGACACGGTCTTAGACCCTCGCGATCATGATTATGAAGCCCGTGATGCTGATGACGGCGGGCCTGCCGACCGGCTTCCGGCGTTCCATACATGCCGTGAAAAGAAACGCCCCGCCGACCGGGACGCATCACTTTTCCGCCGCCAGAACCTGCTCGGTGACCGCGATCGCCTGCACCAAGACGGCCCTCCCGGTCATGCCGGCAGTGCTCCTTCTTCAGCGCGACCACCGCGCCGCGCGCCTGCAGCGACCTGCCGATCATGGCCTGAGCCCTCGGCGCTTCTTACGCTCGGCGGCAGGCTGCCCGCCCAACTCGCGCATCGCGGACTGCGTAGCATGCCAGTGGATCTTTCGGCTGCTTGCGGTAGAGGGCTACTCCGGAAGATTTTTGAGCCACGCCATGACATCCATCGACTTTCGCAGATCGCTTGTGAATGCCATGGGATTGGCGTCGGTGAGTGCGCGGCGGATCTTGATGGTTTCCTGGATCGTGGCCAGGCCTTCCTCTCGCCGTCCCATCTCTCCTAGCTGGTTGGCCAGGTTGTTGAGGGACGTGGCGAGGTCGGGGAGGTGGGCGTCGGGGTTGGCGTCGGTGAGTGCGCGGCGGATCTTGATGGTTTCGTGGATCACGGCCAAGCCTTCTTCCTGTCGCCCGACCTTACTGAGCAGGTGGGCCAGGTTGTTGAGGGACCTGGCGAGGTAGGGGAGATAGGCGTCGGGGTAGGCGTCGGTGAGCGCGCGGCGAATGCTGACGGCTTCCTGGATTGCGGCCAGGCCTTCCTCTCGCCGTCCCATCTCTCCTAGCTGGTTGGCCAGGTTGTTGAGGGACGTGGCGAGGTCGGGGAGGTGGGCGTCGGGGTTGGCGTTGACGAGCGTGCGGTGGATTTCAAGGGCCTTTTGGACTGCCTCCAGGCTTTCTTCCCGGCGTCCTGCTTCTCCCAACTGGCCGGACAGGTTGTTCAGGGACATGCCGAGGTCGGGAAGGTAGGCATCGGGGTTGGCGTCGGCCAGCGTGCGGTAGTGACGGGTGGCTTCTTGGATCGCGGTCAGGGCTTCTTCTCGGCGCCCTGCCTCAACAAGGTCAATGGAGAGGTTGTTGAGGGCGGCGGCGAGGTGGGGGAGGTGGGCGTCGGGGTTGGCGTCAGCGAGGGTGCGGTAGTGACGGGTGGCTTCTTGGATCGCGGTCAGGGCTTCTTCTCGGCGTCCGACCTCGCCCAGTCGGATGGAGAGGTTGTTGAGGACGATGGCGAGGTGGGGGAGGTGGGCGTCGGGGTTGGCGTCAGCGAGGGTGCGGTAGTGACGGGTGGCTTCTTGGATCGCGGCCAGGCCTTCTTCTCGGCGTCCGACCTCGCCCAGTCGGTTGGAAAGGTTGTTCAGAAAGCCGGCGAGGTGGGGGAGGTGGGCGTCGGGATCGGTATCGGTGAGGGTGCGGTGGATGTCGACGGCTTCTTGGATTGTGGTCAGGGCTTCTTCTCGGCGCCCGACCTCGCTCAGCCGGTTGGAGAGGTTGTTCAGGGAGTCAGCGAGGCCGGGGAGGTAGGCGTCGGGGTCGGTCTCGGCAAGAGCGCGGTGGCGGTCGGTGAGGGTCTGGGCGAGGCGGACGGCTTCCTGTTCAAGGCGCCGGCTGTGCTCAGGGAGCAGCCCGGAGAGGGTGGTGAGGTCGTCCGTGGGGTGGTGGGGTTGGTGGTGATGGTGGTCAGGGCTGTGGTGAGGGGGGTGGGGTGGTCGGTGCGGATGGCGGTGGTGATGATCTGGCGGGCCAGTTGGCGGTAGTGGCGGACACAGAGGTTGGTGAGGTGGGTGTCGAGGTGGTGGTGGAAGACGGGGTGGGCGGCGGCGCGGCTGTAGACGGTCAGGAACTGCTCGACCTGGGTGTCGTCGGCGCCGTTGAGGAGGTGATCGGCGAGGGCCGGGTCGGTGTTGAGGGTGTGGCCGATGTGGCGTTCGGCGAGGCGGTCGGGCTGGAGGGTGCCCCAGGGCTGCGGGCCGGTTGGGGGGTAGAGGCTGGCGAGCCAGGCGGTGACGGTGTCACGGTTGTTACGGGACTGATCGGCCAGCGCGGGCAGACGCTGCCACAATTGGTCTGCCTGTTCACGGTCGGTGGCAGCGGTCAGGTGGGCGGCGGCCAGCGCCGTCTCGAGCGTGGCGGTGGACAGGGCTGGGGTGAGGTTGCGGGCGGCGGCGCTGCGGTGCCAGTAGCGGCGCTCGTGTCCGAGCAGCCGGTCCTCCACCCCTTCCGCCTCCCCCCGCCCCGTGCCGCCCGCGGCACGGCGGGGACCGTCCCCGTTCGAACCAGCCGGGATAGCTGAACTGTTCGATATATCCGGGTTGTCTGTGGTGTGGTGGGGGTCATTCCTGCTCGGGCTGCCTAAACCGGTCGGGTCGTCTGTAGCGGCCCCGGCCCCGGTCTCGGGTCCGGGACCGGGGGTGTCGAGGAGGTCGGCGAGGGCGGTCATGTGGAGGGTGAGGGCGTTGCCGTAGGCGTTCTGGTGCAGGTGCTGGGGTAGTGGCAGGTTTTCCGCGATGCCCGGCCAGTCACGGTCGGCCAGTCCTTCGACCTGCGGGAGGGCTGCGGCGAAGGCACGGACCGCCGCGCGGTACGCACCAGGGCGGGCCTCGACGTCCTCCTCCAGTGCTTCCAGTCGGCGGGAGGGGGCGTGTTCGAGGTAGTCCTGGGCGAGGCTGGTGGCGGTGGTGGCCTGGCGCCACCAGTCCCCGTCGGTGCGTGCCAGCAGCAGGAGTTTCAGCGGGGTGGTACCGGGATGGTCGGCGGCGGCCTCGACCAGGGCGGCCAGCTGCTGGGTGCGGGTCTCGGCGTAGTCGAGGACGACCAGCAGCGGCTTCACCGCATGCCCGACCTCACGCAAATCGGCCGCGGGAGCGTCTGGTTTCGGCCACAGCACGGCCCACCGGTCGGCGGCCAGCAGGGCGGCCAGCTGGTGGGCGAGGCGGGTCTTGCCCTGCCCGCCGGGCCCGTGCAGCAGCCACGCCCCGAACCCGCTCCTGCCGCACCAGGCCTTGAGGTCGTCGAGGAGCTGTTCGCGTCCGTGGAAGGGGACGGTCTGCCGTGCGGCCTGCAGCAGCGCGGCCGGCGAAGCCACCACATTGTTGCGGCGGCCCGGGCCGGTGGCGGGGTCGGCCAGGTGCTGCAGCTCGATGGCCTCCAGGCCCGCCGCGGGGGCGCCGTGCGCGGCCAGGGCCGCACGAAAGGCCGTATCGTGATGCAGGACATAGGCCGGGACGACGTTCAGCTGCCCGCTGCCGGAGTGGGCCCTGTCGGAGGCCACCACCCCGGTCAGCAGACGCCCGCAGGCGACGCCCGCGCCCGACAGCCCGCCCCACGGCGAGGTACCGGGCTTCGACCACTGCGGAGGATGCTGGAGCAGGTCCATCACGTACTGGTTGTGGATGATCCCGCTGCCCGGGTTCACCTCACCGCGCAGCTGGACCGCCTCCACCGCCCGACCCTCACGCTGCGCCACATCCGGAACCCCCCAGGTCTCACACCCGGCACCCGGCCGGTCGGTGACCATACGACCCCAGCGCACAGCAGCGACCGGAGCGCCCCACCGGGGATCGTCCTCGACCAGGACCAGCGCGGCGTCGTCCCGGCCACCCGCCGTGCCGCACCACACCACCACCCCGTTCAGGACGTGATCGCCCCCGGGATGGAACACCTCCACCCGCCGGCCCACCGGCGCCACAGCCTCCTGCTCCGGGACGGTGACGACGTGGGCGGAGGTCAGCACCAGCCGCCCACCCACCGCATACCCCGAACCCGGACCACCCGGCCCTGCCACCCCTACCACCCGTGACCGCTCCACCCCGCGCCCTTTCAAACAGCCAACCCACACGCCCGCCCGGCGAGCCCACCCGGTCAAGACCAGCAACGCCGACCTCAAGAGACGGCTCAGTCCGCGATACGCCCTGCAGTGTTTCCGGGCCCGGACGGCCGACCGGAGTTCCCGCTCACGAGGAGGTCCCCACCGTCCGCACCACGGGGAGTGAGCGTGAACGACACCCGATGGGTGCGCCCACGCGAGACGCCCGCCTGGGTCTCCGCCCCCACCGCCCACAGCCGGAACCCGGCCTTGGCGTTCGCGTCCGCGCGGACCTCGACCTCGAACTCCATCTCCACCGGTCCCACCGCGAACACCACCTCCGGATGCTCCCCGGCAGCCGCCGCAGCCGCGATCAGCTCGTCCCGCACCGCGGCGACCGCCTTCACCAGTGGAATGTCCATCAAACCCGCCCCCTTCCATGACTGTCCGTCATATCGATGCGAATACCGTAGAATCCCCACCCCGCTTCCCGCAGCCAAACCCTTGCCCCGGTGACTCCACCCCCCTGAGCCGACGACATACAGGTTCAAAACCATCGTCAACGCCTGTCCCCGCCGGACGAACTCAGCGCAACCGCGTCCCAAAGGCCGAATCAGCCAACTCCCTGCAAAACGGGCCGACATCCTGACCGGCAACCCAGTCGACACCCCGCCGACAACTCCACCCGCGTCACCGACCCTGAGGCCGCAGTCGCAGCTCACCATGCTGGTTCACCCACCTCGTCGACAGCTCGACATCTCCCTCTGCACATCCCCTGCGCCGCTCCGGAACACAGAAAAGGACGGCCGGAGAATCGGGGCGGCACGCAGCGCATTGCGTACCGGCAAGGCATCCGTGCCTCGCGCCGGACACGCCGCCGCATCGAACCGGGGCACGCGCATGCTGCATCTACCGTCGGCCGCGTCGACGTAACCTCGACCACCAGCCGGGCCATCGCCAGCACCACCACCCTCACCGACGGCGTCAACCTTCCGGTACACACTGTCATCGTCAGTCACACGGTCGAGGGTGATCACACACGCGGGAATCAGCGCAGCCTCAACCCCGCGGAGTTGTTGAACGCCACCGGCCGGGCCGGCCGGGCTGGGCGTGAGAGCGAGGGGTGGGTCATCCTCACCCGCCCCTACCCGCCCCGGCCAGCGGAGTTCGAGACACTCACCCCCGACACCGAGCAGCTCACCGTCACTTCCGAACTGCTCAGCGACGAAGCGCTGTGGGCCCTGGCACTTGCTGAGCGGCAGCTGCAGCACTCCCCCGACAACCTGTTCGGCGTGTTGGGGACTGCCGCGGCCGACTTCGCCGCCTTCATGTGGCTCGTCCTGCAGACCCATACCGAGACCCTCCACGCACCCGGCGACCGGCTGGACCCGGCGCGATCACTGCTCGCGATGGCACAGGCCGATAACGAGTCGGTCCCGGCCCGCTGGATGGCGCTCGCGGAAAAGGTCGCCACGGTCTACGACACCACCGACCCCGGCTCCGCACGCCGCTGGGCCGGCACCGGCACCAGCATCGGATCCGCACGCTTCCTCGACAGCATCGCCCAACGCCTCGCGGAGCAGCTGGCCGCCCAAGCGGTCCCCGCAGACACCCTGGACGAGGTCAGCGTCTTCTTCGGACCGCCCGAATGGCCGCTGGATCAGACCCTGAGCTTCCTATCCGAGCAAGACGTCTTCGAGAGCCTTCTGGTGATGCCCGAGACCTTCGAGTGCTGGAAGTTCACCGGGACACGCAACGGGGGCTTCGCTGCCGACGTGCCGATCAGCGGCGCGATCCGGGACTGGATCTCCGGCACCTCCATCCCGGAACCGGCCCGCACCTGGATGCCCGGCAGTGAGCCGTCCGATCCGCGGCCGCTGGAGCAGGCCGTGCACAGCATCAGCAAGGTCTTCGAGCACGCGATCAGCTGGACAGTCGGCGCCTTGGCCGACCTCGTCAACACCCACCCCTTGCTTACCCCCACCACGCCCCGCCTGTTCGCACACACGGCCTGGCACATCCGGCACGGCGTCGATACCGAGCAGACGGTCACCCTGCTCACCTCCGGCATCACCTCACGCCGCCTGGCCCATCAGACCGGCCGCGCCGCGACAGATGCCCGCATCAGTTCCGGCGAGCTCCGCACCTGGCTCGCCGATCAGCAGATCGACGGCTGGGTCACGGCGTACCAGGCCAACACGTACGAGGTCGAGGACCTCCTCGACTACGTGAGCAAGCCGGCCAACCCGCTCAACGAACTGCTGCGGGGCCGTCCCGTGACTGTCCCTCTTGCACGGGTAGGCCCGGGCACCGGAGACGGGCCGGTCACCCTGACCCACCCAGGCAAGAAGCCAGCGACCATCAGGGTCAACCGCGACGGAGACCAGATCGCAGCCATCCCCGCCGCCCGGCATCACGCTGTCCTCATCATGCTCGACAGCGGTCTCGACCTCACCCACCACCTAGACGCTGGGCAGCTGGTCACCACCTTGGCCATGGCCAGCCTCTAGTACTGCAACGGTGTTTGTGTTGATTGCTGACCAGTTCAGGGACTGTGTCCGCGTCGCTTGTAGTGACTGACGCGGGCTTGGTGCTGGCGTCGTCGTCGCCAGGTCGACCAGTGCAGGATGTGATCGACCGGGGTGGGCCGGCGATTGGTGAGGCGGGTGATCAGGCGTCGGATCTCGGCGAGGCTGAGGTGGATGAGCTGGGAGGATCCGTTTCTGCTTTCTCCGCATCCAGCTGGCGGGCGCGCAGGACGGTCAGGCAGGCGTGGGCGGCCATGGCCAGGGTCATGTGGCGGTGCCAGCCGGGATAACGGCGGACCTGGTAGTCGTCCAGGCCGCACTCCTGCTTCGCGCTCTGGAAGCACTCCTCGATCGCCCAGCGGCTGCCCGCGATGCGGATCAGCTCGTCCAGGGTCGTGCCGGCCGGGCAGTAGGCGATGTAGTAGGAGATCTCCTCGGGGCGGCTGACGCTGCGGCGGGCCAGCACCCAGTGCCGGCGGTCCTCGCGGTGCCAGGGCCTCACCTCGACGCGGGCCCAGTCGTAGATCCGCCGGCCGTGGGCGCCCTCGCCGCAGGAACGGCGCTTCCACTTCTGCCGCGGCAGGCCGGGAAACAACTCGTGGACGGAGTGATCGATGGACCACCGGGTGACGACGGTGTCGTGGCGGGTGGTGGCCATGACGTGGAAGACGTCCGCCTGCTCCAGCTCGGAGCGCCAGCCCTTGGAGAAGCCGTAGGCGGCGTCCGCGGTCACCCACCGGAACGGGATGCGATCGGCGATCGCGCGGCGGACCATCGCCTTGGCCATGGCCACCTTGGTGGCGAAGGCCACCTCGTCGCCGATGCCGGCCCGCCGGCACCGTTCCCGGTCCTCCGTCCAGGACGTGGGCAGATACAACCGGCGGTCGATCAACGTCCTGCCGCGAGCGGTCGCATAGCCGAGGAAGACGCCGACCTGGCAGTTCTCCGTCCGCCCGGCCGCGCCGGAGTACTGCCGCTGGACCCCGGCCGAGCGCGTCCCCTTCTTCAGGAAGCCGGTGTCGTCCACGATCAGCACCGCGTCCTGGTCGCCGAGATGCTCGACGACGTAGTCCCGCACGTCGTCGAGGACCTCATCGGCGTCCCACTCGATCCGGTTCAGCATCCGCTGGATACGGTCCGGACCCTCATGACCGGCCTCCTCCGCCAGCGTCCAGCCGTTCTTGCGCTGCAGCGGAGCGATCAGCCCCCGCATATAGGCCAGCGCCGACTCCCGCGGCTCCGACCTGCTGAACCGGTGCACGAACCGCTCATGCAGAGCATCCAGCTCACCTGCCCACAACCTGACATCAGCAAGGTCCCCACCCATAACCACACCAACGACCCACCTGGCCAACAGTCACGGCAAGCACCGTTGCAGTACTAGGGAGTGTCTTTCCGATCATCCGATCGTTGGACTGATCGTGAGGGATGGGGAGATATCTGAGGCCGCGTGGGTGGTGATCGAGCCGTTACTGCCGCCGGCGGGCCGTGCCCGGGGCAGGTGGCGCGATCACCGCCAGGTGCTGGAAGGCATCGTGTTCAAGTTCCGCACCGGTGTGCCCTGGAGGGACCTGCCCGAGCGGTTCGGACCCTGGCAGACCGTTCACGGGCGCTTCGCCCGCTGGGCCGCCGACGGCACCTTCGACAGGCTCCTGGCTGCGGCCCAGGGCCAGGCCGAGGTGGACTGGTTGGTCGCACTGGACTCCACGATCGTGCGGGCCCACCAGCACACCGCCGCCAAAGGGGGCTCGAGGAACGAGGACTCGGACGCTCCCGCGGCGGGCTGACCAGCAAAATCCACCTCGCCTGCGACGGACGGGGACGGCCGCTGGCCTTTGTCGTCACGGCCGGCACCCGCAACGACCGCACCCAGGCCGAGGCCGTCATCGACGCCATCCGCGTTGCCGGGCCCGGGCCGGGACGCCCCCGTCGACGGCCCGAACGAGTCGTGGCCGACAAGGGCTACTCAGCCCGCACCTTCCGCGCCTACCTGCGCAGACGAGGAATCAAAGCGACCATCCCCGAGCGCGTCGACCAACTCGCAGGCCGGGCACGACGCCGCGAACGGCCCTGCGGCTTCGACAGGGCCGTCCACCGGCGTCGTAACGTCGTCGAACGCTGCTTCCACCGCCTCAAGCAGTGGCGCGGCATCGCCACCCGCTACGACAAACAACCCGGCCGCTACCGCGCCGCGATCACCCTGGCCAGCACACTCATCTGGCTCGACACATGATCGGCAAGACGTTCCCTAGTACTGCAACGGTGCTTGCCGTGACTGTTGGCCAGGTGGGTCGTTGGTGTGGTTATGGGTGGGGACCTTGCTGATGTCAGGTTGTGGGCAGGTGAGCTGGATGCTCTGCATGAGCGGTTCGTGCACCGGTTCAGCAGGTCGGAGCCGCGGGAGTCGGCGCTGGCCTATATGCGGGGGCTGATCGCTCCGCTGCAGCGCAAGAACGGCTGGACGCTGGCGGAGGAGGCCGGTCATGAGGGTCCGGACCGTATCCAGCGGATGCTGAACCGGATCGAGTGGGACGCCGATGAGGTCCTCGACGACGTGCGGGACTACGTCGTCGAGCATCTCGGCGACCAGGACGCGGTGCTGATCGTGGACGACACCGGCTTCCTGAAGAAGGGGACGCGCTCGGCCGGGGTCCAGCGGCAGTACTCCGGCGCGGCCGGGCGGACGGAGAACTGCCAGGTCGGCGTCTTCCTCGGCTATGCGACCGCTCGCGGCAGGACGTTGATCGACCGCCGGTTGTATCTGCCCACGTCCTGGACGGAGGACCGGGAACGGTGCCGGCGGGCCGGCATCGGCGACGAGGTGGCCTTCGCCACCAAGGTGGCCATGGCCAAGGCGATGGTCCGCCGCGCGATCGCCGATCGCATCCCGTTCCGGTGGGTGACCGCGGACGCCGCCTACGGCTTCTCCAAGGGCTGGCGCTCCGAGCTGGAGCAGGCGGACGTCTTCCACGTCATGGCCACCACCCGCCACGACACCGTCGTCACCCGGTGGTCCATCGATCACTCCGTCCACGAGTTGTTTCCCGGCCTGCCGCGGCAGAAGTGGAAGCGCCGTTCCTGCGGCGAGGGCGCCCACGGCCGGCGGATCTACGACTGGGCCCGCGTCGAGGTGAGGCCCTGGCACCGCGAGGACCGCCGGCACTGGGTGCTGGCCCGCCGCAGCGTCAGCCGCCCCGAGGAGATCTCCTACTACATCGCCTACTGCCCGGCCGGCACGACCCTGGACGAGCTGATCCGCATCGCGGGCAGCCGCTGGGCGATCGAGGAGTGCTTCCAGAGCGCGAAGCAGGAGTGCGGCCTGGACGACTACCAGGTCCGCCGTTATCCCGGCTGGCACCGCCACATGACCCTGGCCATGGCCGCCCACGCCTGCCTGACCGTCCTGCGCGCCCGCCAGCTGGATGCGGAGAAAGCAGAAACGGATCCTCCCAGCTCATCCACCTCAGCCTCGCCGAGATCCGACGCCTGATCACCCGCCTCACCAATCGCCGGCCCACCCCGGTCGATCACATCCTGCACTGGTCGACCTGGCGACGACGACGCCAGCACCAAGCCCGCGTCAGTCACTACAAGCGACGCGGACACAGTCCCTGAACTGGTCAGCAATCAACACAAACACCGTTGCAGTACTAGGACATCGAGGGTTGGCCCGGCGCCGGGCGGGCGGCCTCCCGCTGACCTACTGTTCCGGGCCGTCAGCAGGGCGGTAGACAGCTCGATCGGTGTCCAGGCGCTGGAGGATGCCGTCCGCGGCGAGGTCGCGCAGGATTTGCCGAGCGCGCTTCTCGTCGACGGCATGGCCAATCTCGCGTGCCGCTGTCAGTTCGCCGGTGACCAGCGGGGGCGTCGGTAGGGGAGAGGTCGGGGGCGGCCGATGCCAGCGTGCAGCGTCCCGCCGGCGGCCGCAGGCGTCGTGGGCGACGTCGACGCCGATTTCCACCACCGGTTCGGGCTCCACCAGCGTGACGTCCAGCGTCTCCCTGCTGCCCCACCCGGTGGCGAACGACCAGCCCCGTCCACGGATGCCCGGGCCGGGCCCGGTGGAGCATCCCGGCGACCGCCGTACCGGCCGCCTTGGCGAGGGTGGTGGTGCGGCCGACGTACTGAAGGCGCCTCTCAGGGTCGTACCGGCCTGAAGGGCGTTGCAGAAGGCCGTGAACAGGGCATCTCCGTTGTATGGCTGGGGCCTTGACGGTCGAGCGGGTGTGGGTGGAGACGTTCACGGGCCTGCGGGCGGATCGGTTCGGCCGGCTGCTGAGGGCGGTGCGGGAACGCGGTGGCGAGGACTGCGGGCGGGGCCGTCCGTGGCGGCTTCCGCCGGCCGAGCGGGTGCTGCTGGTGGCCGTGTACCGCCGCACGAACCTCACCATGCGGCAGCGCGCCCCACTGTTCGGCGTCTCGCCGGCGACCGTGTGCCGGGCGATCCAAAGGCTCGGTCCGCTGCTCGCGCTCGAGCCGGCCCGGGCTTCCCGGGAAGCAGCCGAGCGGCTGTGGATCGTGGACGGCACCCTCGTCCCGGTCCGCGACCGCAAGATCGGAGCGTCCTCTCGTGACTCCCGGTTCTCGGCGAGCGTGCAGGTCATCGTGGACGCCGAGTTCCGCCTGGTGGTGGCCGCGGCCCGGCCGGTGCCCGGCACGACCGCGGACGCGAAAGCCCGGCGGGACTCCGGCCTGGCCGAGCACTGCGAGGGCGTGACGGTGCTCGGCGACGGCACCCACGTCAACACCGGACTGATCGTCCCGCACCGCAAACGCCCCGGACGACCCCTGCCCAAGGACGAGGAGGAGGACAACGCGCAGCATCGCAAGGTCCGCGCCCGCGTCGAGCACACCTTCTCCCCCATGAAGAACCACGCGATCCTCCGCGACCGCCGGCAACGCGGCGACGGCCTCCACCACGCCGTCCAGGCCGTCGCCCGCATGCACAACCTCGCCCTCGCCGCATGGACCGGCAGACCAGCCACCCGCTCCAGCCCGCGCGATCACGGCCTTCTGCAACGCCCTTCAAAGCCGGTCACACAAGACCTCGTTCAGTCCGCAGGTATGCTCCCGCGCGTGCTGCGGCTGCGGCGGCTTCGGCGGCTCGGTCCGCAGCGGCTTCGTCGAGACGGTCGCCGGTGGTCAGCAGGCGGTAATAGAGGGGGGCGGAGACAGCGCGGATGACCTCGTGGGTATCGGTGCCCTCAGGCACCTCGCCCCGCTCGATGGCTTGCTGGACGCAGGGCGCCCACTCCTTGACGCGGATGTCGTAGAAGCGGTGCAGGGCCTCGGCTGTCTTGGCCTCGCAGGTGGCGGCGGCGACCACTGCCTTGAACAGCGCTCCTTGCCGCGGGTCGGCCAAGGTGCGCTGCACGAGCCGGGCGTTGGCCTTGAGATCGCCGAGCAGCGAGCCGGTCTCGGTACGCGGCAGTGACTGCTCGGCCATGTCCACCAGCAAGTCAGCCACCAAGCTGGTCACCGTTCCCCAGCGGCGGTACACGGTGGTCTTGCCCACCTCGGCACGGCGGGCGATGTCGGTGAGGTCCAGGTGGGCAAAGCCATGCTCCGCCAAGGCGTCCCCAACGGCTCGCAGCACCGCCGACCGCACCCGCGCCGTGCGCCCTCCAGGACGGATGGTCCCCGGATCCGCACCCTCAAACCCCATAACGGGACTCCAGTTTCGTTAATTGCTCATGCCTGCTATGTTGAGAACACGCTAACGGAACTTCAGAACCATTAGCTAGTCGGGCAACGAGAGGAACAGCCATGGAATACAGGCGGTTAGGTGCATCCGGCCTGACGGTCCCCGCACTGAGCCTCGGTGCCGGTACCTTCGGCGGCCAGGGACCGCTGTTCGGCGCCTGGGGCAACACCGGTGCGCGAGAAGCGCGCCGCCTCGTGGACATCTGCCTGGACGCCGGAGTCACGATGTTCGACACTGCGGACGTGTACTCCGGCGGCGCCTCGGAGGAGGTGCTGGGCGAAGCGATCAAAGGCCGCAGGGATCGAGTGATCGTGTCCACCAAGACCGGTCTGCCGACGGGGGACGGTCCAAACGATGCAGGCTCCTCCCGTGCGCGTCTGATCACCGCGTGCGAGGACGCCCTGCGCCGGCTCGATACCGACTACCTCGACCTGTTCCAACTGCACGCTTTTGACGCCGGCACGCCGATCGAGGAAGTCCTGTCCGCACTCGACGATCTCGTACGAGAGGGAAAGGTCCGCTACCTCGGCATCTCCAACTTCTCCGGGTGGCAGGCGATGAAGTCCCTCTCGATCGCGGAGAGGTACGGCCACCCGCGCTATGTCGCACATCAGGTCTACTACTCCCTCATCGGCCGCGACTACGAATGGGAGCTGATGCCCCTGGGATTGGATCAGGGCCTCGGAGCCCTCGTCTGGAGCCCCCTCGGCTGGGGGCGGCTCACCGGCAAAGTCCGCCGCGGCCAGCCCCTGCCGGCCAATAGCCGACTGCACCACACCGCGGACTACGGCCCGCCGGTCGAGGACGAACACCTCTACCGCGTCATCGACGCCCTCGATGAAATCGCTCAGGAGACCGGCAAAAAAATTCCGCAAATCGCCATCAACTGGCTACTCCAGCGGCCGACCGTATCCTCCGTCATCATCGGCGCCCGCAACGAGGAGCAGCTCCGTCAGAACCTCGGTGCCGTCGGCTGGACTCTCACCCCCGACCAGTTGGCGAAACTCAATGCGGCGAGCGACAAGGTAGCGCCCTACCCGTACTTCCCTTACCAACGCCAGGAAGGTTTCGCTCGCCTCAACCCACCGGTAGGTGATGTTGCGGCTCCGCCTGCCCCATGACATGCCATCGGCAGCGAGTGGTTGGAGCGAACAAACGCGCCGTCTCAGGCTCGCCGGCGGGGTGCCACTTACGGATCGCTCCAGAACCAGACGTGCAGACCGGGCAGCTGTCAGTCGTCGAGACGCTGAAGGATCCGTGTGAACTCGCCGTTCTGAATCAGACCGGTGAGGACCTGGGGCATGTTGTTGATGCCGGCCGCGCGGGCGATGAGCCCGTCCGAGCACCGGAAGTAGCGGTCTGCGAAGGCTTCCCCGCTGGCGGCCCATCGCTTCATGAGGATCCCGCCCTGGGCGAGGGTCATGATGGTCGCGCTCCGCCAGGACCCGGTCCCGGTGCTGCTGGGCAGCTCTGGCCTGCCTGCCAGCCACTTGTAGTAGCTGGACCTGTTCAGCTCCAGGCCCTCGCAGAGCCGCTTCACCTCGTAGGTGGCCAGGTGGTCGTCGGTGAACTGGAAGCGGCTCCTCACCAGCTCGTTTCCCCGGCCAAATACTTGGCCGCCTTGCGGAGTATGTCCCGCTCGGTTGCCAGCTCGCGCTCACTGGCCTCGAGCTGCCGGACCCGCTCGTTCGGATCGGCCGGCGACGCCATCGGTTGTCTCTCGCTTCCTCCGGATCAAGGAGATCCAGTATCAGCGTGTCCACCATTCAGGGAGAGGCTCCGTGAGAGGCTGCGACCGACCCTAAGCCGAGAGGTCGCACCCGGCCGACGCGGGCCCGCTGCTCCAGCGAAACGAGCAGGCGCGGCTCTGCTGCATCGACCGGGCGCTGGCGGGAGGGCTTGCGCGGGCCTTTGCCCTCGCCCATGCCCGTCCTGACCCGCTGCCTGGAGAAGAGACTGGACCGGTCATCTGATGCGTACGCGCCATCTGTTGAAGACCGTCTGCCTGGCCTCGTGCTGAGCCGGATCGTTCACACCGGCCAGCGAAGCGCTCGAAGGCCGGTGGCTCAGAGGTACCAGACCCAGAGCTGATAGTTCCGGTTGGCGGAGTTCCAGCGGCATTCCCAGTCCCAGGCGTTCCAGTGGTTGTCGTAGTACCACTGGCCGCGAGTGTTGCAGGGGGCGAGCCGGTTGAACCGCTCGCCTGTGTCGGACCAGCTCATCGCGGTGACGTCGGACTGCGATGCCGGCGATGGCGATGGTGCAGCTGCGGCGGGAACGGCTGCGCCGCCCAGGACGAGCGCGGCTCCGATCCCTGCGCTCACCAAGATCTTGCGGATACGCACGAGGTACTCCTGTCTGCTCACATTGGCTATTGAGTTCAACCGGCTTCTCGAGAGCGGTTTGCGTGCTCGTGGGCCGTTCGGTACGGCATCGCTCTGTTCCGCCGGCTTGCTTCACAACATCGAGTTCAGAGGCAGGCGCATTGTTTGGCAGCGCAAGTCAGACGGCCAAACAATGGCCGGACGCGATCTTTCCGGGCTCGCGGTGGGGTCCGTAGCGTGGCTGGTCGGTCCAGTGCCGGGCAGCTGACGGAGGTGGAGCCGTGGCGGGTCGTCGCGAGGTGCCCATAGATCCGGGGCGGGGCCGGTGCAGCGGTTCGCATTCGAGCTGCGCAAGCTGCGTACCGAGGCGGGCGGGATCACCTATCGGGTGCTGGCGCAGAAGGCCGGTTATTCGATCACGACGCTGTCGCAGGCAGCGGGCGGTGAGGAACTGCCGACGCTGCCGGTGGCCCTCGCTTATGCCGCTGCGTGCGGGGGTGATGTGGTGGAGTGGGAGGCCCGGTGGAAGCAAGCCGTGGACGAGGCCGCCACCTCGAGAACGGAGGAAGACGGGGATCGAGCTAAGTCGCCGTATAAGGGGTTGGCACGGTTCGAGACTGGGGACCGCAGTCTCTTCTTTGGACGCGACCAGCTCACCGCCGACCTGCTCGACCTACTACGCCGCCGGCGGTTCGCGGCCGTGTTCGGCCCGTCCGGCAGCGGTAAGTCCTCCCTGCTACGCGCTGGTCCTGTCCCTGCTCTCCAGCACGCCCAGGAGCCGGGCCTGCGTCCGGCCGCCATCCGCATCCTCACCCCTGGCCCGCGCCCCACCCGTACCCACGCCCGCGTGCTCGATCCCGCAGACACCGGACCAGGAAGTCCGGACGCGGACACGTTCGTGATCGTCGACCAATTCGAAGGAATCTTCACGCTCTGCCACGATGGGGCCGGGCGTGCCCGCTTCCTCGACCTGCTCCTGGCCGCCCAGCGGCCGGAGAGCCGGTTACGGGTTCTCATCGCGGTGCGCGCTGACTTCTACGGCCGCTGCGCCGAACACCGTGACCTGGCCGACGCGCTGCGCGACGCTAACTTGCTGGTCGGCCCGATGCGCCCGGCTGAGCTACGAGCGATCATCGTCAAACCGGCCGCGGCCGAAGGCTTGACCGTGGAACGTGCCTTGACCTCACGTCTTGTCGAGGAAGTCGCCGACGCCCCCGGCGGGCTGCCCCTGCTCTCACATGTGCTGATGGAGACCTGGCGCCGCCGCCGAGGCAAGACCATGACCCTGGTCGGCTACGAAGGCGCCGGGGGGCATGGAAGGCGCCGTCGCCAAGACCGCTGAGGACGCCTACCGTCAGTTCACTCAAGCCCAGGCTGTAGTGGCCCGCCGACTGTTACTACGGATGGTCGCCCCCGGCGAGGGCACTCCCGACACCCGTCGACCCGCCGACCGGGGAGAACTTGAGTCCCACGGTCGGCAGGAGACCGCTGATGTGTTGGAGGCTCTGACCCGGGCGCGGCTGCTCACGCTCGACGGGGACACCGTCGAGCTTGCCCACGAGGCCCTGCTGACTGCCTGGCCCCGGCTGCGTGGCTGGATCGAGCAGGACCGCGAACACCTGCGTGTCCACCGGAAGCTGACCGAGGCGGCCCGGGCATGGGAGGAACTCGGTTGCGATGTGGGAGCTCTGTACCGGGGAAGTAGGCTGGCAACAGCCCTGGAACACTTCGGCAGCAGCCCCCGCGAGGACCTCACCGCACTCGAGCATGATTTCCTCACCGCCAGCACGACCGCACGTGATCAGGAAGAACGCGCAGCGGCGCTCATCACCCGGCGCCTGCGCAGGCTCAGTGCCGCCCTGTCCGTCCTGCTCGGTCCCGCCCTTACCGCGAGTTTGATCGCATGGCACCAGAGCCGGAACAGTGACCAGCAACGGCAGGCCGCCGATTCTGCTCGGAAGGTCGCCCTTTCCCGTCAGCTGACCGCGCAGTCCGCCGCCCTCATCGGCACGAACTCGGACCTCGCCTCATTGCTGGCCATCCACGCTTATCGCACCAGCCCCACTTCCCCGGCAATGGAGAGTCTCCACACCGCCGCTACCGTGCCTCTGCGGAACCGGCTCACCGTCCACCGCGATGCTGTGGTCTCGGTGGTGTTCAGTCCGGACGGCCGCACCCTGGCCACCGGCAGCGATCGTGGGGCGGAGTTATGGGACGCTGCTACCGGCCGCTTCCGCAGAAGCGTCGGCAAACGAACCGACGTAGTGGTCTCGGTGGCGTTCAGCCCCGACGGCCGCACCCTGGCCACCGGCAGCGACAGCTCGGTACGTCTGTGGGACGTGGCCAGCGGAAGCACGCTGGCCACGCTCGCCGGGCACACCGACACCGTGTACTCGGCGGCCTTCAGCCCTGACGGCCGCACCCTGGCCACCGGCAGCCTCGACCGGACCGCACGTTTGTGGGATACGGCGAACGGCTCAAGCGAGGCCATCCTCTCCGGCCCTCTGAGAGAGGTGTTCTCGATGGCGTTCGCTCCGCGTGGCCGTACTCTGGCCACCGCCAGCGACCGCCGTGGGGTGGACCTGTGGGATACGGAGAACAGACGCATCCGCAGCAGAGTCTCAAGGGGTTCTGAAGAGGCGGATGTGGTGACGTTCAGTCCGGACGGGCGCACGCTGGCCACCGCCCGCTACAACCGTCAACAAGATCTGCCGCGCCGTCCGCCGCGACCTCACCGCGCAGGAACGCACGATCTACCTGCCGGACCAGCCACAAAATCTCGCGTGTCAGGACTGAGCCAGAACCTTCGCGACGGCATTGATGTCCCTGTGGATGTCAGGTAGCGGTTGCGGCATGTGCGCGGCTGGCTGCGGGGCTCGGAGTGGCGGGGAGCCGGTGGATCTCCCGTGCGATGTAGCGTTTGAGGCAGCGGATGACTTCTCGGCGCGTCTTGCCCTCGGCAAGGCGTCGCTGCAGGTGGTTCCGGGTGCGGTCGTCCCAGCGCAGGCGGCTGAGGACGACCCGGTGGAGGGCGGCGTTGGCCTGGCGGTCGCCGCCGCGGTTGAGTCTGCGGTTGAGTCTGCGGCGCTGGGTCCTGCCGGAGGACGCTTCGACCGGGCTGGTGGCGCACAAGGCAGCGAAAGATGCCTCGCTGGTGAGGCGGTCAGGGTTGTCACCTGTGGCGATGAGCAGGGCTGCGGCGCTGTCCGGGCCGACGCCGCGTACTGCGCATCACCGGCGACCTGGTGGAGGTGGGGGTGTGGGATTCGGATCCGGTGCTGCCGGTGGCCCGGGCGGCGGACGCGGGCCGGGTCGGTCAGCACGGCCTGGAGATCGTCATGGCCGTCTGCCAGATTTTCGAAGCGCGGCGCGAGCCGGTCGGCAAGCGCATCACCGCCGGCATCGCCCTCCTGGACGACCCCGGCGGCATCCCCTCGGGACGCCCCCTGCGTGAATGCTCCAACAACAGGCACAGCACTTTCACACCCGCATCCTGTCGCCGGACCGAGCAGGGGCACCCGTTGGCGGGTCGCCGGCCGTGAAGGGGGATGGGTGATCCTGGTCGCGTGCCGGCTCTCGCCGGTCATGGCCGTACTGCTGTACACCATGAGCCGCATCGAGGAATGGCTCGCCCGCACCGCCCAGCCACCCCGCCACGCCCGCCGCAGGCACCCGCACCTGATCCCCGGCGGCAGGCAGGAGGCAGGCTCGCGCCGCACGAACCACCGGCGGCACCGGCGGCTCGACGCGGCCTGACCACAAGCGCGGCCATGACGGCAGCCATGGGCCCGGCCGGGTGGCCCCCGGCCCCGACCGTGATCGGTCAGCGCACCGGGGTCGTGTCCGGATTGTCGCCGAGGGTCGGCCCCGCCCGCCACGGCAGGCCGTCTTCTGGCCGTGGATGACCCAGCTCCAGCCGGCCGGCGCCTGACCGGGATGCCGCCCACAGGCCCTGTCGGGGCAACCGCTCGTGGCCCCGTCCATGCCGGTCCCGCATGCAGCAATCCCGGGCGGGGCGAGGGCAGAATCGCCGGCGACGGGTGCGACACTTGCGTCGTCCGGTGCCCTGCAACCGGATGGGCCGCACCCGCGGCTCCGCGACGCCCGCATCCCCCGCGCGGGCCGTCGCGCGCGGGGCGGGCATGCATCCCCCCCCTGTCGCCTGCCCGCCCCGCGCCCCACCGCCCGGCGCCCAGCGGCCGCGAACCCAGGAAAGCGGTCGGACACGTACAAGAGCACCCTGAAGCAGCGGGTGCCAGTGGTCTCCCCACGAGTACCGGAGGCACGAGGATCCGGCAGGACCAGCTTTTGAACCTCCGCTCCGTCTGGGAACCCGTCGCCTTCCTGCTCACGGATGGTGTGAGTGCTTCGTTGACGGCGTGCTGCCAGCTGCGCGGGACGCTGCCGTGTTCACGGACCAGCTGTGTGGTGAGCCCGCAGCCGTGTCCGCCGACCTGAACCTTCTGATCGGGCTGCGCTGCCTTCTGGTCGAGGACGGCCGACTTCTGGTCACCGGCCTTCAGCACCAGCCCGCGAGCATGCTGCGCCTGATCGAGACCGACACGCTGCTGACCCTCGACGCCACACGGGCCGCTCGACCACGCGCAACCCACCTCGTTCAGGGCTGTACTGGGGCCGGTCTGCTATCGCCAGGTGTAACTCCGGGCGTTTCTCCTTCCCAGCGCCCGGTTGGTCCGCGATGATCCAGCTTGCGGCCGCGTGGCACGGTGTTGCGCCGCCCGATCGTTGACGAAGGAGACCGACATGGCCACCGGCACGGTGAAGTGGTTCAACGCGGAAAAAGGCTTCGGCTTCATCGAGCAGGACGGCGGCGGGCCTGACGTGTTCGTCCACTACTCGGCCATCGCCGGCAGCGGCTACCGGGAGCTGCAGGAGGGCCAGAAGGTCCGCTTCGACATCACGCAGGGACAGAGGGGACCGCAGGCCGAGAACGTCACGGCGGCCTGAGCGATGACACCGGCTCGTGCCTGGCCGCCAGTCTGTGGTCGGCCTCGGTGAGCGTCTATGAGCTGTTCGGGGAACCGGTGGTGCGGTGCTGGCGCGCCGTGGCCGGCCGACAATCGGACATGCCGCACAATGATCACCCGGGCGGGCGGAGCGATAGGGCCGACCCTCCGACGGCGCCTGTGCAACCCGCACGTCTTGTGCAGCCTGCGGGATTGCCCGCCCACCTGCACAGCTCCGCCGGTGCAGCCGCACCGTGCCCGTGCGCCGCGTGCGCGGACATGAACCAATGATCCGCACACGCCCGGGACCCCGGTCGTGGAGACCCGGTGGTCCTCGGGTCGTGGGCGTGTGAAGACGCCGGCCTTGGTCGTCACGGCGTTCCGGCACTTCGACAACCGGGAGGGCTTTTCGCTCCTGCATGACCACTGCCTGGTCCTGAACCGCGTGCAGTGCGGGGGCGACGATGGTGAGCCGGTGTGGGGTGCTCTGGACGCCCACCGCCTCTGCCGGCACGTCGTGGCGGCCGGGACGCTCTACACCTCGTGATGACGGAGGTGTGTGAGGAGCTGGGGTCGGCGACGGTGCCCCGGGAGGTGACGCAGGGCCTGCGTCCGGTGATGGGAACAGCCGGTGTCGACTCCGACCTCATCGACTGGTCGTCGATCCGCGTCAGCGGGGCGAGGACGTTTTGAAGGGCCTCACTTACAAGTACGCGCACAAGCATGGGCGGCTGCCCGGCGAGCGCGCCCGCCAGAGCCTGGCCTGGTGGGCGGCGCAGGAGACCTGCCTCGAGAAGAAGACCCCGCGCGCGTTGGAGCAGCTGCTCGCATGGTGGCGTGCGTCCGCTCTTCGGAAGTTCGGCAAGCAGGTGGTCGACGGTCTCCTTCAGCGCTGCCGCGCAGTGGGTGTGGCGATCCGGTTCAAGGTGAGCCCGCTGGGGGACACCGCGTTCGCCGCCGGCGACGTCGCCGAGGCCGTCTTCACTGTGCGCGACACCTTCGCCCGCCGCCACGTCCTGGCCGAAGCCCGCCGACACCTGCTGGAGATTCTGCGCGGCCAGGAATTCACGCGCGGCCTGGGCGACTACATCGCAGGCCGCGCCCTGTCCCACCACTCCCGCCAGCTCACCGTTCCCCAGCCCGGCCGCGAGAGCCCGGCCTTCGACCAGCTGACCTACATCGCTGGCTTCGTCTGGCCCGGCTGTTGGCGGATCGCCGGTGCCGGCGGCAAGCCGCCGCGGGCCGTCACCCGCTACGAGCGGGCCAAGATCGCTAGCATCACCGCGTGGAACGCGATCCGCGCTGCCCGCACCACCGGTGCGCGGGACGACACCCCGATCACGACCGCGCCCACCGACCACCACGACCGGGCCGCCGAGGCGTCGCACGATGTCGACCATCCCGGGCGGGACGCCGCGCTCACCCAGACGCAACGGGCCGCCGCCGTCCATGCCCACCAGCAGGCCGTGATGCCGCAGGAATATCTGGAGGGCCATATGACCGACCCGGTGACGTGGATGCGCACACCGGCCCGGCCTGGAGCGGCTCACCGCCGTCCCCGCGCAGCCGACGCCCGTCGCCGCACCACTGAGGACCGGGAGCTCCCGGCCCCGGCCGCCGACCCGCGCCGCCAGGAGCACGAGTAGCGGCACCCGCAGCCCGGCCCCGGCCAGGACGTCCAGCCGTGACGGCCGGGAGTCATCCGGTGGGACGGATGACGAGAGGACCGTGCCAGGCGCCGGGACGCGACCGGCCGCCGCCCGGCCTCGGGGCCACCCGGTAGCAGGGAGGATGCGGGAGACCGTTCCCCCTCGTCGAGCGCGGAGGATTGATGGTTGCCCCGATCCGCATGAAGCCCGCAGGATTGCCTGATCGTCGTCGGATTGGCACCCATTTGGCCTGCCGTGATGGCGCGGTATGTGGAGTTCGGTGAGGGTGAGTGGGGGTCGCCCTCTACATCGGCCGAGTCCTCCGAACCGTCGCGAAGGAGCTTCGCTATGTCGGAACGCAATACCGCCATCCGCAGTCTGCACGATCTTGGTCTGGCCGCGTGGTTCGGGGGATCGCTGATGGGGGCGATCGGTCTCAACGGTGCGGCTCGGGACGAAGGTGGCACGGAGGCGACCGGAGACCGGATCTCTTCGGCTGGCTGGGCGAAGTGGGCGCCGGTCAATGCCGCCGCGATCGGTGCGCACCTGTTCGGCGGTGGCGGGCTGCTCGCCGTGAACGCGCACCGTGTCGCCACCCAGCAGGGCGTGGCCGCCTCCACCACGGCCAAGACCGTGGTCACCGCGGTGGCCCTGGCCGCCACCGCCTACGCCCGCGTCCTGGGCAAGAAGGTCGAGCTCGCCTCCTCCACCGACCCCGCCGACGTCGAGAAGGCGGCCAAGCACCCGATCGACCTCGACAAAGCACGGCGGCAGCTGGCCACCGCACAGTGGGCGGTGCCGGCCCTGACCGGATGCCTCGTGGTGCTCAACGCCCTGCACGGCGAGCAGCAGCGCCCCGTCGAGCAGATGCCCGGCATGTGGGAGCGGGCTCGCTCCGCGACCCATCTGATGGCCTGATGCCGTCTTGCGAGGCGGATCGGACGCGACCGCAGGCCGTGGCTGGTGCGCGCATGGTGCTGCTGTGACATGTCTGGTGGCGACTGGGGGCACTCGGAAAAGGCTATGGCGGACTGAGCCGCCGAGTTCGCCGACAGGCCCGATCAGGGAGATGTCATGTCCACACATGCACGTGCCGCCCGCACTGCCCGCACACCGGTCCAGCAGGCCGCCCTGGTCGTAGGAGTGGTCTTCCTCCTGGTCGGTGTCCTCGGCTTCATCCCGGGCATCACCACGAACTACGACACCATGAAGTTCGCCGCGCACCACTCCGAGGCCAAGCTGCTGGGCATCTTCCAGGTGTCCATCCTGCACAATCTCGTACATCTGGCCTTCGGTGTCGCCGGAGTGGCACTCGCGCGCACCGCTGCGAAGGCGCGCCTGTACCTTCTGGCCGGCGGCGCCATCTACCTGGTCCTGTGGCTGTACGGGATGATCATCGACCACGACAGCGCCGCGAACTTCGTCCCCCTGAACACCGCCGACAACTGGCTCCACCTCGTGCTCGGCCTCGGGATGATCGCACTGGGAGCCCTGCTCACCCGCAAGTCCGCCCCGGCACGAACTGCTGGCTGACCAGCGCAGTGATCACCCCAGTTCGGCTGCAAGGCTTGACCGCTCGGCGGTGATGTCGCGCGGCCCATGCCACACGGTGAGGGCGTCGAGCACCTGAAGGTGGGGGACGAGGTGCTGGGCTGGTCCGACACCGGCTCCTACGCGCAGTACGCCCTGGCGTCCGCGGCCGTCCTCGCGCCCAGGCCGGCCGGTCTGGACTGGAAGCACGCCGTCGCCCTGCCGGTGGCCGGTGACGGCGCCGAACGGGTCCTGGACCTGCTGGGCGTCGCCTCCGGCGAGACGCTGCTGATCCATGGCGCGTCCGGCGCGCTCGGCACCATCGCCGTTCAGCTGGCCGTCGCCCGCGGCGCCCGCGTCATCGGCACCGCCGGACCGGCCAACCAGGAGTACGTCGCCTCGCTCGGCGCGACCGCGCTGGTGTACGGGGACAACCTGGTCGAGCGGGTCCGTGAAGTCGCCCCCGAAGGGGTGGACGCCGTCTTCGACGCCGCCGGCAAGGGCGCGCTGGAGGACTCCGTCACCCTGCGCGGCGGCACCGACCGGATCGTCACCACCGCCGACTTCCGCGCCGCCGAACTGGGCATCGTCTTCGCCGAGGGCCCCCAGCGCCGCTCCGCCGCCCGCCTCGCCGAACTCGCCCGGCAGGCCGCGGACGGCACACTGGTCACCACGATCAGCGCCACCTACCCGCTCGCCGAAGCGGCCAGGGCCCAGCAGGCCAGCGACGCGGGCCACAACCGAGGCAAGATCGTCCTCACCGTCAACTGATCCGTCACCCACTCTCCGTGTGACGAGGGAGCAGCAATGTCAGACACCATCTCACCGGAGCTGCCGGACGCGGCGGGCGAGGGGCCGTTGAGCTACGCCATCTTCCAGCTCGCCCGCGCCCACCGCGGCCATGCCGCCGCCATGCTGCGCGCCATGAATCTGCACCCGGGGCAGGAACTGCTGCTGATGCAGCTCTTCGACCACGATGGCCTGACCCAGGCGGAACTGCTGGAGCGGGTCGGCCTCGACCACTCCACCGTCTCCAAGTCCCTGCGGCGCATGCAGGAAGCAGGGCTGCTCACCCGGGAGCCCGCTCCCCACGACCGGCGGGTCATGGTGGTCCGCCTCACCGATGCCGGCCGTGCCCTGAAGGAGCCCATCGCCGGCATGTGGCGCTCCCTCGAGCAGGTCTCCGTACGCGACCTGACCCCTGATCAGGTCGAAGTGTTCACCACGTGTGCGCGCATCATCGAGAAGGCGGTCAGGGACCGCAGCCGGCAGTCCCCGGTCGAGTGAGCAGGGACGGGCAGGCGTTTCCCCTCACGG
This sequence comes from Streptomyces sp. Tu 3180, assembly GCF_009852415.1. NCBI lineage: Bacteria > Bacillati > Actinomycetota > Actinomycetes > Kitasatosporales > Streptomycetaceae > Streptomyces > Streptomyces sp. Tu 3180. The sequence continues at coordinate 234,651 of NZ_WOXS01000002.1, read as the reverse complement.
GCCACCGTCTCCTGCCCTGCCCTGCCCGGGGCGAGGGCGCCTTCCCAGGGGGCCTCGCCGTCCCGGGGCTGCGAGCCCTCTAGGCAGGTCCGTCCGCCGCGCACCCGTGGTACGCGGTCGGCATGTACCGGTCTCCCGCTGGTGCCGGCCCCGCGTCGGAGGCACACGAGGACCCGCCGCCCGCACGCGTCCCGGTCACTGAGCACAGGGCCGGTTCGCCGACGCTCCCCGTTCTCCGGGCGGCGGGCAACCGGCCGGCCCAACGGCTCGTCACCCGGCGGCCGTGAGCACGACCTCGCCCTGGACGCGCCCCCGGACCGCACGTTCGCGCCCCGCCCGGCCCGGGCGCGACCGCCGCGCACGCGGGCCCGGTCGCACGCCTCTCCACCACGGGCCGGACACGCCCCGGCTGCCGTCCCGGCGCAAGATCCCCGGCACCCGGGCCCATGGCACAACCACACCACACCGCACCGAAGGCCGGGCGGCCGCTGTCGTCCGTCGAGGCCGGCAACGGCGGCCCGGGAAGCCCCGTTCGGTGCGAGCGAATCCCGCAAGTGCGCGCGTCACCCCGGCCGTGAGGTGACGGACGCAGGCGGCCGGCCCCGTCGCCCGGTCAACTCCTCAGTGCGCCCACGGCTTGAGCATGTCCTTCATCGTGTCCGCCATGGCGAATTGCAGCAGCGGGCCGTAGGTGATCCGGCCCACGCCGAGACGGCGGAAGCGCTCAAGATCGTGCCTGACGGGATGGGCCGTGGAGTTCACGGGAACGGTGACGGCGCCGGTCACCGCCGCGAGCAGGTCGTCGTCGTCCTGGATACCCACCGGGTAGAGACTGTCGGCGCCGGCCTCCTCCAGGGCCCGCAGTCGTTCGATCGCCTCGTCGAGGACGCCGGAAGCGTCCTGCGCGTGCATGAAGAGGTCGGTGCGCCCGTTCACCCAGACCGGGACGCCCGCGTCGTCGGCCGCCGTGCGCAGGCCGGCGACGTAGCTCGCGTGCTCCTGCGTGCTGCGCACACGGCCACCGTCCGAGTGGACGGTGTCCTCGATGTTGAGACCGACGCCGCCGGCCTCGATGAGCCCGGCGACGAGATCCGCGGGCTTCTGCCCGTACCCGGCCTCCAGGTCCACGGACACGGGGACGTCGACCGCCGCGATGATCGGCCTGACGGCGGCGAGCACCTCCTCGAAGGTCTGTCCTTCGTGGTCGTCGGCCCCCCGGGAGTCGGCGAGGGGATGGCTGCCTACCGTCAGGGCGGGGAACCCGGCGGCGACGGCCGTGCGCGCGGACCAGACGTCCCAGACGGTCGGCAGTACGAGCGGCTTGTACTGGGCGTGCAGCTGCTTGAGGCGTTGAGCGCGCTCAACGGTGGTGTGAGAGTCCATGCCGGGGACGCTACCCCGGGATCGCCGAGGACAACGTGCTGACAGGCGTTGCCCGGTGACGGGAAGACGAACTCCCGGTTCCCCTCCGGGCCGGGGTGCCCGACCGGCCGTCGGCACGGAGCGGCGATCCGCTTCCGGACGATCGCACCAGTCATCTTGCGCCGGTCCCGACGGCGTTCCTGACAGGGTGACGGCACGCCGATCAGGAGGGGCGATGCCGCGCAGGCGCCCGAAGGCCGTCCGTGCCCGGACGGTGGCGGCCTCGCAGACACCTTGTGGTGCCGGCGGATCCGGGGCGTTTCCGCGAGGACTCGTGCGGCCGTCCACCGCGTCGAGGACGAGCGGCTGCGGCCCGGCGCAGTCGCTGACGCGCTCGTCCTACGGGGGCGTTCGGGCGACCCGGCAGCCATCCGAACGCCTCCCGGGTCAGGCAGCCCGGACTGGGGGCGGAGTGTGCCTGCCGCGGACCCGCCGACCTGGGGCGGGGTGGGGCACTACCGCTCTGGCTGCGTAGGTGAGAGGCAAGAGCGGACGTCGGTGGGTTCCGGCAGCGACTGACGCTGGGCTGGTGCTGGAATGTTGCCGAGTTCTGAGAGCCCCCTGCTCCGTGTCGGGTGCGTCAGGTCCAGAACGGGTGCAGTGCCGAAACGTTCGATCGATAGCGTCTCGTCTCGACGGTGCGGTGGTCAGTGGTCTGACGAGGTGGGGAGGCTATGAGCGATGACGTCCTGTCGATCATTCCGAGTGATCCGCAGTGGCAGCCGGACCACGATGCGGTCGACCACGTCGTCGCGCTCGCCGTCCTTCTGCCAGCGCCGCCAGTAGTGGTAGACCGTCTGCCACGGCGGTAGGTCATGCGGCAGGAGTCTCCAGGCACAGCCGGCCCGCAGCCAGTACGCCAACGCGTTGAGGATCTCCCGCCGCGCGTGCTTCGCCGGTCGCCCACCAGGCTTGACCGCCGGAATCAGCGGACAGAGGATCTCCCACTCCTGATCGGACAGATCCGTTGAGTAACGGGTACGCAGCCCGCACACCCCAGCCCCCGAAAGTGCGTCACCACCCCGCTACTAGGGACTTGCCCGCTGACAGGCTTTTCAGACGCCCTTTAGCACAGAGATCGGCGGTCGTGGGGCGGTTCGGGCAAGCCCGCTGAACGGGCTCGTGGCGTGGCTACGTTCACCGCGTGCCGGTGGAATTCCTGACTGACGAGCAGGCCGTTATCTGGACCTCTCGCGTTCTCTTGCCGTGCTGAGCTGGGGCTCTTTGTCCCTGACAGCGTCAGCGACATGCCGTTCCAACCTCGGACCGCCGTATCGACGTGGCGCTCGCGACGCCGGGCGGCGAGGTCCTCGGCTGCGGCATCCCCACTGACCTCCCGGAGGCAAACCTCAGGGCCGCCGGCGACCATCTGCCGGTGCCAGCGGCCCTGCGGGTCCCGGCCGCGGGACAGCGGCCTACGGGCGCTGCTTCACCCGGTCGACGATCCCCCAGTCCACTACGTGCGACAGCTGGATGTACTTCTTCTTCCCAGAAGCCGAGATCCGCTCGTCGCGGAAGCCCAGGAATTCATACGACGCCGGGTCGAAGATCAGGTACTTGCCTTCGTAGGACCCGCGCTCGGTATGGGCGATCCCCACCCCGGTCCGCCCGGCGGAGTCCTTCACTCCCGGGATCGTCTTGACGCCGGGCACAAGGGCCAGCGCCTCGTACGCCGCAGGACGCAGTCCCTGGGGCAGCACCGGGTTCTTCAGGAGTTCGCCGAGCAGCCAGTAGGCCTCGAACCGGTTGAGCTTGTCGAGATCGCTGATCGACCGGTCGTCGGACCCGCCGAGGGAGATGATGGCCGAGATGAGCTTCTCCGGGTCTTGGGGCAGCTTCTTCAGCTCGCTCCACTTCCGGGGTGGCCACACCCCGCCGCCCTTCCCCGCGGGCTCCTCCCACATCTCGCGGCCCAGTTCCATGGTCAAGGAGGGCTTGGAGACGTCCACCGAGTCCCACATCTCATCTGTGTAGGTCTTGACCTTGCCGGTCTTCTGCTCCGTCTCCTTGATGATCCGCTTCGAGTAGATGAACTGGTCGTCGCGCGGCGCCACCGGCTCCTTCTCCTGCTCGCGCTCCCACGCCGCCGCCCCGTTCAGCACCGTCGCGGCGGCGTTCTCCACCCGCGGGGTGCTCGTGTCCGGTGCGCCGCCCTCGCCGGAGCCGTCCGTGCCGAGCAGCACCGCCGTCCCCGTAACCGCCGTGGCGACCACCGCGGCCGCCGCGATGCGCAGTGCATGGCGGCGACTGGGGCCGGTGCCGGTGCGCTGGTCCGCGTGGGCCATCGCGTTGAGCAGCTGGTGCCGGGCCCGGTCCCGGGCCGGCCCGGTGAGCGGGGTCGCGTCCGCGTCCCACTCCCTCAAGAGTTCGAGTTCGTCATTCATGGTCGGATACCTCTCGCAGTGCCGTCGGGTCGGATCCGCCCAATGCTTCGCGCAGCTTGCTGCGAGCCCGGTGCAGCCGTGATCTGACCGTGCCCACGGGGATACCGAGGGCCTGGGCCGCCTCCCCGTAGCTGAGATCCCCCAGGCCACCAGCAGCAGCACGTCCCGGTGCCGAGCGGGCAGCGCGGCCAGCGCCGCCGCCAACTCGCGGCGTACGGCCCGCGCCACCACTCGGTCCGCAGCCCGGTCGGCCAGCGGCTCGTCGTGGTCGGCGAGGGCCGGGACCCGGGCCATGGCCTTGAACCGGCGGGCCTCAGCCCGCCGATGCCGGCCGACCAAGTTGGTCGCTATGCCAAACAGCCAGGGCCGGGCGTCGGCGCCCGCGCCGCGGGCCGGGTCGTAGCGATGCCGCTGCTGGAATGCGGTGGTGAAGGTCTCCGCCACAAGGTCATCAGCGACCTCGCCGCCGAGACGGCGGGCCGCATAGCGGTGCACGGCGTCGGCGTGCCGGTCGAAGAGCGCGGCGAACGCCTCGGGCTCGTCCCGGGACCGCGCTATCACTGAGGCGTCGCTCTCCGCATCGGCACGCGCGGTGCCGATGCCGACGCCTGGTCCGACGGTCATCGGGGCTCCTCTCGTCCAAGGGACGATGCTCGAACACTTGGGCTTTCACCTGCCCTTCGCCCATCGCGCAGAAGCGGTTCCCTTAGTACTGCAACGGTGTTTGTCGTGACTGTTGGCCAGTTCGGTCGTTGGTGTGGTCATGGGTGGGGACCTTGCTGATGTCAGGGCGTGGGCGAGTGAACGCGAGGCGGTGCATGAGCGGTTCGTGCACCGGTTCAACCGTGAGGAGCCGCGGCAATCTGCTCTGGCGTACATGCGGGGGCTGATCGCGCCGCTGGAGCGGAAGAACGGCTGGACGCTTGCGGAAGAGGCCGGGCATGCGGGTCCCGACCGCATTCAGCGGCTGTTGAACCGGATCGCGTGGGACGCCGACGAGGTCCTGGACGATGTGCGCGACTAGGTCGTGGAACACCTCGGAGATCCGGATGCCGTCCTGATCGTCGATGACACCGGGTTCCTGAAGAAGGGGGTGCGGTCGGCCGGCGTCCAGCGGCAGTACTCCGGCACCGCCGGGCGCACCGAGAACAGCCAGATCGGCGTGTTCCTCGCCTACGCCACCAGCCGCGGACGCACCCTGATCGACCGCAGGTTGTATCTGCCCACCTCCTGGACGGACGACCGGGACCGCTGCCGTCGGGCGGGCATCGACGACAGCATCGCCTTCGCCACGAAGGTGGCGATGGCCAAGGCGATGGTCCGCCGGGCCATCGCCGGGAAGGTCCCGTTCGGCTGGGTGAGGGCGGACGCCGCCTACGGCTTCTCCAAGGGCCGGCGCTCCGAGCTCGAGCAGGTGGACGTCTTCCGCGTCATGGCCACCACCCGGCACGACACCGTCGTCACCCGCTGGGCACTCGACCACCCCGTCCACGACCTGTTCCCTGGCCTGCCGCGGCAGAAGTGGAAGCGCCGTTCCTGCGGGCAGGGAGCGCACGGCCGGCGGGTCTTCGACTGGGCCCGCGTCGAAGTGCGGCCCCGGCGCCGTGAGGACCGCTGGCACTGGGTGCTGGCCCGCCGCAGCGTCAGCCGCCCGGACGAGATCTCCCACTACATCGCCTACTGCCCGGCCGACACGACCCTGGATCAGCTGATCCGCATCGCCGGCAGCCGCTGGGCGGTCGAGGAATGCCTCCAGACCGCCAAGCAGGAGTGCGGCCTGGACGACTACCGGGTCCGCCGCTACCCCGGGAACGCGGATACGTTCGAGCAGGATGCGTGCGCAGGTGCTGTCGCGGCGCCGGCCCGGTGTGACGAGGAGGGCCGGAGGGCGGCCCTTGCCCTCGCAGGCGGGATGGGCCTTCGTGGTCAGTCCGCCCCGGGATCGGCCGAGGGTGTGATCGTCCGGTTCGTCCGGCCGGCGGATCCCCCTTTTCGGCCGGTGGCGGTGGCGTGCCGGTGGGCGCGGACGATGGTGGAGTCGATCTGCACCAGCCAGTCGATGTCCCCGGCCGAGTCGGCCCGGGCCTGGATCTGCTGCAGGGCCCGGGTGAACACGCCGTCCAGGGCGTAGCGGCTGAAGCGGGTGAGACCGTCTGCCACGGTCCGTAGCGTTCCGGCAGGTCACGCCAGGAGATCCCGGTGCGGATCTTGTAGACCATCCCGTTGATGACCTGCCGGTCTGACACCCGCGGCCGGCCCGTCGCGGCCCGCGGTATCAGCGGAGCGAGCAACTCCCACTCCTGATCGGTGAGTTCATGGCGACGTACCACGACACCATGATCCATCATCTGGTGATCTTTGAAGACCGATCTTGGGGGCCATCGGCGATCTTCTCTGCGATGCGGCCGAGTGCCGCGAGTTCACCGGGGTCGAGCCGGTCGACAAAGTGCCGTCGTACGGAGGCGAGGTGGGTCGGGGCTGCTTCCCGGAGCGTGTCCCACCCCGTCTCGGTGAGGACTAGGAGGCAGCCCCTTCCGTCGGCGGGGTCCGGTGCGCGCCGGATGAGGTCGCGCGCCTCCATGCGGGTGGCGTGTCGGGACAGGCGGCTGCGCGACCACCCCATCTTGGCGGCCTGCTCGCGTAGCGTACTGGTGCCGTCGGTGCGTTCGGACAAGGTGCTGAGCACCTCGTAGTCAGGCTCGGACAGCCCGTGTGCGGCGAGGTCCTGCACGGTGCGCGTCTGCACCGCGATCACCATGCGACGGTACGCCCGCCAGGCCCGCTCCTCGTCGGCCGTGAGCCAGCGGACCGGGGAATCAGCCTTGTTCGTTGACATGTAATCAATCTACCGGCTAACTTCGTTTCCATGACAACGAAACGGCTCCGCATCCTCGTCCTGGTCTGCAGCACCCGCCCCGGCGCGCTCGGCCCCGCCGTCGGCGGATGGCTGACCGAGACGCTCGCACCGGGTGCCGAAGCGCTCGACGCGGACCTCGTGCCCCTGGCCATCGGCGATCTGCACCTGCCCTTCCTGGACGAGGAGGAGCACCCGTCGACCGGCGTCCACCACCACGAGCACACCCGCCGGTGGAGCCGGATCGTCGACGGGGCGGACGGCTTCGTCTTCGTGACGCCGGAGTACAACTACGGCATGCCGGCCACGTTGAAGAACGCGCTCGACTACCTGGGCCCGGAATGGGCCTGGAAGCCGGTCGGCTTCGTCAGTTACGGCCACACCTCGGCCGGCACCCGCGCGGTCCAGCACGCCAAACAGGTGGTGACCACCCTGCGCCTGGTCCCCCTGGGGGCGACCGTCGCGATACGGATCGCGGACGCGATGCGGGAGGACCGTTTCGCCCCCGCGGCACGCCACGCCGACGCGGCCGAAGGACTGCTGGCGGAACTGGTACGGGCCGCACGGGCCCTGGCCCCGCTGCGCGAGCGCGCACACGCGGACGCCGTGGCGGGCCCGCTCCCCGGCTCGTACGCACGGCGTCTCGGCCCGGACGACGCCGCCGAGGTGACGGTGCTGCAGCGCTGCTGCTGGACGGAGGAGGCACTGGCCAACGACACCCTGGCCATCCCGGCGCTCCACGAGTCGCCGGACGACGTACGCGCCTGGCTGGCCGACTGGCACACGACGGGACTGTGGCGGGACGGGCGGCTGCTCGGGATGGTCCGCACGCGTCGCAACGGCGCCGACCTGCATGTCGGACGCCTCGCCGTCGCCCCCGACCTGCGGGGACTCGGCGTGGGGCGGTGGCTGCTGCGCCAGGCCGAGGCGGCCGGGGAGGGCTGCCGGCGTATCGTCCTGTCCACCGGCGCCGCCAGCCACCGCAACCTCACCCTCTACCAGGGGCAGGGATACGTACCGCTTCCCGACGCGCCGGACGACGGCGTGGTGAGCCTGGCCAAAGCCGTCCCCGCCTGAGCGCGGGCGCCGTCGGCTCCGGCATGCCCGCGGCCGGAGCGGACGGCAGTGCCGCGGACCAGCGGATCGCCGTACCGCTCAGGCTGCCCAGCGCTTGCGCAGGTTGCGTGAGCCGGAGAACGAACACCGACCAGACGCTCCCGGCTGTCTGGCCTCCCTCTCGGACCGCCGCAGATCACCAGTCGGCACCGCGACCCCATTTCGCAACGAGCAGCAACGAGCTGGTGCGTGATTGCGGTTGAAGGGTGATCGCGCGAGGGTGGGATGATCCAGTCCGTGATGATCATGGTCGGCCGGGATGTCCTCGCGCATCAGCTGTTCACCGGTGTCTCCCGGCAGCATCTGGCTTGCTTGGCAGAGGAGTTGGCCGAACCGTGGCAGGCCATGGCCGAGGGTCGTCGTCACGGGGCTCGCGGCGGGGCCAGGAAACGTGAGGCGGGTGCCGGTGCCCGGCATCGGCTGGTGTTCGTCGACCGGCTGGTCGTCACGCTGGTCCACCTGCGGCACGATCTCCCGCACTCCGTCCTGGCCCTGTTGTCTGGTGTCGACCGTTCCACCGTTACCCGCGCGATCGGAGAGATACGTGGGCTCCTGGCCGAACGCGGATGCGCGGTCCCTGACCGTCCTGGCCTGCGGCTTCGGACCCTGGCGGATGTGTTCGCCTACGCCCGGGCCGAGGGCATCGGGCGGCGAAGATCCCCGACGAGCGGGGCTTTGCGACCAGGGGAGAGCCGGCCCGGGACATCGTCCGACGCTGCCTGGCCGCCGGCCTGCCCGCCGCCTGGGTCACCGCGGACGAGGCCTACGGGCAGGACTGGCACTTCCGCCGCCCGCTCGAGCAACTCGACATCGGCTATGTGGTGGCGGTACCCAAGTCGCAGCAGACCAAGTCCCTGGCCGGCATCTGGCGCATCGACCAGCTCATCGACGAGGCACCCGGTGACGCCTGGCAGCGGCTCTCCTGCGGCAACGGCGCCAAGGGCCCGCGTGTCTACGACTGGGCCGCAGCCGAGCTGCCCGCCAACATCATTTTCGACCCCGATCCGCCAACCCATCACCGCTGGGTCATGGCTCGCCGCAGCCTGTCCGACCCCGGCGAACTCGCCTACTACCTTGTCTACGCTCCTGTCGGTGTCGAGATCGCCGAGCTGGCCCGCATCGCCGGCTCCCGCTGGGCGATCGAGGAGTGCTTCCAGGCCGCGAAGAACGAGTGCGGCCTCGACCAGTACGAGGTCCGCCGTTATCCCGGCTGGTATCGGCACATCACCCCGGCCATGCTCGCCCACGCGGTCCTGACTGCGCTCGCCGCCCAGGCCGGCGGCGAGGCCGCAAAGGGGGCTGCAGAAACGGATCAGCCCTCGTCCCGCTCACCGTGGCAGAGATCCGGCGGCTCCTGGACGCTCTCCTGCCCCGCCCACAAGCCGACCGTGACCCCGTCACCCACGCACTGAAGTGGTCGGCCTGGAAGAAGACACCGCCAAGCCGTCGCCCGCCGCTGCCACTACCGAAAACGCAGCTCAGGACACGATCCGCTGCTGGAGTACTAGCTCGACATACGCTCAACTCATCTGGGTTGCCTCAAGACCTGATCACAGCTCAGGACTCGGTAGATCAATCCACTGGGTGACCCTGGGCGATCGATCTGGATCCGTGCGGAGACCAGTGATCCGAAGACCGTGACGCGGTAGGTGATGCGGGCTGGTACGCCCTGATGCGGACTGATCCAGCTCTCACCCGACCTGGCCGTCATGGTGCCCGTCCGCATCACATGCCGGTGGAACGGGTGTTTGGTCCTCGGTAGTCCTGGCGGTTGCGATCGCCGCGGTTCTTGCGCCATGGAATCAGGCCGGCCAGGCCGACGAGGCCGAGGAGGCCCCACAGGCCAGCGTTGTCGTCGTCCTCATCGTTGTCCTGGGCCTGAACCGTCACGCTGGCGGCTGGCGGGGCTGCCTGGTCGGCGACGCTGAACGCTGTGCCTGTCGGTGCGAGAGCGAGCAGAAGGGTGACAAGTGCCGTGCTGGCGATTCTGCGCATGATGTCTCCTTTCGGTTCTTGCCCCCGATGTCTCAGCAGTCGCTGAGGACTCCCATGCAGGTCCAGTATGTCAAGCAATGAGTATATTGATCAGAGATGCACCTTTTGTAGATTTTCTCTTCAACTGTTCGCCCGGCCCGGGTCGGTGGTGCCTCTTGCTGCGCATGGGTCGGTCGCCAGTACGTCTCCCTGGCGGCCCGTGGGGATTGATCTCCGGCCCCGCAAGGCCTTCCGGCGGGTGTGCGTCCATCCCGCATTTCGATCGGCAATGACACTCTGGGCGGGCGCGCGTGCGCGCGACATGCGTCCCTGCATGGTTGTCAGCGACGAGGGCGCAGGTGGTTGTCGGCTGAACAAACCTGCCGGCTCGTGGCGGATCCTGTGCAGCGACAGATGGGTGGGAAATAAGCAACTTTCCGTAATGAATCGGCTTGTTCGGGGCGGGTACGCGACCGGTGAAGCGCCCGTGCGGAAGGGGGACGATGATGGGCGTGCCGGAGCAGAACGGGAAGAGCGCGACGGGCAGCGTCGGCTCCTTCTCGCTCGGGATGCACAGCCGCCAGGACCCCGGGCCAGTCATGTCCGCTGGGGGCCAGGTAGTGCCACACACCGCCCCGAACTGCGGTGCTGTCGCCGAAGGGCTAAGCGCCGCAGCCGTCGGCGCCTGGCTGGTAGGCGGCGCAGGCCCGCTCGGGGCGAACAGCGTACGTGTGCGGCGCCGGCAGGGGATGGGCGCTACCGCGGCCAAGAATCCGCAGCCCTAGCGCGGTGAGACAAAATTTACGATCTGAAAGGCGGCTGGGCCATGCCTGAAACTATTCAGCGGGTCGTCGGCATCCTTACAGAGGCGCTTGAGATGCGTCGGCAGGTTCGCGAAAACCCCAACAGCGACATCCAGGGCGGCGAGACCATCGCGGCGATGCTCGAGGAGATGCTGCCGCGCATCGAAGTCCCCGCTGACGCGACGGTGCAGGAAGTCTCGGTCCTGGTCAGCCGAGAACTCGAGCCGTTCATCGCGCAGCTTGCCTCCGCATTCGCCTTGGCCTTCGTGCGCTTGGCCGAAGTCCACGACGAAAGCCGCAACGACGTGTCCACAGTAGACGTTCTGCGTTCCATCTCCCTACGTTTTGAGAACCAGAACGAACGGTAGCTCAGAAACATCCACTCGATGTTTCCGCCGCATGCGGCCGGTCCGCAGGCTCCCACGCCGGATGTGGGCCGGAGCATCAGGATGCGCGGGGCTACGGGGCACATACCGCTCAGAGCCGGCGGCGGACGTGCACCGAAGCGGACACCGATCGTACCGGGGCGGACACGTGCCGGGCGGGAGGAGAGCGCCGTACAAGAGGTGAGGGCCCGGGACCGACAACTGCCCGGGCCCTCGCCTCTCGCGGTGCCCGCAGGAGGGAGAGAAGAAGGCGGATGGCGCGTGAGTGTGCCGCGTTGCTCAACGACCACACCGGCAAGAGGTCACCCGCCGAAACGCTGGCGGAGCCAGCTGCGCGAGGGCGAGAGCGGCAGCGCTCGCAGTGACCCTCAAAGCGCCGGCTGCCACCGACGGCGGGCAGACACTGGTGTCCGGCGGCTCGTGCCTGTGCCCGGCTGTGGCCGTGAGCGGTCAGGGGGTGAGGGCGTGGTGGAGGGTTTCACGGCAGTCGATGAGCTGGTCGACGCCGACGAGCTGTAGGACGCGTTGCACGGGGGGCGTGGGGCCGGCGAGGCGGAGCCGGCCGCCGGCTTGGGTGGTGTGCTGGTGGGCGGTGATGAGGAGGTTGATGCCGCTGGAGTCGAGGAAGGTGACCTGGCGCAGGTCGATCACGATGCGGGGCCGAGTGGTGCCGGTGACATCCAGGGCCTGCTGGAGCGACTGGCCAGTGTGGTGGTCGATCTCCCCGACTGCGGTCAGCACCCGGATGCCGTCCGTGGCGGTGGCCGTGACGGACAACCCGCCAGGCTGATGCGTCTGCTCGGCTTGTGCGGGTTTCAGCCGGGATGTTTCAGCCATACCGGTGATACTTCCATACCGAAGGCCTCACCGCGGGTGTCGCCCCGCGGGCACGGGTGACGTGTTTGGTGTGATGAAACCGGCACGGGAACGCACGGCGTGTCCAGTGGACGCGCGGGTAAACGACAGGCCGGTTGTACGGGGCGGCGAGGATGAACACGATGGATGCGGCACCGGCGGGCGGGGACGGGACCCTGCCGTTTGAGCGGCTGATACAGACCACGGTGGCACTGGACGGCGACGGGGCGGACATCGCCCACGCCCGCCACTGCGCCGCCGGCTTCCTTGCCCGGGTGCAGGCCGAGCACGGCCTGCCCGTCTCCCGGCGCGCCCTGGACGTGACCCAGTTAGTGGTCGGTGAGCTGGTCACCAACGCCCGCAAGTACGCGCCCGGCCCGCTGCTGCTGGGCCTGCGCATCATCGGCGATCTGGTGGAGGTGGTGATGTGGGACTCCGAGCCGGTGCTGCCCATCGCCCGGGCCGCGGATGCCGGCCGGGTCGGGCAGCACGGTCTGGAGATCGTCATGGCCGTCTCCCAGGGTTCTGAGGTGCAGCGCGAGCCGGTCGGCAAGCGCGTCACCGCCCGCATCGCCCTCCTGGACGATCCTGGCGGCATACCCTCAGGACGCACCCCTTGGTGAAGGCGACCCCACACCCCATCCCCGGGCCGGACACTCGTGGACGGATCGCCGACCGTGAAGGGGGAGGCGAGTGGTCCTGATCGCGTACCTGCTCCTGCCGGCCATGGCAGCACTGCTGTACGGCATGAGCCGGATCGAGGAATGGCTCGCCCGCACCGCCCAGCCACCCCGCCACGCCCGTCGTCGGCACCTGATCCCCGGCGGCAGGCAGCAGGCAGGCAGCAGGCAGGCACGCGCCGTACGAACGACCGGCGGCACAGGCGGGTCCGACGCGGCCTGACCACGAACCTGGCCACGACTGCAGACAGCCCCGGCCGGATGCCGGTGCCTGCACCGCCGCTACGAGCGCAAGACCGAGTACTTCCCCGTCTTCGTCGCCACTGCTGCGGCCCTCATCAGCTACCGCAGACTCACCACCTGAATCAGTCCGTCAGGCCCTCGGGCCGGTGCGCGCAAAGAGGCAGAACGGGTGGCCCACCGGGTCGTACAGGACGCGCACGTCGGCCTGAGGCTGGAAGTCCGCCATGGTTGCCCCCAGGGCAAGAGCGTGCTCGACGGCTGATGACAGATCGTTCACCTCGATGTCCAGGTGCATCATCATCTGCTGCTCGGACCGTGTGGAAGGCCACCGCGGTCGGGTGAAGAGCGGCTCCGTCTGGAACGACAGTCCGGCACTGCCGTCGGGCGGCCCGATCTCAACCCAGCCCGGTTCGTCCTTCCGTACCGGCCAGCCGAGCAGATCCTGATAGAACTGCGCCAGCTCATGAGGGTTCGGTGCGTCAAGAGTGGTCGCGGCCAGCGTGAAGTGCAGTGGGGACTTCATGCGGTGCTGCTGCCCGGTTTCGCTGCTGACAGGCCAGCCTTCGCTCTCTTGGCCGGTACCCGCGCCTCAGCCTGCGACGCCTCGCTTCGCCACACAGCGCCAAAGAAACCGACGTCTAAGCACCGGCGGGCTCGGGGTCCGGCTGCACCAGCGCCTGGGCGATCTGCTGCAACCGGGCCCATGGGAGGTCTTGACCAGGACGACGTCGCCGATACGGAGCGTGGAGCGCAGCAGGTGCAGCGCGGCGTCCTGGTCGGGCAGGTGCACGGCCCGGCCACGGCTCTCCGGGTGATGTCAGTGGCCCCAGTCCACGCGCTGGTTGGGATCCTGGACGGGCCGCCAGACGGGAGTGTTGGTGACAGCGTTGGAGTGGTTGATGCGGTGTCGCTAGCCTGCTCGCGTCCGGGGGGATGACCGGTCCGGTGCTGGGCTGACGAGTCGGGTGTCGTATGGGTGTGCCGAGCTCGTGGTGCGGGTGCGGCATGTCCTGAGCCAGGCGGGATTCCATCTGGCCGGTGAGGCGGACAGCGACGCGCCGGGGCTGCGGGTGAGCGAGGCTCCCGGCGGGGTGCTGGTCAGGTGGGCGGCTTCCGACGGGTTCAGCGCGCTGGCTTCGGAGCGGGCCGGTGGCTCGGGCGACAGCATGCGCGCGATCGTGCAGGCGGCGGTGTCCGGTCTGCTGCTGCAACTGGGGCACACGGTTTCGCAGTCGCCCGGCGGGGGCGGCCTGCTGGTCCTGGCAGAGGATGCCCGCACCAGCCGAACAGGCGGTGCGAGATCGTGACGGCGGCTGCTTGGAGCCGGTGCCGGCCGTGCCCGTCAGGGCGCACGGCCGGGCTGTGCGCCGGGGGAGGAATGCCCGGTTCTTCCTTGCTTCTGCCGCATGCGGCCGGCCTGTGGGCCCACCGCCGGATACGGGCCAGGGAGCATCAGGGAGCCGCAGGGCTCTGGGGCCCGTACCGCTCAGATCCGGCGGCGGTGGGCACGACCAGCACGACAGCGGTGTACCGATTTCGGCAGGCAACTGGCAGGCCGGCACCTTGGCCTCGGCGGCCTGCATGAGGGTGAAGCCGGCGGGACGCCCGGTGCGCTTACGGCCGGCCAGGGCCGCCAGCCCGCCGTGGGTGAACCGGTCGCGCCAGGCGCGGACCGTGTCCAGGTGCTGGTCTGTCTCGCGGGCGATGCGCGCGTTGGAGCGCCCCCGTGCTGCGTGCAGGACGATCTCCGCCCGCCGTCGTAACCGGTACGGGGTCTTGTGGCCATAGGCCATCTTCTTCAACCGTTCGCGCTCGGCGGCGGTCGCGGCTACCGGGCGGGCCAGGGCAACGGGCATGACAGCGGGCCGATCGGGAGAAGTGGATCAGACGGGTGGCAGTCTGCCGCGTCCGGCGCCTCAACGATCCGGCAAGATGGCCACGTGACCACGACGCCGGAGTGCACCCGGCTGTCATTCGCCCAGCGGCTGTCCGAACTGCCCGCACCGCCTGACTACAACCGACGGGCCGCCGTGTCGCTGACCTGGCGGGCGATGTCGGTCCACAGGGCGGCGGGGAGATCGTGGCCGACGCCCGGGTAGGTCACCAGGCGGGCGCCGTCGATGGCCCGGGCGGTGGCGCGCCCGGCGCTGACGCGCAGGATCGGGTCCTGCTCGCCGTGCAGGACCAGGGTGGGTCGGCGCAGGTCCTTGAGCCTGGGTCCGTGCCACTGGGCGCCGATCTGGCGGCTCTGCGCCTTGGTGTCGCGCGGGCCGCTGTCCACGTCGGCCTCGACCCAGGCGCGGGCTGCGGCCTCGTCGAAGGGGTAGCCAGGAGAGGCGATGCCGCGCCAGACGGTGAGGGCGGCCTTGATGTCGCCCTCACGGCCCTCGGGGAACTTGGTCCGGGCGAGCTTGGCGAGCAGGCCGAACCGCAGGTGGCGCAGGACCCCCAGGCCGGAGACGTCGCTGGGCAGGGCCGCCGAGGAGGTGACGCTGAGCACCCGGTCGGGGTGTCGCAGCGCGGTCCGCTGGGCGATCGTGCCGCCCAGGGAGTGGCCGAAGACATGGGCTCGCTCCCAGCCGAGTTCGTCCATCACTGCGATGGCGTCGTCGGTCATGTCCTCGGAGGTGTAGGCGTCCCCGCGCTTGGCGAACAGGGCCTTGAAGGGGTTGGCGGTGGCGGTGTCCGGCATCCGGGTCGACTGGCCGGCGTCGCGCTGGTCGTAGCGGGCCACGGCGAACCCGGCGTCGGCGAAGGCCTGGCACAGTCCGGCTGGCCACCAGAACCGGGCGGTGGCCAAGCCCATGATGAGCAGCAGCGGTTCACCCTCGGAGCCCTTCAATTGGTCGAAGGCGACCTGCACGTCGCCGTTGTGCGCGTACCGGGTCGGCGTCCACTCCTGCTGCGGCTGCATCTGAGGCATGTCGGCTCTCTTTCATCTACTGCGATCATTGTTCGCAGTTAATGTGGCCTAAGGTACTGCATACAGCGTTCGCAGAACAGGAGGGGTTCATGACCGAGCCGCCCGCCCACAGCATCTGGCTCCGCCCCGAACGCGCCGGACGCGGCCCGACGCCCACGTTCGACCGCGACGGCATCGCCGCCGCAGGGATCGCCCTGGCCGACGCGCACGGTCTGCCCGCCGTCACCATGCGGGCCGTGGCGGTCGCTCTCGGGGCCGGACCGGCATCCCTCTACCGCTATGTGGCCACCCGCGACGAACTGCTGGAACTGATGATCGACCAGGTCTACGGCGAGATCTCCTACGCCGAGCTCGGCTCCGGACACTGGCTCGACGACCTGCTTGCCCTGGCCTGGCAGAGCAGGGACGTCTACCTCGCGCACCCCTGGCTGCTCGACGCGACCGCGACGAGGACCCCGATGGGGCCGCACGCGGTTACCTACCTGGAGCACGCCCTGGCCGCGCTGGCCGACCTCGACGTCCGTCCCCGGACCAAGCTGGAGGCCATCGCGATCCTCAATGCCGTCGTCTCCACCCTGACCCGCGCCGAGGTGACCCAGCGTCTCGCCGGACAGACCACCCCGCAGTGGCAGCAGGCCCAGGCGGAATATCTCACCCAGGTCGCCATGGCGGGCAACCACCCGCACCTCGCCACCGCCCTGACCGGGCAGCCGCCCGAGGACGAGGATTCGCCGGAATCGCTCTTCGACCGCGTCCTCACCCGCGTGCTCACCGGGCTCCTTCAGCCCGACGACATCGGAGCGACCTCCGTGCACGGTCGCGCAGAGGCAGAGCCACCCGCGGCCAGCCCGGGATCGAGCGCGGCTTCCTGATGTTTCACCGGGAGAGTCATGCCCGAGCTCTCACTTCCCGCGACGCTCCGCCCCCTTGCAAATGACCATCTGTGATAGTGGCGACATGCAGTTTCGGCGGCACCCCGGAAGATACCCAGACTGCGCCTGCGGCCTCTACCCGGCCCTGTCTGCGATCTGACCTGACTTCACACACAACAACAGCGGGAGCCAACCCCGAAGGACTTCGAGCCTCGACCGCTTAGGAACGGCGACGCGGCCGCGCCATTTCACATCGCTCGGCGTTTCCTCAGCTCAGTGAGCCACGCCCGCACCTGCTCGTCATCGTGCGGGTAGCCACCCCTCTCGTCCGCGGGGAGATCGATTCCGTAGAGACGGTTCAGCGCCCACCAGGAGAGGTCGTCCCAGACGAGCCCATCCTCCATCACCCGCCTCGCCGCCCAGCGATCGGCTTCGTCCCGGAACAGCCAACCCGCGACAAGCTCAACGAAGCGATCTTCGATCTGATCAAGAGTTGGCTGGCCGCTGTCATTCATGCCCTGACCGTACAGGCAGGGCAAAGATTGCTCGATGCGGCACTAAACGGCGTCCCGTAAGCCCTGGTCAGACATGTGATGATCTTGGTGTGGGTGTTGTGGTGACGGCGGCTGAGCCGCAGTGGGTGGACCTGTTCGCCGGACTGAACGGTCGCCGGTTCCGCAAGCTTGTCGGGGTCGTGCGGCGCCGGGGTGGCGGCAAGCCCACCGGCGGCCGGCCATGGGCTCTGCCCCGGGAGAGCCGCGTACTGCTGGTGGCCGCGTACTGGCGGACGAACCTCACGATGCGGCAGCTCGGGCCTCTGTTCGGGATCTCGAAGCCGGCCGCGGACCGGGGCATCGACCACATCGCTCCGCTTCCGGCCCTGGCCCCGGTGCGGCGCCGCCATCCGCTGGCACGGTGCTGATCGTGGACGGCACCCCGGTTCCCACCCGCGACCGCAGCGCGGCCGCCTCCAGCAAGAACTACCACTACTCCACCAACCACCAGGTCGTCATCGACGCCCATACCCGGCTGGTCGTGGCGTCCGGACGCCCCTTGCCCGGCAACCGCCACGACGCCCGCGCCCACCGCGAATCGGACGTGGACCGGGCCGTGAAGAACGCACCCGTTCCCGGCGACGGCGGCTATCGCGGTACTCCTGCTCCCATCCCGCACTGGCCACGCAAAGACCGGCCACTCACCCCCGCGCAGCAGGCCGACAACACCCTCCACCGCCGAGTGAGAGCCCGTGTTGAGCACGCCTTCTCCAGGATGAAGACCTACAAGATCCTCCGCGACTGCCGACTACGCGGCGACGGCGTCCACCACGCCATCCTCGGCGTGGCCCGGCTGCACAACCTGGCCCTCGCTGGACGAACCCCACCTCAGTCGAGGACATCAAGTCCCGTCCTCCACCCCTTACGGGACGCCGTTTACGAGCTCGTGCACGGTAGGCGGTAAGGCGTCGAAGGCTTCGACATGACTCCGTGTTCACATCTGCCGTGCCGAGGCCAGGTCCGCGGTCTGCTGGTGGGACAGCAGTCCGGCGACGGCCTGGACCGTGTCGCTGATGTGTTCGCGGCGGCCGAGGTGGCGGGCCAGGGCACGCCAGTTCTTCAGGTGGGCGATGCCGTGCTCGACCCGGATCCGCCTCGAGGAGTGCGCTTTGCGCTGCCGCTCGTACACCTCCTCGTACCAGTCGGGAGCGTTCTTCTTGAACGTGCGGTGCGGTGGGGTGATCACCCGTCCGCCGGTCTGGGCACCCAGGCCCTGATAGCCGGCATCGGCGAGGATCTCCACCGCGGGCCCGTCGGCCAGGAGCGTGACCAGTCCCAGCCGGCGGGCGTGGGTGATGTCCGCGCAGCTTCCGGGCTTGGCCGGACTGCAGAACAACACCCGCCCGTCGCCGTCCGTGACGACCATGGCCTTGACCGCGTTCTGCTTGTTCTTGCCGGAGATGAACGCCTCCCGGTCCTTGCGCCCGGCAGCCGGCAGCCGGCCGCCGGACCCGGATCTCGGTGCCGTCGGTGATCCCGGTCTTCCCGCCGGCGCCGAGGTGGTCGACGACCTCGGCCAGGGTCCGCAGCCGCACACCCGGGCTGACGGTGCACCCGTGCTCGGCGGGCAAGGGCCGCACCTCTGCGATGGCGCGGGTGATGGTGGAGCGGTCGACACCGAACCAGCAGGCGAGTACATCGTGCGTGGTCGCGTGTCGGAGGTGCACGAGGGTGGCCAGGAGCCGGTCGACGAAGACCAGCCGGTGCTTCGCGCCAGCACCCACAGCACGCTTCCGCGACCGGGAAGCAAGCCTGGCCTGGTGCCGTTCGTGCCACAACGGGCCCAGCTCAGCTACGAGTTCAGCGATCACATCCGTCGACAGGCCCGTGATCCTCCGGTCACTGATGATCGCTGCACGAGACGCGTTCCCCACCACACGACCATGATCGACGAACAGAAGCTCGACGCCTCACCGCCTATCGTGCACGAGCTCGCTAGTGCCGCATCAGGCAACGTTCGCCCTGGGCGGTCTGCGACGATGACTCCATGGACGAGGAAGTCGTTCCCATTCTTCGCGTCGAGGACGCTGCGGCGGCGGTCGCTTGGTACGAGCGGCTGGGCTTCGCCAAGCAGTGGGAACACCGCTTCGAACCGGGACTTCCCGCGTTCGTCGAGGTCGCCCGCGGCGGGGTGCGGTTGTTCTTGTCGGAGCACAAGGGCGATGCCCGCCCGGACACGTTGGTCTACCTCCGCGTTCGTGATGTCGACTTCATCGCCTCCGAGTTCGGTGTGCAGGCTGAGGATGCGCCGTGGGCGCGTGAGATTGAGTTGCGCGACCCTGACGGCAACCGGCTGCGGATCGGCACGCCGACGGAATGACCATCGCCGGCTGTGTGCGGCAGGGAAACTGTGCCGGTGGCGGGAGTATCTCATCAACGGCCCTGTCTCGCTTTCGGTGGTGACGGAGGATGGCGTTATCCGTCACCACCGAAAGTGAGACAGGGCCGTTAAGTTGAGATACCCGGTCAGGAGCCGGTCTCGTCGTCCGGGGTGATGGCGGTCAGGGCCTGGGCGGGTTCCCGGAGAGTGGCCAGCACCGTGGTCGCCGGGTAGGGCTGACCCGAGGTTAGGTCTTGGAAGACGGGGGCCAGCGGGATCAGAAGGTCGGCCTCCTCGCCGTGCAGCCAGATGGTGATCAGATTGAGCGCGGGGACCGTCAGGAGGCGGACCCGCATGTCTTGGGCGGCCACCCCGGGGAGGTCGGCGGCGGTGCGCAGCGCAATGACGGTGCCGGTAACGGACGGACCGTTGTTGAAGAGGGCGAAGCGGTGTTCACCGGTGTCGGTGAGCACCGTCATGGCCGAGGAGACGACCTGTTGCTGGTCGCTCAGCAGGTATCGCCAGTCGGTGAGCCGGGCGGCGGCCAGCGGATCGTCCCCGAGGACGTCCGGCAGGTCCAGGACAGGGACAGGGTGTAGCGGTTGCAGTCACGGTTGTGGCGGCAGCCGTGGCGTTTCGTGGGAGTAGCAGTCGCAGTTGCGTGCCTGGGGCGCGGTCAGCCAGGTCGGCCCACATGGTCGTCCGGTCGACACCCGCTTCGGAGAGAGGGAGGATGGGTGGAGCGGCGCCTTTCCGGTCAGTCCGGCGCCACAGCCGTACATCCGTTGTCGCGCTGTGGCTGGAGAGACCACTCCCAGAACGCTGGCGCGGCGACTTATCCCCATGTTTCTGCGGCGCCCTTCAGTCATCGCGAGGGAGGACACCCATCATGGCCCGGCACATCCGACGTAATGCCGTCATCTCGCTCGTCGTCTCATCGTTCGTTCTGGGGCCCACGGTCGTCCTAACGCCTGCCGCCACCGCGACAACCGCTCCGGGGACGTACACAGTCAAGACCGAGGACAACGGGACGCGGGTGACGATCAATGGTTCCGGTTGGGAGCCCAACCAGGCACTGCCCCTCAATGACGGTGAACCCACTCAGCCGCTGAGCGTCAGGGCCCGGATATGGCCACGGACGGGCGATGGCCCGTTCGAGGTCACCCAGGAGGGGCGGGGCGCCGTCATGCGCGTACCAATCGAAGGCGGCGGTCGGGTCGTAATCGAACTGACCCCGGACGAGGCCGGTTTTCTCGCCGCCGAACTCACGAACGTCGTCAATGACGGTGAATTCACTCAGCCGCTGAGCGTCAGGGCCTGGATATGGCCACGGACGGGCGATGGCCCGTTCGAGGTCACCCAGGAGGGGCGGGGCGCCGTCATACGCGTACCAATCGAAGGCGGCGGTCGGGTCGTAATCGAACTGACCCCGGACGAGGCCGGTTTTCTCGCCGCCGAACTCACGAACGTCGTCGGCTGATGCCGTTGGTCAGTGAGACTGAGCTTGGCGTTTAACCTCGCAGGTCACCCGACCTGCTGGTCTGCGGTTCTTCCCGGGACAGCGGAGGCGGCCGTTCTCCACGCTTTGAGATGTCGAGTCACGAAGCACGAGAGAACGGCCGCTGCTGTGCGTCTCCCGGTCCACGCGCCTGCGGGCGAGGCGTTCGACGTCTTGTCCCGCTTTCGGGTCGAGTTCTACGAGTGTCTTTACGCCCGCACGGATGCGCTCTTCGAGCTCACAGACGCGGTGCTGTGTGCGGACGGGCCGGTGAAGACGCTGGTCGAGCTGTCGCCGGCGGTCGAGCACCGGCGCGGGCACGGGACTGGCTGGAGCCGGCGCGGTTGCGGCGCGCGCTGGCGGGCCTGCCGCTGCCCAGGGCGGCCGACGGGCGGATCGTGCTGGCTGTGGACGTGAGCAACTGGCTCCGCCCCGACGCTCCGACCAGCGAGGACCGGCTGTTCTGCCACGTCTACGGACGCGGTGCCCGCAGCAGGGATCAGTTCGTGCCGGGCTGGCCGTACTCCTTCGTCGCCGCTCTGGAGACCGGGCAGACCTCCTGGGTCGCGTTGCTGGACGCCGTGCGCCTGGGGCCGGCGGACGACGCGACCGCCGTCACCACTGCCCAACTACGCGGTGTGATCGAAAGGTTGGTCCAAGCCCAGCAGCGGCGGGCGGGTGATCCGGAGATCTGGATCGTCATGGACTCCGGCTACGACGTCGCCTACCTCTCCTATGCCCTGGCGGACCTGCCCGTCGTCCTGGTCGGACGCCTGCGCTCGGACCGCGTCATGCTCCGTGACCCCGGCCCCGCCCGCTGCGGGCCGAAGGGCGGACGGCCGCGTCGGCACGGTGGCGTCCTGACCTTCGCCAAGCCCGACAGCTGGCACGAACCCGAGGTCACCACAGTCACGGACACCACCCGCTACGGCAAGGCCGAGACGATGGCCTGGGACCGGATGCACCCCCGGCTCACCCACCGCGGCCCCTGGCTGAACCACACGAAAGAGGAACTGCCCATCCTGCACGGGACGCTGATCCACCTGAAGGTCGAGCGCCTGCCGGGCGACCGCGGCCCGAAACCGGTCTGGCTGTGGTGCTCGGCCACCGCCGCCGCACCGGCGGACATGGAGCGCTGGTGGCAGTCCTTCCTGCGCAGGTTCGATCTTGAGCACACCTTCCGGTTCATGAAACAGACCCTGGGCTGGACCGCCCCGAAGGTCCGCCACGCGGACACCGCCGACCTGTGGACCTGGCTCATCATCGCCGCCCACACCCAGCTCCACCTCGCCCGGCCCCTCGCCGAGGACCTCCGCCGCCCCTAGGAACGACCGGCCCAGCCCCGCCGGCTCACCCCCGCCCGGGTGCGGCGGGGGTTTCGCAACGTCCGCGCGACCACGGCCCGCCCGGCGGCCGCGCCGAAACCGTCCCGGCCAGGTCCCGGACGGCCTTCAGGCTCGAAGAACAAACACCGGACCAGGCACCATGATGTCGGCAAGACAGTCAAACGCGCCGAGTCGATCAAGGAACACCAAGCCCGCCCACATTAACAAGTCATCTCATTTGGTGAGTCGGCGGTAGCAGATGAGGGTGCAGGCGATGCTGGTAAAGGCCAGGAAGTGGTTGGCTTTGTGCTCGTAGCGGCGGTGGAGTCGACGGCAGCCGGCCAGCCAGGACACCGTTCGCTCCACCACCCAGCGGTGGCGGCCCAGCCGGGTGGAGGAGTCGACGCCCTTGCGGGCGATGCGGTGGCGGATGCCGCGAAGCCGGAGCCATCGGCGCAGGTGGGCGTAGTCGTAGCCCTTGTCTCCGTAGAGCTTGCCGGGCTTGCGGCGGCGTCGCCCGCGACAGGAGCGGATCGGCGGGATACCGCGCACGAGCGGGATGAGGGCCTGGCTGTCGTGGGTGTTGGCCGCGGAGATCCCGACCGAGAGAGGCAGACCATTCCGGTCAGTGACCAGGTGGATCTTCGAACCGTACTTGCCCCGATCGACAGGATTCGGGCCGGTCAGCTCCCCCTTTTCAGGGCTCGCATGTTCACCGAGTCGATCGCGCAGCGGGTCCAGTCCAGCTCGCCCCGGGCGCCGAGTTCGTCCAGTACCAGGCGGTGCAGCCTGGCCCACACCCGCGCCCGGGTCCACTCGGCGAACCGCCGGTGCGCGGTCGCCCCGGACGGCCCGAACGACGCAGACGGCAGCTGCTACCAGGTACACCCCGAGGTGGCCACAAAGATGATCGCGGCCAGCACCTCCCGGTCACCGTGCCGTCGGCGGCCGCCTCCCTGCGGCCGTGTCGGAGCAGGTGGCACCACCCGCTGGAACAGCTCCCACAACTCGTCCGGCACCAGTCGTTCCACGATCGTCACGCCCGCAGATTACCGACTACGCCAAATGGGATGACCTGTAAGTACTCTGTGCGAGAGAGACACGCGATACGATACGTCTCGTCTTTTGCGAGAGGGGTAACAGCGTGGAACGCTTCGTGGATGCAGCGCCCGGCGTGCGCCTATGGGTGGAGGACCGCGGTGCCACTGATCTGCCACCACTACTAATGATCATGGGTGCTCAAGCATCAGGTCTGGGGTGGCCGGACGAACTGGTGGACAAGCTCGCCACCCGCCATCACGTCATCCGCTACGACCACCGCGACACCGGCCGTTCCACCTGGTCCTTCGACCAGCGGCCCTATCCACTCACCGAACTGGCACAGGACGCCGTCGCGGTGCTGGACCGCCTTGGGGTTGAACAAGCTCACGTCGTGGGCATGTCTCTGGGCGGCATGCTCACTCAGCTCCTCATCGCGGACCATCCTGACCGCTTGCTCAGCGCCACTCTGATCGGCACGAGTGCACTCAGTACCATCCCCTACGTGCACCCTGACGGAACTCGGACCTCGCCCGAAGATCTCCCTGGAATTGCCCCTCAGCTGCTGGAAATGTGGGCCCGTCCCGTGGAAGACCATGGACTGGAAGCCGAGTTGGAGCGGCGGACTGAACACTGGCGGGTCTTGGGCGGCAACCAGCTTCCCTTCGACGTCGAGTACGCCCGGGCCCTTGAACTGAAGATCATCGAGCACACCGGGCACTACGCCACCAGCACTGCACACGCCCGTGCCGACGCCTCCGGCATGGACCGCACCGAGCAGCTCGCCCAGACCAGCGTGCCCACTCTCGTTATCTCTGCGCCGGCCGAACCCGTCACCCCGCCACCACACGCCCACCACCTCGCCCAGGCGATCCGCGGCGCACGCATCGTCGACATCCCTGGCATGGGCCACGCCCTTCCGCGCGCGGTACATACCTCGCTCGCCCGCGCCATCCTGGACCACACGACGAAAGCCTGATGCGAGCAAGGTCAGGCGGGTGCCGAACTCGCGCCAATCAACTTGAGGGTCTGGTGGCCGTGCTTGTCCGCGTCGCGAGTTGGCTGAAGCTGGGCATGCCGAGATCGATCACCTGACGCTGGCGAATCTGTTCTGCGTCGAGCTGGGCGATCTTCTCCTCTGCGCTGGCGAGACTGACTTGGAGTCCTTCGATCTCACCGAGCCATCCCTCCTGTTCTGCTTCGGCGATTCGGGCGATCAGGTTGTCGCGGATCTCGACGAGGCGGTGTCTCTGAGTCGGTTCCGGTCGGAGCATGGAGCATCGAATACACGATTCTCTGGACTAAGGTCCAGCCTCTGAGTGAGGGACCGACGCTCGCACTCCGCTCATGGCGAGGTGCCCGTTTCGCTTCCGGGGCGGTCTGCTGTCAGCCCCTCTTGTTATCGTCCCCGCCGTGACTTCAGCCGATCATGTACTCGACCTGATCCGGAGCAATCCGGTTGTTTCCAACCTCCTTGAAGGCGTCTTCGACTTCGACATCTCGCGTGGTGATCACGGGGAGGACATCCGCCTGTCCTCGGGTGCTCCGCTGAAGGATTTCGCTGGTGATGCTGCTGGTGGGACGTACTTCCTGTGCGGCGAACCCGGCGGCCGACAGCCCGTGGTGTATGCCAGTTCCGAGGGGCAGGCCGGCCTGATGGCTGACGACCTGACAGAGGCTTTGGAGATCATCATTGGTCTTCCCTGCTGGCACGACTGCCTGAAGTTCTCGGGTGGGGGCGATGTGGAGGCCATGCAGATTGCGGCAGAGCACCTCGAACGGGAGCTTGCGGAGTACGAGCCCGACATTGATGAGCATCGCGCCCGTCTGGCCGACGCCTTGTCTCTCGACTTGACGTCCACAGCAGAACTGGTCTCAAAGCTCCGAGAAGCGGTTGCGAGAACCGAGCCCGATCATGTGCTGCTCGGCGACGAAGGGGAGGACGACGCCTATGAGTCGCTGTTCGGAACCTTCCTGCCGAGCGACAATCCGGGCTGGCGCTGACCAGCAGCGTCATGCATCGCCTCAGCCCTTCTCATTGGTCGGTCCTGGCCAGGTGATGGTGTCAGAGACGATGCGGCTGAGGTCTAGGTCGTGTCTCCCAACTCTTATGGGGACACGGAGGCATGAAGGCTTCACCGATGCTCGTAGACTCATGGCGTGGCATTCATGAGCACCCCGCACTGCTGCTTCCTGTGATCGGAAGGCGCTGAGGGCGATGCCGGACGGCGTCGCCCTCCTTGGTGTGCCTGCTGCGTGAACCACGTTCCCGACGCTGCCTGTACCTTCCTGAGGCAGCGACTTTCTGAGCGCGCGTGCAGGCACGGTCTCTTCCCTTCCCCCTTGCCAGGAGTGCCTCGTGCCCGTGTCGCTTCCCCCTGCCCTCGAACTCTCCCTCGACCTGCTGCGCTGCCCGACGTGCCGTACGCGCCGCCTGCACCCCGGCCGCGGCGCACTGCGTTGCTCGGTGGGCCACACCTTCGACATCGCCCGCCACGGCTACGCCGGCCTGCTGACGGGCACCCGCGCCACCAGCGGCGACGACGCGGCCATGGTCCAGGCCCGGGACCGGTTCCTGTCCACCGGCTCCTACGCGCCCATCCGTGAAGTCGGGGCCCGCCTGGCGTCCGACGTCGTGTCTGAGCGGGCCACGGTTGTGGACGTGGGATGCGGCACGGGCTACTACCTGGCCGGCGTACTCGACCAGCTGCCCGGCGCCCGTGGCCTGGGCCTGGACACATCGGTGCGCGCGCTGCGCTCGGCAGCCCGTGCCCACCACCGAGCCGCTGCGGTGGCCTGGGACGTCTTCCGTCCCTTGCCGCTGGCCGACGGGGCAGCCGATGTCGTGCTGGACGTGTTCGCCCCGCGCAACCCGGCCGAGTTCCACCGGGTGCTGCGCCCGATCGGCCGGCTGGTCGTGGTCCGTCCCACCGGGCGGCACCTGGCCGAGCTGCGCAGCCGATTTCCCGCGATGGTCACGATCGACCCGGCCAAGGAACAGCGCCTGCACCGGGCGCTGGACCCCTTCTTCGAGGCCGCCGTCACCGAACAAGTGGAGTACTCCGCGCCCCTGACCAGGCTGGATGCCCTGGACCTGGTAGCGATGACGCCGAGCGCACACCACGTGAGCCGTGCAGACCTGAACGATGACGGCCTCCTGCCCGAGCAGGTCACCGTCTCCGTGCTGGCCACCGCCTACCGGCCTCGGTGACCACGAGCGGGCGCATGCGCCTGCTGACCGACGCGCAGTGGGCACGCCTGGCGCCCTGCCTTCCCTCCAATACGGGGAAGGCAGGGCGCCCGTTCGCCGACCACCGCCGCATCATCGAATGGATCATCTACCGATACCGCACCGGAATCCCCTGGAGAGACCTGCCCCGCGAGATGTTCGGTCCCTGGCAGACGGTGTGGAAGCGCCATCGCAGGTGGGCGGCTGACGGCACCTGGGACACGGTTTTGGCCCAGCTGACCGCCCAGGCGGACTCGGTCAACGGGATCGACTGGACGGTCTCGGTCGACTCGACAATCAACCGGGCCCACCAGCACGCCACGAACACGGCCCGGCCGGAGAAGGACGCCGGCGCCGCCACCCGCCACAGCAAGAACGAAGCTCCTGCCACCAGGGGCGAGCCAGCCGGCCACGCAATAGGCCGATCCCGTGGCGGCCTGACGACCAAGATTCACCACGCCGTGGACGGCAACGGCCGCCCGCTGGCCGTCGTAGTCACCCCTGGCCAGGTCCACGACGCGCACGTCCTCCCTCTCTTGCCGGGCGACATCCGAGTCCCGCGACTCGGCCGCGGCAGGCCGCGCACCGCACCGGACGCGCTGCTCGCAGATAAGGCGTACTCCTCCAAGCAGGTTCGCGCAGACCTCGCGGTCCGTGGCATCCGCACGGTGATCCCCGAGCGCGCCGATCAACAGGCCAACCGCAAGAGGAAGGGCCGCAGCGGTGGACGACCCCGAACTCTGAACACCGAGACCTACAAGCGCAGGAACGTCGTGGAACGATCCTTCAGCCTGCTCAAGCAGTGGCGGGGCCTGGCTACCCGTTACGACAAACTCGCGATCGTCTATCGCTCCGCAGCCGTGCTGGCGGCGATCATCGCCTGGCTACGGAGTTGAGAGACACGACCTAGATGGCGTCCCGTAAATAATCAGGGATATGTCGGCTGACCTGCTTGTTTGCTCGTCATCCGGCGAGGGCGAGGTTGTGCAGGCGGGCGATGCCGAGCATGGCGTGGTGGACGCCGTCCCCTCTGGGGCGGCAGTCGCGCAAGATCTTCCAGCTGAACACGGAGTCATGTCGAAGCCTTCGACGCCTCACCGCCTACCGTGCACGAGCTCGCTAGCACCGCCCGATTGACCATGATCGCCACACTTGGATCATGCCACCCGCCAGGCACACACGGCCCACCCGCTATCACGCACCAACTCGTTAGATTCTCTGGGGGTGGCTGCTGTCCTGACCTGCGGCGCAGCGGCCCTGGGGCTTGACTGGCTGGTGCCCTTGTTTCCCGACATTCCCCGTGGTTGGTTCCCTGCACGATCTGGCACGGGTCTGGCACGACCTCTTCGTCCCCTTCTAGCGGTACGAGGCGGTGTCTGGCCGGTACGATGCGCAGGCTGGGCAGTGTCCACGCGATGGGGGAGGGCCAATGAGGATCAAGGATCCGGAGTACCCGGCAGCGGTCGAAGCAGCTGTGGAAATCCTGCGGAAGCGGGCCCAGCAGGGACAGACCATCACGTACGGGGAGCTGAGCGCCGAGTTGGCGGCACAGGGCTTCGACTCCATCCCGCCTCACCGCGGAGTCATGACCTACCTGCTCAAAGATGTCTGCCTCCACCGCAACGAGGACGGACGAGCACCGATGCTCTCGGCGATCGTGGTGAACAAGGCCAGCCGGGAGCCATCCGACCAGTTCTCCGGCCTTGCCCGAAGTCTGCCCTTCTCCCGGCCGGCCAACTGGAGCCGGCAGGACGAGCAGCAGCAGGTGTTCGCTCAGCACCGCGAGGAATGACGTTGGCCTTCGCACCCGCTTTAGGAGGGAGGTCGGAGTGTCTGGCTGGTGACCTGCGGCTTCACTGACCGAGCTAATGGGCACGGATGCACTCGCTAGCCACCCTGATTGACCGCTGCTGACCCCTGCGACTGGCACGGCTCTGGTACGTGGTGTTCGGGCCTGCTGCCTCGTTCGACAGCCGATCTCGGGCGTTGGAGTTTCGGCGGACGAAAGGGCAGATCACACGTTTCTGCCCGCGGGCCGCTGATGGGACCTATGGGTCTTTTCCATCCCGCACGCATCGACGTGTTCACCGGCCTCGATATTTCATCAACTCCCGTACAACCTTTGGTGTCCTGTACAAGTCATTCGGGCCGGAGCCACGACCTCGTCGGCGGCTCCTCCAACCATCTGCGAAGCCTGTCCCCTCTGTGCAGCCGCCTTCGCGGTCCTTGAACCGGAGGGCACATGAACAAAAGACACCCCCTCCGCACCATCCTGGCGGCTGCGACGGCGGTGGCCCTCACCGGCGGCCTCCTCACCCTGGCGGCCGTCCCCGTGACCGCTGCCACAGCCAAGTACGCGGACGACTTCAACGGTGACGGGTACCGGGACCTCGTCACAACCGCCAGTTCCGCCACTGTGGGAGGCGTGAAGTCAGCCGGGGCTGTGATCGTCAGTTACGGCTCGGCATCAGCGCATCCAACCGTAAGGTGATCACCCAGGACTCGAGCGGGATTCCCGGCACCGCCGAACACAACGACCTGTTCGGTGCCGCTCTCGCCTCCGGCGATCTCAACAACGACGGCTATTCCGATCTCGTCGTTGGAGCCCCGGGAGAAGACGTCGGGGACGACACCAACGGCGGAACCGCCGTCGTGATCTGGGGAAGCGCCTCGGGCCTCTCCGGTGCGCGGGCCATCGGTGACCCGAACCCGTCCGGACACGACTGGTTCGGGCAGTCGCTGGCCGTCGGCGACTTCAGCGGCGACGGCAAGGCCGACCTCGCCGTCGGCAGTTCGGGCAAGGACGTCTGGATCCACAGGGGCGGTTTCACCAAGTCGTCCGGTGCCGCCTCACGGTACAAACTCACCATGCCCTGCAGAGCGGTACCGAGCACGGCGCCGCCTCGCTCCTCTCAGGCGATGTGAACGGCGACGGCACCGACGACCTGCTCGCCAACGGCACGTACTACCCCGATACGTCGCACAACTACGACGCCACCCTCGTGTACCTGGGCGCCACCTCGGGCTTGGCCCCCACGGGGTACTCGAGAGCCATAAGCAGGCGGCCGTCGGAGACATCGACGGGGACGGCTACGACGACGTGGTCACCAGTGCCTGGTGGGGTGGCTCCAGCGGAGACGAACTCGGCGGCTCCATCACCACCTACTTCGGCGGCAACGAGGGCATCCGCACCGACCCGGTGCAGACCATCCACCAGGACACCCCGGGAGTGCCCGGCGCCGACGAAACGAGCGACTACTTCGGCTACGCCCTCTCCCTCGGCGACATCAACGGAGACGGACTCGCCGACGCGGCCGTCTCCGCACACCACGAGAGCACCGGTACCGCCTCCCTCACCGGCAGCGTCACAGTGTTCCGCGGCACACCTGCCGGGCTGTCCACCTCCGACGCCAAGACCTTCCAGCAGGACACCGCCGGCGTCCCCGGCGGCAACGAGGACAACGACCATTTCGGCTCATCCGTACGGCTCTCCGACCTCAACGGGGACCACCATGCGGACCTGTCCATCGGGGCCGACGGAGAGAACGCCGGCGACGGCGCCCTGTGGAGCCTGCGCGGCTCTTCATCGGGCGTGACCACCAAGAAAGCCGTCAGCTTCGGTGCCTCCTCCGCAGGCCTCTCCACCTCCGGCTATCCTCACTTCGGCGAGGGCATGCTCCGCTGACTCGGAAGCGGATTCCGCCTTCCACGGACGCCCGTGCCGTACGAACGCGGCAAGCCCGGCACAAGCGGGTGACACCACCGTGCCGGGCTCCTCGCTTTCCACGGCTTGCTGCTTGTTCTTGCGCCAGAGCTTGTCGGGGATCTTGGTGAGCTGGGTTTTCGCTGCTCAGGTGCGGTGAGCCTGTGCGCCTGAAGGTCGACGTTGGTCGTCATTGGCCACTGCCGAGCGGCCTCGGACGGCCCAACTTCGCCGGACGCGGGGCCGCACTCGACGGACGGCGTGCTCCTCGATGTGTCCCGTTGAACCCCAACCGACAACAGCCAGCTACGACGGCGCGTGTGCCGCCCGACCACGCACACGTATGCCTCGCCGCACCCCCATCGGCCTCAACCGCGCTGCCAGCACCGTCGACCAGAGCAAGCCGCGACAGTCGGCCCGTGACGACGGCGCCTGAGCTCTCAGCTTGGGAAGCTAAGGTGATCTAGGGTCTGTTTGAAATGTTGATCAACGTGTCACAGTGTCCCTTTTCATCCGTACGCGGGTGGGGACGTTCATGTGTACGCCGACACCAGATCCCGGACCATCGCCGACGACTTCGCGCTCGAACGACCGCTGCTGATGCCGTTGCCGGAGGAGCCGTTCGAGACCGGCCGGCTGTTCACCCCGCGAGTCGACCGCTACGGCCAGATCCCGGTCCGCACGAACCGCTACTCGGTCCCCATCCGGCTGATCGGCAAGCGGGTGAGGATCATCCTGCACGCCTCTCACCTGGTGGTTTACGACCAGAACGTGGAAGTCGCCCGGCACGAGCGGCTGATCGCCAAGGGCGCCGTCCGCCTGGAACTGGACCACTACCTGGAGGTCCTGGTCCGCGAGCCCGGCGCCTTCCCCGGCTCGACCGCTCTCGAACAGGCCCGCTCGGCGGGCAAGTTCACCCCGGTCCACGACGCCTGGTGGACCCAGGCGATGAAGATCCACGGCGAGCGGGACGGCACCCGCGCGCTCATCGAGGTGCTGCTGCTCGGACGCCACATGACGCACGAACATGTCGTCGCCGGCCTGGCCGCGGCCCTGCGGGCCGGGGCCATGACCGCGGATGCGGTCGCGCTGGAGGCCGCAAGGCCGCCCAGGCCGAGACCGAGCCCGCACCGGACGCCCGGAACCTCGGCCGGCCACCGGCGACGGTGACGTCCCTGCACGAGTGGCGCCTGGCGCATCTTCCGCCGGACACCAGGCCGCTGCCCTCGGTGTCTCACTACGACCAGTTGCTCCGACGCCGCCGCACCAGTGGCAGCGGCCACCGTGAGGGAGAAGCGCAGTGACCGTGCCCCGCCAGCGAGGCTTGACCGAGCAGGCCGCCGACGCCGCGATCGACTCCGCCTGCCGCCTGCTGCGGCTGCCGTCGATCCGCAACGAGTTCTCCGACATCGCCGACCGGGCGATCAAGGACCAGATGACCTACCGCGGCTTCCTCGCCGAACTGCTGATGGCCGAGTGCGACGACCGGGCCCGCCGCCGCTCGGAGAGGCGGATCAAGGCAGCCGGTTTCCCGCGGGAGAAGTCCCTGCGGACCGTCGACTTCGGCGCCAACCCGAACATCGACCCGGCGACCATCCACACCCTCGCCAGCTGCGAATGGATCAAGAAGAGCCAGCCCTTCTGCCTCATCGGCGACTCCGGCACCGGCAAGTCCCACATGCTCATCGCGCTGGGCACCGAAGCCGCGATGAAGGGCTACCGCGTCCGCTACACCCTCGCCACCAAACTGGTCAACGAGCTGGTCGAGGCCGCGGACGAGAAGCAGCTGAACAAGACCATCGCCCGCTACGGCCGCATCGATCTCCTCTGCATCGACGAACTCGGCCACATGGAACTCGACCGCCACGGCGCCGAACTCCTCTTCCAGGTCCTGACCGAACGAGAGGAGAAGAACAGCGTCGCCATCGCCTCCAACGAGTCGTTCGGCGGCTGGACGAAGGCCTTCACCGACCCTCGCCTCTGCGCGGCGATCGTCGACCGGCTCACCTTCAACGGCACCATCATCGAGACCGGCACCGACTCCTACCGCCTCGCCAGCACCCGAACCCGAACCGAACAACCTGCAGCGGGCTGACCCCCTGAAACCGCTGGACTGCTGTTCAGGGCACCTGTCAGGCTCCGCCTCGTGGAGATTCTCGATGTCGACAGAAAGTGGCCACGGCTCTTCGCCTACGGAGACCTCGAGCTGAGTGTCTGCCGCTGCCGCAAGGTCTCCCTCATCTGCGTCCAGACCTGGCGTGACGTCGTCGAGCTCCCTCCGTCGGTTGTCGGGGGACGGGCACCTTCCCGGCAGGGCTCAAGCACGCGGACGTCGTTTCCTCCTTGGACCGGGCCGGCTGTTCCTGGGAGTCGCATGCTCCGCTGACCTTCGGCAACCAGTGCTCGCTCACGGCGATCGCGTCAGGAGCGAACTTCACCTTCGAGATCCCCGATGGCGAGGAACCCGTGCTGAACGTCATGGGCCTGCCCGACGACGGACACGACTGCTCCTCACGGACCGCAGGCCAAGATCACTGACGCCAAGCGCCGTCAAAACTCATGAAGACTTATCGCCCCAGAGAACGCTAACCGCCGCTCAAACTGGTCGACAAACGCTGTCACTGAAGGCGAACGAAGCCAACCTGGACCGTTGACTGGGAGGTCACCGGCAGGGGAACGGACTCCGGCCAGTTCACCGAGACCCGCACCAGCACCGTCCGCGTCGGCGAAGTCCAGGTACTCAACTGAAGCCGAGTGCCACTTCGGCCGTGTAACTGATCGTTCCAGGATGAGGTTGCTCTCCGGCATCCAGGTCTTGCTGGTGCGGTTCGGCGCCATCAATTGTCTGTGGCACGTTTCCTCGCTGTCAGGGGCGGCCACCCGGCGCACCCACCGTGGTCCAGAGCCTCGGCACAATACGCTCGGGTGGTTTACCTGGCGTACCCGGCTGACGATCGCATGCCCCCATCTACCTTCGTTCCGTAGTCACACGACTACGTCGAGTGAATGGAGTCTGTGGATGCGTTCGACGTCTATGGGCCGACTGGCGGCCCTCGCCGCGGCGGTCCTGCCGGCCCGTCCTGGGTATGCCATGCGGTACCCCGTCTCCCGCCTGCGAACGAGAGCACTGGCCGTGGGGCTCACGCTGGCTGTGTCCGCGCTTGTGCCCTCGGGCTCCGCCGGTGCGGCTGATCAGTACGAGTGGGCCGCTCTGGGTGACTCGTACACCGCCGGCGTGTTCGTCGGAGCCCCGCAGCCTGCGCTCGGCGATGCGTCGCGGGACGGCTGTGACCGCACCGCCGACGCCTACCCCGGCGTTGTCGAGCGGGAGCTCGACGAGTTCCCGCCGGGCAAGTACGTCCACCTGACCAACGTCAGCTGCGGCAACGCCACCATCGCCGACGTCGCCAACACCAAGCAGACGCCGATCAGCCCGGTCCAGCCCCCCGCCGGAGGCTGGCCCGCAGTGGACCCGCAGATCCAGCGAGCGAAGCTCAACGACACAACCGACGTCGTCACCATCGGCGTCGGCGGCAACAGCCTGCCGTTCGGCGGCATGCTCCTCAAGTGCCTCGAGCTGGGCGCGACGCCCGGCGAGTCCTGCCGCGAGTACTACACCAGTCCTCCCGAGGGGGAGGAGAGCATCACGGACAAGCTCGCCAGGGTCCAGGACGAGTACATCGACATGCTGGCCAAGGTGCATGAGGCCGCACCCAACGCCAAGGTGATCACCGTCGGCTATCCGGCCGTCCTGCCGGACGAGGCCAGCGACTGCAACCGCCTCGCCCTCGCCGAGCTGGGCGCGATCAAGCACGCCGACATCGGCTGGCTCCGTGACGACGTCCTCAAGCCGCTGAACAGCACGATCCAGCGGGTCACGTCGTTCTTCGGCGACCGCTACGTCGACGTCTACTCCTCCAGCGTGGGCCACGACGCCTGCCAGCCCGCGGACACCAAGTGGGTCGAGGGAATCTGCGGCGACGCCGAGGACTACTGGCCCGCCAAGCTTCCCGGCACCCCGCTGAACTGCGCTCCCATCAACAAGCGCGTCACGCTGGTCCACCCCAACGCCGACGGCCACGCCAACACCGCCGCCCACGTCGAACGAGCCATCCGCATCGCCCTCCTCGACCGCTGACCAGCAGGCCGAACCCGCCGCCAGAGCCACGGCATCTGCACGGAAATGCGGCCCGGAACACCTGACCGGCCGCCGCGCCCCGCGGCGGTCGGCACCGGCCGGTTGCTCGCCTGGCGCACCCGGCGCGAGACGTGCCCGGAAGCCGGCAGACAGGCCCACGCCGGCCTCGTCGGCCCTCACCGGCGGCGCAATCGGGTCTGCTCGAGGGTCTGTCAAACGAGCGGTGTAAATCGGGTAGTTGGGGCTACTGGCGGGCCCCCGACAGGCGGCCGTCGAAGGTGATGTCGAAGGCGTTCAGCGCGGTCTTCCAGCGCATGGTCCAGCGGGCCTGTCCCTTGCCGGTGGGGTCGAGGGACATGATCGCCATGTAGACGCGCTTCAGGGCGGCCTGCTCGTTGGGGAAGTGTCCGCGGGCCTTGACCGCCCGCCGGATGCGGGCGTTCACCGATTCGATCGCGTTGGTGGTGCAGACAATGCGGCGCATCTCGGTGTCGAACCGCAGGAACGGGGTGAACTCTCCCCCAGACTTCGTCCGGGGGCACCCCCACTCAGGCGTTCTCCCACAGCTTCACGATCGCCGGATACTTCCGACCCCAGGCGTCGGCGAACTCCGCGAACCGCTCCAGGGCGGCCTCTTCGGTCGGCGCCGTGCAGACGGGCTTGAGGAGGCGGGCGATTTTGTCCCAGTCCTGACGGGCGGCATAGCGGAACGAATTCCGCAGTAGGTGCACCACGCAGGTCTGCACGATGGTGCGGGGCCAGACGGTCTCCACCGCCTCGGGCAGGCCCCTGAGCCCGTCACAGACCAGCGTGAGCACGTCGCTGACGCCGCGGTTCTTGATCTCGGTGAGGATGTGCAGCCAGTGCTTGGCGCCCTCGCCGCCGTCGTCGGCCCACAGTCCCAGGATCTCCCGCCGGCCCTCGACTGTGACGGCCAGGGCCACATGGACGGGCCAGTTGGCCACCGCGCCGCCGCGGATCTTCACGTGGACGGCGTCGATGAACACGACCGGACAGACGGCGTCGAGCGGGCGGCTCTGCCACTCGGCCATGCCCTCGAGAACCTTGATGCTCCTATCGTCGGTCAAGCGGCGGTGAACCACTGGCGGTAGGCATCGGCGAAGGCGTCGTCGCGGCGGAGGCCGCGTTCGATGAAGGAAGCCTCCGTGTGAAGGCGGGCCGGGTTCGCGCCGGCGGTGACCAGCAGCTGGGCGGCGGTGTCCGGACCCACCCCATAGGCGGCACGTAGTCCGGGGTTGAGGATGGTGACCAGCTGGTCGAGCTCCCCGGTCAGGGCCGTGTGTTCCTCGGTCAGGCTCTGGACCCGCTTGGCCAACGTCCGCAGGGCCGTCAAGAGCGGGGCGTGCGCGGGGTCGCTGGCCGGTCGGAGCCGCGCAAGGGTGGTGACGCGCTTGTCTCCGGACAACGCGCTGTACTTGGAGCGGATGGCGTCGGGGGCGGTGATCAGGAGGTGCGTGATCTGGTTGAGCGTCGCGGTGCGGGCCTTGATCACCGAGCGGGCGGCGGTCTGCAGAGCGCGTATCCCGACGATGGCCCGTCCTCCGGAGCGCTGGTCGCGCGTCCGGAGACGACGGCGCGGGCCGCGGGGTACGCGTCGATCGGGTCGGACTTGCCGATCCTGCGGCGTTCGGCCTTGTCGGGCCGGTTGACCTCGACGACGGCCAGGCCGGCCTGCCGGGCGGCGTGTGTGAAGCCGAAGCCGTAGGAGGACGTGCCCTCCACGCCGACGGCGGCGACGGTGCCGTGGGCCTCCGGGAAGGCGATCGCGGCGGCGTATCCAGCAGCGCCGGTGGGGAATTGGGCGTCGGCGAGATGCCCGCCCCGGTCGGTCACCACGGCGACGTGGATGGTGTCAGCGTGCGAGTCCACCCCGCCGACCACGAACTGGTCCCTCGTATCCGCCGACTCTGTGCCTGTCATGCTGGAAATGCCTTCCTTGCCGAAGGTGGCTCCGGCCGGAAAGAGCAGACAGGACAGTCAGGGGGCCTCTGGCCAGGCTCCTATGAGGTCATGCTCCGCCCGGCCGGAGCCCTGGGAATCGGGTCCCGGCGGTCGGACAGATCAAAGCAAGGACAGCCCAGCAGGACGTCAGTCAGTGAGCATTTTCAGCTTCGCCGCTCCAGGGTTACGCCGTGGCCCCCGCTTGAGTCCTGGAAGCTCCTCGGCTGGACCCGCCGGGCACAGTGGGTTGTCTGTGAGAAGTCGCGGACGGCCACTTCGCTGAGGGGCCGACCCTGCGCCTCGGGACGAAAGATGATCATGGGGAGGGATGGAACGCATGCTCGAAGTACCATCCCTGCGAGGTTCTCCGGCCGGTACTTTCCAACCTTCGCAGTGGCGTAGTCGGACGGAGATATCCCTGTGGAGAGGGCAGAGGGCGATGAGTGTGGCTGAGAGTTGGTCGCGTGTGATGAGTCTTCTTCGGGAGCACGCGCCGGCCGATCACGCGGATCTGCCAGGGCCCGCTACGAAGCAGATGCTCGCGGCAGCCGAGGAACGGATGGGGATCTCCCTGCATGGAGACCTGCGGACGTGGCTGTTGCAGAACAATCTGGATCTGCCGGAGGAAGACGTCGACGACGAAGTGGCATGCTGCGGCTTCGACGGGTTCCCCGACGAGGGAAGCTTCTTTCTGGGTATCCGGGCGATGGAGAGGCTCTACGCGAACCGCTCCATGCCCGGTGGCTTCGACCCTCCGGACCAGCCGGACAATCCGTTCTGGCGTAACGAGTGGATCCCGTTCCTGTCGGACCAGGACGGCTGGATGGGAAAGTTCATCGATGTGCGGGACGGCCGCGTCGGCAGCTGGTTCGTGGGTGAGGTCACGGTCACGGGCGAGTACGAATCGATGGCCCAGTATTTCGACTCCGTGGCGGAGACGCTGAAGCGCTCCGGGATCGGTGGAGGCTCCATGCGTTGACTCCAGCCGCCGGTTGGGGCTGGTGTTGAGCGTAGTGGTTGGTCTCGTGTTCATGGGGCGGGATGTCCCCGATGGCGGTATGGAGGCGCTGGTTGTTGAACCAGTCGACCCACTCCGCGGTGCCGAGCTCGACGTCGGCCAGGCCGTGTCAGCGCCTCGAACGAGGATCTTATGAGCGGGCCAGCCTCAGGTGCAGCCGAGTGTTCCGCTGCCCCAGAGCCGGAGCTGCACCCTTCGGGGCAAGGTGGTGGCTGAGGCGGGTGAGTTTGCTGGTCCGGGGCGTGAAGCAGGGGCATCAGTCCCCGCAGGTAGCAGTTTCCCTTGGCCCCGCTGGTCCTTGCGCGGCACCGAGGCGAACACATCCGCCAGCTACAACGCCGACTCCGCCCGGACACGGTTCACTTCATGCGCGTCCATCCGTCCAACATGCCCAGGAGCAGGCCGAACCCAAAGACCCAACGGAGTCCTGCAGAGCAGTTGACATTTTCATGGCCGTTCGCCGATCACATTGTCACACCCGGCCCCTACAGTCCTCCCATGACGCAACCGACTCCCCTCGGTACGCCCGCCGACGGCACGCAGGGCGACAACACGACAATCCGAATGGAGCAGTTGAGGACGCTTCTGGAGACCGCGAGTCCTGCCGAGGCGGGTGAGGCGGTCAGGGAACTCATGCTGCTGGCAGCGTCCGGCGGCGGCAACGAGGCGTTAGGTCTGGCCGTGCGGTACAGCGAGACGTCCGACTGCTCCACCGAGGAACTGCTCCGGTTGTGGGCGGTAGCCGACGGAGATCCGTTCGGTTTCTGCGAGAACTTGGAGGCCCCGGCGTACCGCGCGCGCAAGGCTGTCAGGAAACTGGTTTCCCTGTCCGCGCCGGGTGACGGTGGGCATGCCCTGAAACTGGCTGCCCGGTTCACCCCCGTGGACCCGTACGCGTCCAAGTTCCTCCTTCGTCTGTGGAGGACGGACCGTGACCCGGACAGTTTCGCCGAGCACCTGCTGGCTCCGGCGTTCCGTCAGGAGGGCAGGACGGAACTGCGGCTGCCGTACGCATCCTCCCTGCACGGTCTGCGGCATCTCACGATGCTCGAGAAGCTGGACCTCCACCAGTGCGACGGGCTCACCGACCTGACCGAGGTCGGTGAACTCACCGGCCTCACGGACCTCGATCTCGGTGGTTGCACGAAAGTGGAGGACCTTACCCCGATCGGCCGTCTTTCCCGGCTTACCCGCCTTGATCTGAGCCGGTGCGGCGCCGTCGAGAACTTCGAGCCCTTGCTGAACCTCAGCAGTCTGCGTCAACTGAGGCTGAGCTGGACCAAGATACGTGCCCTGCGTGTGTTCGGCGGGGCGCTCGACGCTCTGGAATCCCTGGATCTCCGCTCCTGCGGGTCTCTCACGGACCTGGAGGGACTCGCCGGGCTGCCGAACCTCGCCCACCTAAAGCTGAGCGGCGACCACCTCCGCGACCTGTCGCCCTTCGCGGCTCTCCCTCGGCTCCGGTCCCTCGAACTCGACAACTGCAACGAGCTGACGACACTCGCAGGGCTGGACGGCCACCCCCGGCTGACGAAGCTCGGCATCCACGGCAGCCCGGTACTGCGCACCACAGAAGGACTGGGCGACCTGCCGGCGTTGCGGGAGCTGACCTTCACCAGTTGCTCCGCGCTGACCGACCTCAAGGGTCTCGGCCGCTTGCCCGCGCTGCGCGCGCTGATGATCAACGGCTCCGCCGTCCGCGACCTCGGTGACCTGTCCGGATCTCCGCTGACCACACTGACCCTGCTGTACATGGAGGACCTGGAATCGTTCAGAGCCCTCCAGGACTGCTCCGAGTTGCGTGAACTGACCCTCCGTTCCCTGAAGGACTCTCCCTCGGTCGAGGGCATACCGGTGGAACGGCTCAGTTCACTCACCGTGGCCGGCCCGTACTGGACCGCGTTGAAGGACATCACCCTGTTCACCGCTTCCCCCGCCTCGCAGAACTCGACCTGCGCCACTGCCGGTCCCTGACGGACCTCCGGCCCCTGCTCGACATGCCGGCGCTGGCACACGTCCACCTGGCCGAACCGAACGCGACCCTGCCGTCGGGCATCCCCGGTCCCGTGGTCACCGAACTCAGGGCACGCGGCGTGACCGTCACGCTGCACCGCTAACCGCCCGCGATCCACCCCTCACCCGGCGTGATCCCCTGTCGAACCGACTTGGCCGCAAGGAGACTTCCCATGCCCCCTGAAATGCCGGACATACTGAGTGAGTTCCGTGAGAGGGCCCTCGCGGAGGGCATCCCCCCGGACGACATCGCACGGTGGACGGACCTCGCCCGCCCCTGTGCCTTTCTGGGCACCAGGGGGGACGGGCCGGTGGTGGGCCGACTCGGCGGACCCCTCATGCTCCCCGCGGACGCCCCCGACCCGTGGTGCAAGCTCGCCGCCACCATCGACCTCGCCGCGCTGCCCGCAACAGCGACCGACCTCGACCTGCCCGTCGACGGCCACCTGCTGCTGTTCGCCGACCCCGACCCCGACCGGATCGGGGAAGGAAACCTGGGTAGTGCGCTCCACATCCCCGCCGGTACGCCCGTCGAGGAACGCCCCGTGGACCTCGACCCGGAATGGAAGAACTACCCGCACGAAACGGATTTCCCGGAAGGGCTGCTCCGCCTGAGCACCGACGTCTCCCTGCCGTACTACACCTCGGTCTACGCTCCCGGGCAGCCTTTGCACTGCGTGGATCACCCGGAACACCCCCACGCACACGAACTGATCGAGGTATGGACGGAGATGCCGGGCGAGGGCATCGGCCTCGGACTGCAGCTGGGCGGATACGCCGAGGACGAGCACTGGGCGGAGGACCCCAGCGTGGCGGCCGGGCGGGAGGCGGCACGAGCGGTGGCCCGAGGCGAACTACCCGCGCCCGACACGGACGTACGTCCCGAGGACTGGGTGTGCCTCGCCCAGTGGGTGCATGGGCTCGACGGTTTGGAGATGGCCCTCTACTCCTGGTCGATCGCCCGGCAGGACCTGGCCGCGGGACGCTTCGACCGGGTCTACGCCACCATGACCTGGAACCCGTGACACCCGCAGGACGCTGACCCGAGATGTCACCACCGCCAGGGCGGGATTCGCTGGACGAGCGGTATGGAGAGTCTCCGGCGGCGCTCGGTGCAGGAGCAGCCGCCGGGGGCGAACTGACCATTTCAGAATGAGCTTGATGGGGGGCTTGGCTGTGGGCGGGGCCGACGGCAGACTTCTACGAGGTCGGATGGTCTTGTGCCTGATGACCTGTGGGAGCGCATCGCCCCGCTGCTCCCGCCCTGGCCTCCCCGTCGACGGCGGTACCCGGGCGGTTGCCGACGGACGACCGCGCCGCGCTGCGTGGCACCGTCTATGTCCCGTGTAAGGGCATGAGCTGGAAGGATGCGCCTGCGGAGCGGGCTGGGTGCAGCGGGGTGACGGCCTGGCGGCGATTGGAGGACTGGACCGAAGCCGACGTCCGGCCCCGCCTTCACACCGTCCTTCTCGCCGAACTGCAGAAGGCCAGCCTGCTGGACATGCACAACGCCGCGGTCGACGCTTCGCACGTCAGAGCCCTCAAAGGGCTCATCCCGGACCTTCGCCGGTCGACCGGGTACGGCCGGACAGTCGGCACCATCTGATCGTCGGCCCGCACGGCACACCGCTCGCCGCCTCGCTGACCAGCGGAAACCATTAAGACTCATGAATGTTCACAAGAAATGGCAGTAGGTCCATGGGGTGATCTGCCGCCTGTGGCATGTCTGTTTTTGAACGTGCGGCACAGAATGGCTCGGTAGCCCGATCAGATGAAGCGCGGGCCACGTCGGTGCCGCCAACGTGAGATCAATCAAGAATCGCGCAACGCGCGAGGTGTCGCTGCGTGCCCGTCAGGCGTCGAAACGGTCGCGTGCACTCTCGATGTGACCGAGGTGCTGGTGGGTCCAGCCGCATATGGCGTCAACCGCGGTGCGCAGGGCTCGGCCCGGCTCGGTGAGGGTGTACTCGACTCGCGGTGGCACGGTGGGGTGCACCTTCCGGTCGGCCAGGCCGTTGCGCTCCAGCATGCGTAGGTTCTGGGTGAGCATCTTGTGGCTAACACCCTCGACCTCGTTGCGCAGCTCGCTGAAGCGCAGGGTGCGCTCGCCGAGCGCCTCGATGATCAGGAGCGCCCACTTGTTGGCGACGTCCGAGAAGATCTCCCGCGCGAGGGAGTCTGCGCGCCGCAGGTCAGAGTCCTCGGGCAGGCCCTTGAGCAGTTGCTTGGTCACCATTGGGTTCCTCAGTCACCGAAAAGTGCGTTCTTCCAGGTCAGCCCTCACTCTCCTACAGTTTCCGAGTAACTACAAGAGAGCAAACCGGAAGGGCGCGCACCGTGGCCACCATGGACGTCTTCAACTACAACGTGCCGGCCGAGAGCGACTTCGGCTACTCACAGGCGATCAAGTCCGGCGAGCTGATCCACGTCTCTGGACAGCTCTCGTTCGATGAGGCAGGCGAGTTCCTCCACGCGGGCGACTTCGCCGCCCAGCTCAAGCAGACCTACGCCAACATGGACAAGGTCCTGGACCACTATGGCGCCACCCGGAACCAGATCGTCTCGCAGACCCTGTACGTGGTAAACCTGCGGCAGAACGCCGCAGCGACGGCGGAGGGCAACCTGGGGTACTTCGGCGACCACCGCCCAGCCAGCACGGTCCTGGGCGTCCCTGAACTGACCTTGCCCGGCCAGGTCATCGAAATCAGCTTCGTCATCGACACGAAACTGCCCGCTTGAGGTCTCCTCCTCGCACGCTCTCCCGCCAGCTGCACGACCACCCACGTCGCCGAAGTCGACCTCCGCCTCCATGCCGGGCGGACGGGTCTGCGGGATAACCCTCAATAGGCGCCTTGCCCGCCTCCACCGCGTCTGAGGCTTTCGGCCGGCGACATAGGGCTTGACCAGTACATAGGACCGGTCGCGGGATAGAGGGCGGGGGCGATCAGGTGCCGAGGACTGTAAATCGTTCGGTGTAACTCCCGATCATGGAGGATGCATCGATGACCAGTGAGAACGTGGCCGAGCAGGACGCTGCCGAGTCGGCAGTGGCTGTGTCGGCGAAGGCCGTGGACGACCAGCTGGTGGGCCGTGCCCAGGCCGAGGGCCTGCAGCTGACCGGCGAGGGCGGGCTGTTGCAGCAGCTGACCAAGCGGCTGCTGGAGTCCGCTCTGGAGGGTGAGATCACCGACCATCTCGGCTATGACAAGCACGATCCGGCGGGCAAGAACGGCGGCAACTCGCGCAACGGCACACGCTCCAAGACCGTGCTGACCGACGTGGGGCCGGTGGAGATCGTCGTGCCCCGCGACCGGGACGGCTCGTTCGAGCCGAAGATCGTCAAGAAGCGGCAGAAGCGCCTGACCGGTGTCGACGAGATGGTCATCTCGCCGGCAGCGAAGGGCCTGACCACCGGCGAGGTGCGGGCCCACCTGACCGAGGTCTATGGCGCCGAGGTCTCCCGCCAGACCATCTCCACCATCACCGACAAGGTTCTCGAGGGCATGGCCGAGTGGCAGAGCAGGCCCCTGGACGCCGTCTGTCCGGTGGTCTTCATCGATGCCATCCACGTGAAGATCCGCGACGGTGCGGTCGCCAACCGGCCGATCTATGTGGCCTTGGCCGTCACCACCGAGGGCCGGCGGGAGATCCTGGGCCTGTGGGCCGGCGACGGCGGCGAGGGCGCCAAGCACTGGCTGCACATCCTCACCGAGATCAAGAACCGCGGCGTCAGCGACGTGCTGATGCTGGTCTGCGACGGGCTCAGGGGCCTGCCCGAGGCGGTGGAGACCGTCTGGCCCCGCACCATCGTGCAGACCTGCGTGGTGCATCTGCTGCGGCACTCCTTCCGCTATGCCGCCCGCCAGGACTGGGACAAGATCGCCAAGCTTCTGAAGCCGGTCTATACGGCGCCGACCGAAGAGGCCGCCCTGGAGCGGTTCGCCGAGTTCGCCGACGCCTGGGGTCGGAAATACCCGGCGATCGTGAAGCTGTGGGAGAACGCCTGGGTGGGGGTGCCCCCGGACGAAGTCTGGGGGAGAGTTCACCCCGTTCCTGCGGTTCGACACCGAGATCCGCCGGATCGTCTGCACGACGAACGCGATCGAGTCGGTGAACGCGCGGATCCGTCGGGCGGTCAAGGCCCGCGGACACTTCCCCAACGAGCAGGCCGCCCTGAAGCGCGTCTACATGGCGATCATGTCCCTCGACCCCACCGGCAAGGGCCAGGCCCGCTGGACCATGCGCTGGAAGACCGCGCTGAACGCCTTCGACATCACCTTCGACGGCCGCCTGTCGGCAGCCCGCCAGTAGCCCCAACTACCCGATTTACACCGCTCGTTTGACAGACCCCCACTTTGGCGCGAGCCTCGAAGATCAC
The DNA here is from genome assembly GCF_009852415.1 of Streptomyces sp. Tu 3180. Taxonomy (NCBI): domain Bacteria; kingdom Bacillati; phylum Actinomycetota; class Actinomycetes; order Kitasatosporales; family Streptomycetaceae; genus Streptomyces; species Streptomyces sp. Tu 3180. Next base: position 190,963 of record NZ_WOXS01000002.1, on the reverse strand, counting down.
GGCCCCAACGTCGTGCTTCACCGGGCAGGTCCACAGACTGCCCGACGCGCCGGAAGCTTACGGGGCCATGATCACTCGCCCCAAAGCAGCTCCGTAAGTTGTTCGGTGGCCCGGGAGGGCCGGATGTGGCTTCAAAGCAGCTTGCCGACCGTGGCTCGGCTGGAGTGGCCGTCCGGCCCTTCGGGGCGCCCTGGTCGCTGATTGAAATACGCGGAACGCGTCGCTGTTTACGGAGCTGACGACGGGGTGTCCTACGGGCCGACGGAAAGCAACTCGGCTGCGGGAGGGACGCGTGAGCGAACGACGGGCCCGGATATGGGTTGGTATCGACGCGGGCAAGGCCCATCACTGGGCCGCGGTGGTCGACGAGACCGGCGCGACTCTCTGGTCGGAGAAGATCGAAAATGACGAGTCGGCGATCCTGACCGCACTCGGCGGGATCCTGGACCTGGCCGAAGAGGTGCACTGGGCGGTGGACATCTCCAGCAGGTCCTCCGCACTGCTGCTGGCGCTGCTGGCAGCCCACGGGCAGCAGCCTGTCTACGTGCCCGGCCGGACGGTCAACCGCATGGCCGGCGCCTACCGGGGCGAGGCCAAGACGGATGCCCGCGACGCCTATGTCATCGCCGAAACCGCCCGCCACCGCCGGGACTTCGCCACCATCGGCGTCCCCGCACAGCTGGCCGCCGACCTCGCGCTCCTGACCGCTCACCGCACCGACCTGGTCACCGACCGAGTGCGAACGGTCAACCGGCTCCGCGACGTGCTCACCGGCATGTTCCCCGCCCTGGAGCGAGCCTTCGACTACTCGGCCCGCAAGGGCGCACTGGTGCTGCTGACCGGCTACCAGACCCCGGCCGCCCTGCGCCGGCGCGGCCTGGCCCGCCTGACCTCCTGGCTGGCCAATCGAGGGGTTCGCGACGCGGGCAGCGTGGCCGCCACGGCCATGGAAGCCGCCCAGGCCCAGCAGACCGCCCTGCCCGGCGAAGACGCCGCCGCACAGATCGTCGCCGACCTGGCCACGCAGATCCTGGCCCTGGACGACCGACTCAAGCGCCTCGACCGGCAGATCCGTGACGCCTTCCGCACCCACGCACAAGCCGAGATCATCGAGTCGCTGCCCGGCATGGGCCCCATCCTCGGAGCCGAGTTCATCGTCGCCGCGGGCGACATGACCGCCCACACCGACGCAGGCCACCTCGCCTCAGCCGCCGGACTGGTCCCCGTCCCACGCGACTCCGGCCGCCGCACCGGCAACCTGCACCGCCCCAAGCGATACAGCCGCCGCCTGCGCAGAGTCTTCTACCTCTCCGCGCAGACCAGCATCATCCGCGACGGCCCCAACCGGGACTACTACCTCAAGAAACGCGGCGAGGGCTGCAAACACGTCCAAGCCGTCATCGCCCTCGCACGACGCCGCACCAGTGTGTTGTGGGCCCTCCTGCGCGACGACCGGGCCTTCACCCCCACACCGCCCATCGCGCAGACGGCCTGAGCAAGGCCACAGAGCCGGCAGCGTGGCTGAGGCCGGTGGGGCTGCAGCGAGACACACGCGCACCTGATCGGTCGGCATGCCCGCCGTCGTGGCTGACTTTCGTCGGCTGAGGCACAGACGATCTCCGGGACGAGGTGCCGTCCTCACGGGTGGAGGGCGACCGCAGCCTTGACCCGGTCATTGAAACTCCAGCCCAAAGCCGCTACGCCGACCTAGATCATCTCGGGTTACGGGCCGTCTCGTCGGCGTCGGCGTCGGCGACACACGGTGCCGCAGTTCATCGGTGCTGCCCTCACGGTGTGAGGACGACCTTCTCGCAGCGGTCCTTCTTGTTCTTGAACAGGTCGTAGCCGGTCGGTGCCTCGGTCAAGGGCAACCGGTGGGTGATGACCCTGGTGGGGTCGATCTTGCCCTGTTCGATCAGACCCAGCAGCGGCTTCATGTACCTCTGCACATGGCACTGCCCGGTCCGCAGGGTCAGGGACCTGTTCATCCACGCGCCCGCCGGGAACTTGTCGATCAGCCCGCCGTAGACGCCGATGACCGACACCACGCCGCCGCTCCGACAGGACAGGATGGCCTGGCGCAGGACGTGCGGCCGGTCGGTCTCGGAGCGGACCGCCTGCTTGGCGCGGTCGTAGAGGTGGACGTGGGAGGCACCATGTGTGGCCTCCAACCCGACCGCGTCGATGCACTTGTCGGGGCCCCGGCCGCCGGTGAGTTCCAGCAGCGCCGACCGTACGTCGGTGTCCTCGAAGTTGATGGTCGTGTAGCCCTGGGCGGCGGCCATGTCGAGCCTGTAGTTCTCCTTGTCGATCGCGATGACCTTCTCCGCGCCCAGGACCCGGGCGCTGTCCATGGCGAACTGGCCGACCGGACCGGCACCCCAGACGGCGACGACGTCACCTTCCTGGATGTCGCACATGTCGGCGCCCATGTACCCGGTCGGCAGGATGTCGGACAGGAACAGCACCTGCTCGTCGGTGAGGTCCGACTCGATTTTGAGGGCGTTGGCGTCTGCTAGCACCACGCGGGCGTACTCTGCCTGGCCGCCGGCGAAGCCGCCGGTGAGGTGGGAGTAGCCGTAGATGCCGGCGATGGGGTGACCGAAGAGCTTCTCCGAGATGCCGGCGTTGGGGTTGGTGTTCTCGCAGCACGAGTACAGCTCCGCGCGGCAGGCCGCGCAGGCACCGCAGGCGATGGGGAAGGGCACGACGACCCGGTCGCCGACGCGCAGTTTGTCGCCGCTGATACCGGGGCCGACCTCGACGACCTCCCCCATGAACTCGTGGCCCAGAATGTCGCCTTTTTCCATGGTGGGGACGTAGCCGTCGACCAGGTGGAGGTCGGAGCCGCAGATCGCCGTCGAGGTGATCTTCACGATGGCATCGCGGCGGTTCAGGATCGACGGTTCGGGGACGTCCTGCACCTCGACCGAGTTGCGTCCCGTCCAGCAGTTCGCCTTCATGCCAGGGCCTCCTTCAGTTCGCCCTCGGTCAGCGGTCGGGCCGGGTGCTGCGGGAACTCCCCGCGGGCCCGCTTGCCGCCGGGTGCACCCTCGGAACGGACGACCTCGCCTGTCTCGGCGATCTGCTTGAAGCGGCGCAGGTCGTCGTCCAGCTGCTGGTGCGGCTCCTCGCCAAAGTAGCGCGCCGCGGTCTTGCCCAACGCTCCTCCCGGCAGGTCGTAGCGCAGGGTCACCCGGATCTCCGTGCCCCGGCCGCCGGGGGCGGGCACGAAGCGGACCTCGCCGGAGTTGTCGATGTCGGCACCCTCCGCCGACCGCCAGGCGATCAGCTGGCCGGGGACGTCCTGAGTGGTCTCGGCGTCCCATTCGACCGCCTTGCCGAACGGCGCGCTGGCCCGCCAGTGACTGGTGCGCGGGCCGGTGACGCGCACCTCGTCCAGGTGCGCCATGAAGTCCGGCAGTCGCCCCAGGTCACTCCAGAGGCCATAGACCTCGTCCGGGGGCTGGGTGACAGTGGTGGCCGCGGTCAGTTCCATGGGGGCGCTCCTACGGGTGCGGGTCACGGCCGCGTAGACGTCCGTGGCGGTGATGGCGGTGACCGCGGCGGTCGCGGCAACGGTGCGGCCGAGGCCGCGGCCGTTGTGGTTCTTCAGGGCCCGGGTCAGCATCGTCAGGTCCATGAGGTCGCCACCGACGCGGCCCCAGAGCCAGGCCGGATGCGGCCGCCCCAGCAGCCCGGTCGCCGCCGCCAGCTCGCGCACACCCACGGCGGTCGTGGCTGAGCGGTGCCGGGAGGTGTCGTCCACGCCCAAGGCCCGGGCGAAGCCCGCCGGGGCGGCAACCTGAGGCACGCCCAGGAGCGCGCTGGCCCAGCCGAGGCCACGTACGAGCGAATCGTGCCGTAGGCGGGAGGTGGAGCGGGTTTCTGTCTTCATGAGTGCTCCCCGCATGCGGTGAGGTGAACAGAAGGCGGGCCACGTGAACGAGAGGACGAAGCGCGTATAGCGAATGAACCCGGCGTTTCCCTGCGGTCCGTGTTCAACCCTCAGTTCTCGTCACCAAGCCGGCGGCGCCGTCGTCCGGTCACGGCTTGGACGTGACGCGCGCCAAGGGCTTGTCAAGCATCAGCACCGGGCTCCATGGTTCGATTCGAAGAGCGGATGCATATCCGGCCTGTCGAGTACGCGTCCGTCAAGCCGGGCGTCAGGGTCCGCCATCCGTCCTACCGGGCCGGACGCGGACGGGTCGCCGCTGCTCGGGTATGACGGGAACGCAGGCGACCGCGGGCCGTCCAGCCCCGGCCGGAGCCGGGGTCGGACTCCGTTCGTTGGTCGGCCCGGTTCGGGGGAGCAGGCGGACGGCGGCCCTGGGGACCCCTACTGTTTGTGGCCGTTGCCGTGTCCGTCGGGATGCAGGACCACCTTGGTCCAGCCCTCGTCACGGGCGTCGAAGTGCTCGTAGGCGGTGGGGGCCTCGTCCAGGCTCAGCTCGTGGGAGACGACGAAGCTCGGCTTCGCCTTCCCGCCGGCGATCAGATCCCGCAGCGCCCGGTTGTACTTCTTCACTGGCGCCTGCCCGGTCCCCATGTGCTGGCCCTTGAACCACATCATCCCGAAGTCGATCGGAACCTTGCCCTGTGCCTCCCACTCTCCCTGAGCCTCCGTGCCACCGGGATCCTGGGGCAGGAACACACCCACCACACCGATGTCGCCGGTGAACCTGACCGAGTCGATCAGGCCGTTGAGCGTGAGGCTGGCGTCCTCGTGCCCCTGGGGGTCGTGTGCCTGGTAGCCGACGCACTCGCATCCGTTGTCGGCACCCAGACCGAGGGTGGCCTCCTTGACGACCTCCGCCGGGTTCTGCTCCGCGGTGTTGATCGGGATGGCCCCGATCTCCTCCGCCTTGCGCAGCCGGTCGGGCTGGTGGTCGGCCGTCCAGACGCGGCCGGCGCCCTTGAGGAGGGCGGAGTAGGTCGCCATCAGCCCGACGGGACCGGCCCCGAAGACGATGGTCTGGTCGCCCGGTTTGACGTGGGCCATCTCGGTGGCGTGATAGCCGGTGGGGAAGATGTCGGCGAGCATCACGTAGTCGGTCTGCCGCTCAGCGGCGTCCTCGCCCAGGCGCAGCGCGTTGAAGTCGCCGTAGGGCACGCGCAGCAGCTCCGCCTGGCCGCCCTGGTAGGGGCCCATGTCGGCGAATCCGTAAGCGGCTCCGGCGAGGGCCGGTTCCGGCTGCATGGTCAGGCAGTAGTTGGTCAGTCCCCGCTCGCACTGCTTGCAGAAGCCGCAGGCGATGTTGAAGGGCAGGACCACGTACTCGCCGACCTGGACCTTGTGCACGGCCGAGCCGACCTCCACGACCTGGCCCATGTTCTCGTGTCCCAGCGTGCGGCCGGACTCGAACGAGGTGCGGCCCTCGTACATGTGCAGGTCCGAACCGCAGATGTTGGTGGTGGTGATCTTGACGATGATGTCGCAGGGGTGCTCGATCTTCGCGTCCGGCACGTCCTTCACCGTGACCGTTCGCGGTCCTTCGTATACCGCTGCTTTCATGATGACTTCCCTTGGTGTCGCGGCACGACCGCGGCACGGCGATGATGAGACGGCGCAAAGAGCCTGACTCTCGGAAGTTGCTACGCCGGGGTCCATGGCTCCGGCACGCCTCTACGGGCCGTTCACCCGGATCAGATGAAACGGTGGTGCCGCCACCGGCCCGCCAGGTGGAGCTTCGGCGCCCGGCGGCGTGCCGTGCGAGTCCCCATCGGCCTCCGACGCGAAACGACCATTCCTCGATCGATCAGCGGATTTCTTCGCATCCAGCCGACCAGCGACCAAAGACGCATCTCCGACTCAGATCACCAGCTAGTCACCGTGGTCGTCCTCCAGCATGCGGCGACGTTCCTGTTCGCGCTTGGAATAAGCGGCTGCCCGGATCGCCTCGTCGCTCTCCAGGCCAGATCCCAGCGCGCCGCCCACCGTGGCGACCGAAGCGACGAACCAGGACAGCGTCCAGTATTCCGTGGCGTGCAGCGGGGTCCGCGTCATGGAGGCGAACACTTGGTCGTTGAGGATGAAGAGCGCCCACACCAAGTTGATGACCAACAAACCCACGTAGCAGACGAGCACCCCGATGCCCACAGTCACGACCGTCGAGGCGTTGTAGAGAGCTGCCCGCTTCCTCGCCTCCGGCGAGGCCTCCGCCGCTCGATGCCACAGGTGCGCGTCCACGATCAACCAGCCGATCATGAGCGCGACGGACCCGACCATGGCAATCACGAGGCGCGGCGTACCCAAGGACGCAGCCAGACTCCAGAGGGTGGAGTTCACCGTGGCAATTGCTCCCGTGGCGAGTGCGGCCGCCAGGGCCTTCGAGAGACCCGGGACCAACCGCCACGGCCGGTTGGCGCGAACCATACCGAAGAGCACCCTCAGGTAACCACGCGGCCCGCTGACGACGTACCGGAGATCAGCGGTCTCCTCCTCACCGATCGGGCCCGGGTGAACAGGCGCAAGACGACCGGCGAAACGTTCCAGCGACTGACCTTGAGGAGATTCCTCAGCTCCAGTGGCTCGCGCACCCGCCAAGCTGAGAACGGCCTCCTCCACCGCCCGCAGGGCCCTTCTCTCAAAACGCAGGCCCCCCAACGACGGAAGGGAGAGTAGCGCCAGGCCGTGCTCATGACTCAGATCCACAACAAGCTTGCGCCCGTGCGAGTGCAACGGAAGGTCGGTGAGGGCCACGACGATGTCCCAATGCTCCGCACGCCCGCGGTCCATGATCCGACACGTCAGCGTGGCCAGGTCCTCAGTCCCTGCGCTGAAGGGCTCACTGACCACCTCGACGTCGAACCGTCGCCCCTGGCCCGACCTGTCGGCTAGCCGAGCAGGGAGCATCCGGGCCATACGCTGCGCGATCTCCGTCGGCGCGTCCGGATCCGCCAGGAGAGCCACGACCGTAACGCCCTGTGACGATACCCTCACGACCGGACCCTTCTCGTCGGCTGCTCCGGCGATTACCCGTGCCCCCAGGATGCCCCCGGGACAACGTCGGCGCCCCTTGACGCACAGGCCCTGTCAGAGGGCATAAACGGACAGAACTGTTCCTCTCAGTGCAGCGCGGCCACCACGGTGGTTGACCACCGGACAACGGAGGGGGCGGCCAAGTTCCGAGCCATCCGTTCGTCGCGTGACACGGCAGTGCCAGTGACAGGGGAGATGAGCCGGCGGGCGTATCCCTGCCTGTCAGCTCAGCCAGTGAATCCTCAGGTCACCGGCAGAGCGCCCCAGCCTCTCACCTCATGCGGTGGTCACACCTACCTGCGACGCCGGACGTACCAGCCCACGACCAACACGACCAGAACCGACAGCACGAATGCCCAAACGGTCGTCGTCGCGGCATAGGACCGGTACACGATGGCCAGCACGCAGGGACGGATACCCGGCATGCAGCGCGGCAACCCGGCACCGCAAGCGCACCAGATCGAGCGGGGAACCACGGTGAAAGCCACCGAGCCCCACAAGGCTGACCCTTGGTCGTTGACCCAGTTCAGCACCCGAACCGCCCGCAAATGATCGCAGCCAGCTTCCCAAGCTGAGGACTCAGGCATCGTTAGCACGTGTCGGCCGTCGTGACTTGCTCTAGTCGACGGTACTGGCAGCGTGGTGAAGGTCGGTGGGGGCGCAGCGAGGAACACGCGCGCCTGGTCGGCCGGCGCACCCACCATCGTGGCTGACTGTCGTCGGCTGAGGTTCGTGCCACAACCGTGCCAGATGCAGGGGTCAGCCACGGTTAACGCCGGTGCCTCGCGGTCGAGTAGCCGCACGCTTCCTCGGCTGACGAAGCCGCAGATCAGCCCGCAGGTCACCCCGCCTCTCTCCTACTGAGTTTTTCGTTAGTTCTGTGGTGGTTAGGGATGGATTTTCAGGCCGGTGTGGGTGAGGAAGGACCACGGGAGTTGCTCGCTGGAGCAGACTCGGTGGATGCCGCGTTCGGCGGCGTCGGCGGCATCGGTGAGGTGGTCGCCGGCGAGGTTGGCCAGTTCGCGGGTCTTGATGGCCGACCACAGCAGTTCGACCGGGTTGAGTTCGGGTGCGTAGGCCGGCAGCCGCTCCAGCGTCAGCCAGTCCTGCTCGGTCGCCCAGGCCCGCATGCCCCGGCTCCAGTGGGCGGACAGTCCGTCCCATACCAACACCACCGACTCACCGGCGTAGAAGGTCTTGATCTGTTCCAGCACCTCGATCAGGGAAGTGGTGTCGTAGCTGCCCGGCTTGAGGCGGAAGCACAGCCGCGGGCCGCGTTCGGGGTCGGCGGCGTGGTAGCCCAGCGCGGCGGCCATCCCCGCTCGTTTCCAGTTCAGCCGGTGCCGCAGAGTAGGGGTGCGGCCGCGGGGTGCGTAGGTGCGGCGCACCCCGGGCAGCAGCGATACGCCTGATTCGTCGAGGAACACGATCCAGGCACGTTTCTTCACCGCCCTTTTTGATGCGCGGCCACTCGTGGGCGACCCATCGGGCGATCTCGCACTCGTCCCGCTCGACGGCCTGGCGCCGGGGCCGCTGCAGACTCCATCCCAGCCGCCCGGTCAGCAGGCGCCATACCGAGGCCCGGGCCAGCGTCACCCCGGTCACCCGCTCAACCACCACGCCGACCCGTTCCAACGTCCACAGGTCCGCCTCGAACCCGTGCGCCTGAGCGCCCCGCTCCAAGGCGGCTCGCACCGCTTCGACCTGGGCGTCGTCCAGCTTGGGCGGCCGACCGGTGGCCGGATGCCGCCGCAATGCCTCAGCCCCGCCCTGCTCCCACAGGCGTTTCCACCGGCGCACACTCTCGGGATGCATCCCCACCGCCCGGGCAACCTCGGACGAAGGACGTCTCTGCTCGAACAACTCGGCCGCGCGCATGCGACGGGCCTCGGCCAACTGCGGCCGCGTCAGCGGCAGAACGGAGACATCAGCAACAGCATCCTGCGGCTTGGAAGACACACCCTCATGCTCACACTGCCGAAGCCCCAACCACCACAGAACTAACGAAAAACTCAGTAAGACCGTGTCCTACATGGTCAGTTGGTCGTTGGACTGGTCATGGGGAGTGGGCGGTGGGGATGGATCGTGCCGGATGGCCTGTGGGAGATCGCCAGGCCACTGCTGCCGCCGGCGCGGGTGCGTCCGCAGGGCGGCGGGGTCGCGAACATCGATGACGAGGCGGTGTTCGCCGCGATCATCTATGTGCTGGTCAGTGGCTGTGCCTGGCGGGCGTTGCCGCCGTGCTTTGGGGCATCGGAGTCGACCGTGCACCGCCGGTTTCTCATCTGGTCCCGGGCCGGTGTGTGGGGACGACTGCACCAGAAGGTGCTCGAGCTCCTGGACGGCCAGAACCTCGTCGACCTGTCGCGCGCTGTCCTCGACTCCGCTCACGTCCGCGCTAAAAAAGGGGCGAACACACAGGTCCGAGCCCCGTGGACCGGGGTAAGCCGGGTTCCAAGATGCACGTCTTGTCCGACGCGAACGGACTGCCCCTACGCGTCGGACTCTCCGCGGCCAACACCCACGACAGCCTCGCCCTGAAGCCGATGCTGTCCCACTTCCACATGGGACACGAATCCCACGCGACCGATTCCAAGCCTGGGCGTCTCCACGCGGACAAGGCATACGACATCCCTCACCTGCGGCGATGGCTATGGGGCAAGCACATCGGCGTCCGCATCGCCCGCAAAGGCATCGACTCCAGCGAGCGACTCGGCCGACGCAGATGGGTCATCGAACGCACCATGTCCTGGCTGACCGGCTACCGCCGACTCAACCACCGCTACGAACGACGCCCCCGCAACTACCTGGCCTTTCTCGGACTGGCAGCCGCGCTCTGCTGCTACAAACGGCTCCTCAACCTGACCATGTAGGACACGGTCTTACTGCGGCACTATCCTGGCGAGTCACTAGGCCGTTTCCTTCAGATCATCTGATCGTTGGTTGATGTGTCATTGACTGACGCCCAGTGGGCGAGGATCGAGCCGTTGCTGCCGGACCGGACCCCGAAGCGGGGTGGTCGGTGGCGGGATCACCGGCAGGTGATCGACGCGATCGCGTTCAAGTACCGCACCGGCACGCCGTGGATGGACCTGCCCGAGCACTTCGGCTCGTGGAAGGGCGCCCACAATCGGTTGCGGATGTGGGCCGCGGACGGGACGTGGGAGAAGGTGTTCACGGCTCTGCTCGCCCAGGCTGACGCCGAGGGCGACTTGGACTGGGTCGTCGCGGTCGACTCCACGATCGTGCGGGCTCATCAGCACGCGGCCGGGGCCCGTCAAAAGGGGCTCCGGCAGGCGAGCCGTCCGACCATGCCCTCGGACGGTCCCGCGGTGGTCTGACCACGAAGATCCACCTCGCCGCCGATGGCCGCTGCAGGCCGCTGGCATTCGTCGTCACACCCGGGCAGGCTGGAGACGCACCCGCATTCGAGCAGGTCATGGCCCGATTACGGGTGCCTCGCCGGACCGGCCGGCCGAGAGTCACACCGGATGCGGTCCTGGCCGACAAGGCCTACTCCTCACGGGCGATCCGTCGTCATCTGCGGCGCCGCGGAATCCGGGCGGTGATCCCGCAGCCCGCCGACCAGGCCGCAAACCGCAAGCGGCTCGGCAGTCGCGGCGGCCGTCCGCCGGCCTTCGACCGCGAGGCCTACAAGCAGCGAAACACCGTCGAGCGGTGCATCAACAAGCTGAAGCAGTGGCGCGGCCTGGCCACTCGCTACGACAAGACCGCCACCATCTACCTCGCCGGACTCCACCTCGCCGCCATCTTCATCTGGTCCGCAAGGTGATCCAAAGGAAACGGCCTAGGCGCGCCGGAAGTCCGATAAGTGAACCTCGAAGCTGAATCGCTGCCACCGCCGATCGCTGTGCCGTCGACCCTCACGCCCGCTCCAGCCCCGAGCCTCGCCCTGCGCTACATGTCCGTTCACCGTAGCTATACGAGAACAGGGCCGAGGAGGACGGTGTCCTGTCGCATTGAAGCTGTCGGATTCCCGCTGCTTCTCGTTCGCGGTGGCGGATTCTCATTGCGTCGCGTGCTGAGCGGCGGCGTTTGCTTCGTTCGTGGGGTTTGATCTCACTTCGCTGGTCTCGTTCTCATTGCACCTGTCACGGTCGGCTTCGGCATGTACGTGGCTGTCGGGGGTGGCGATCGCAGCCCAGACACCCGATTGATCAGCCTTCGGACAAGCGACAAGCTCGCTGCCAATTCCACCCTGTCGGCTCACAACCTGCGAGCCTACGGCGTCCAGGACTGCCGTCTTGCCGGGCGCCGAGATCTACGGGAGATCCCCTCAACGCGGAGCCGGAACGGCACCATGTGACCATGCCGATATGACATCTGGTCGGATCATCTTCCTCAATGGCACCTCCAGTTCAGGGAAGTCGAGCATCGCCCGGGAGCTTCTGGACATCCTGGACGACGGCGTCTTCTTCCACCTGGCGGTCGACAGCTTCAACTCGATGCGCAGCAAGCGGGAGCTTGAGGCGGAGGAGCTCGACGCCGCGCTGCGGCGGACCAGGATGGGCTTCCACCGCTCGATCGCGGCCATGGCCGAGGTGGGCAACGACATCGTGGTCGACCATGTGCTGAGCGAGCCGTGGCGACTGCTCGACTGCCTGACAGTGCTGCCGCCCGAGGACGTACTGTTTGTCGGCGTCCACTGCCCGCTGGACGAGCTGGCCCGCCGCGAGCTGGCCCGGGGCGACCGCCCGCCGGGCCTCGCGGCGCACCAATACGACCTGGTCCACGCCCACGGCGACTACGACGTGGAGTGCGACACCAGCGCGGCAAGCCCACGCGAATGCGCACAGCGCATCAAGGAACTCCTCGCGCACCGCCCCAGCCCCACCGCCTTCACCCGTCTCCGACGACGCTACCTGACGGACAGCCAAGAACCACCGACGACGAAGCACAGCCTCTTCGGCTAGGGCCAAACGCGCTCATGCCACGCTGGACTTCCACAGAAGCCAGGTGCAGTAAGAATCCTGAGCCATGCCAGTCTCACCACAACTGGCAAACCCGCAGCTCAACGCGAGATCCACAGTCAACTTCGCTCCGACAGGACAGCGGGGCCTCCCGCACAGCTCGTGGGTGTCGAATCCAACCGAGCAACAGGAGGCCCCTGGTGCTGCAGCCTTCCGTGCCGGCATCGATGTCGTCCAATCCGGCTTCCCTGACGTGTGATTGCCTTGCTCATCGGTTCGGGAACGCTGCGAACCATCCGCACAGGCGACCGAGGTATCCATCGGACATGAGCGACGCGGAGTGGGCCGTCGTCCGCGACGCGATGCCGGTCCCCGGCTGGCTGGAGGGCCGCGGCGGGCAACCGGAGAGCTACTGCCACCGGCAGATGGTCGACGCGGTGCGCTACCTGGTTGCGGGCGGCATCGCCTGGCGGGCGATGCCCGCGGACTTCCCCGCCTGGGACCGCGTCTACGCCTTCTTCCGGCGCCGGCGGGACAGGGGTCTGACCGCCGAGTTCCATGACCGGCTGCGCGAGAGGGTCCACGAGGCTGCGGGCCGGGATGCGGAACCGACGGCGGGCGTCATCGACGCGCAGTCGGTGAAGAGAGCCGGATGACCGGGAAACCGTCGTGTCCGGTTCGGCGGGAGGCCGCGCGGAACAGGACTCGCCCTCACGGCGAGCACCTCGCCGCGCGGTCCACCCAACCGCGTGGCTGATGCACTCACGTCGGCTGGCCCGCGACTACGAGACGCGCACCGATACCTCGGAAATGGTGATCCGCTGGTCGATGAGCATCGTCATGAGCCGCCGACTGGCGCGACGGACACGCTGAACAGCCCCGGACGGTTCTCCGTCAGCCAGCCCCGCGAGACCAGCAACTCCGCCTTCGACCGCACCCCTTCCACCTTCGCCGGGACCCGCTCCAGTCCGAGCGCCGCCGCGAGCTGTCGACAGTCCATCGTGTCTCCGCCGGCCAGGACGTGCATGATCCGCCGGTAACCAGGCGCCAGAACCGTCGGAGCAACTCCTTACTGCCAGTGCGGCACCACCGAACCGGGCACCGCCGCCCTGCCCTGGACCGGCCGTCCGTCGGTCAATACGGCTGACGACCGGTCCCCACCACCGCGGGGCTCTCCGCCAGACCTCGCCCATCGTCTCGCGGGCGATCACGAACCGCTCCCACACTGCCTCGGCCTCCCGCAGCTCGTCCTGGAGAGCCTCCACCCGCTGCCGAGCGGCGCGTTCACGCTCCTCCAGCAACCCCATCACCGACGGCATCCCGGCACCTCCACCGAAGAGACGACACGACACCTCGTCCCTGCCGCCGAAACGCCGCCCCCACACCTGACCAGCGGAAACACACCCGCCATTCTCGGAAAGACAACGGCTTCTAAGCGAGCCGTCGGCCGGATGTCAGTCAGCTGACGGAGGCTGTCGGCACGGTGGCCGAGCCATTCTCGTGGAGACATCGAACCCGCCCGGTACCCGGGCGAGACCACGAGGAGCGGACCATGAACACCATCGCGCAGCACTGGATCAACGGACGGTGGACCGGCTCCGGCTCGGTTCTGGAATCGATCAACCCGGCCGACGGCACAGTCGTCGGCTCCTTCTACGACGGTGGTGAGGTGGAGGCCTCGGCCGCCGTGGACGCCGCCGCCGCCGCGTTCGAGACCACCGAATGGGCGCGCACTCCCTCGCTCCGGGCGACCGCACTCAGCCGGCTGGCCGACGCCCTCGAGGCCCGGGTGCCCGAGATTGCGGCCATGTTGTCCCGGGAGAACGGCAAGCTGCTGGGTGAGACCACGTGGGAGGTCAGCGGCGCGGTCGGGTGGCTGCGGTACGCGGCGGCCTCTGCACGCACCCAGAGCGCCGGGCGCGCCGCCGAGACGGCACCCGGCCAGTACACCCACTCGGTGCCCGAGCCGCTCGGTGTCGCCGGGATCATCTCTCCCTGGAACTCCCCCATCATGCTGACCGTGCGGGCACTGGGCCCGGCACTGGCCGCCGGCTGCACCGTCGTGGTCAAACTTCCGGCTCAGACGGCACTGACCAATGAGCTTTTCGCGCAGGTCCTGGCCTCGGTCACGGAGATCCCGGCGGGCGTGGTCAGCGTGTTCACCGAGTCCGGCAACACCGGGGCCCCGTTCCTGGTCTCCTCGGACAAGGTCGACGTGATCAACTACACCGGCAGCACGCCGGTCGGGCGCCGTATCGCGGCCGCGGCCTCCACCACGCTCAAGCGGCTCGGTCTGGAACTGGGCGGCAAGGCGCCGATGGTGATCCTTCCCGACGCCGATCTGGACATGGTGATCCCGACCGTGGTGCAGTCGCTGGTGCTGATGAACGGGCAGTTCTGCTGCACCGGCTCCCGCGTACTGGTTCACCGGGACATCGCCGACCAGGTGCGCACCCGACTCACCAGCGCGCTCGCGCAGGTGCGGCTCGGCTCGGGCGACGACAAGGATGCCCAGCTCGGCCCGGTGATCGACCGGGCGTCCGCCCAGCGGGTGGACGCGATCGTCGAGGAAGCCACCTCGTACGGCACGGTACTGCTGCGCGGCGGCGTGGTCACCGACGGCCCCCTGGCCGCCGGTGCGTTCTACCGGCCGAGCCTGATCGAGGTGGACCGCACCGACGTCCGGATCGTGCAGGAAGAGGTCTTCGGCCCGGTCCAGACGTTCGAGATCTTCGACGACGAGGACGACGCCGTGACCAAGGCGAACGCCACCATCTACGGCCTGGCCGCCTCGGTGTTCAGCTCGGACTCGATGAAGGCCCGCCGGATCGCCCGGCGCATCCGCACCGGCACCGTATGGATCAACACCTGGGGAGCCATCAGCGAGGACTTCGAGGAGGGCGGCGTCAAGGGCAGCGGTTACGGCTATCTGTGCGGCCCGCGAGCGATCGAGGAGTTCCAGGCCCTCAAGGTGTACGTGGAGCAGGACCACACCCAGTCCGCTCACTGATCAGATCATGACCCGGCCGGCGCCCGCCCGGGCGCCGGGCCCGGGCCCCCGCACAAGAAGGCCGCACCATGCCGTCGATTCCGCTCACCGGAGCGACGAACGGTCTTGGTCTCGCTCTGGCTGAGGAGCTTGCGGAAGTCGGGCACCAGTTGCTTCTGCACGATCGTAACCCGCAGCAACCGGTGCCGATCGCGCAACGTTTCAGGGCCGAGCAATACATCGCCGACCTGTCCGCTCCGGCCAAGACCCAGCGACTCGCGGCCGAAGTGGCGGCACGGCACCAGCAGCGGCTGGCGGTGAACCACCTGAGCCCTGTGCTGCTCACCCGGCAACTGCTGCCGCTGTTGCGCGCGGGCAGCCCCTCACGCAGCGCCAACATCGCCTCGGTCGCGCAGGAACCGATGGAATCAAAACGATACGCAGCATTTCGATGTGGAGTGGTCCATGAACGAGGGAATTGTGTCCCATGCCTACGGTGCCGACGACCCTGGACTGCCAAGCCCACCGGCAGTGACAGACATCCGGCACACGCTCCGGGAGCAGAGCCGGAACGCGTCCGCGAACGCCGAACCCCGGCTCGGCCCCACCGTTCCGGCCGCCGCCCGGCGTTGGAAGCTGTGGCTCCTCACCGTGTGCGGTATCTACCCCACCATCGTCCTGCTGGGCCTGGCCACGAACCCTGTTCTGGAGGATCTGTACCTGCCGGTGCGACTCGCCGTACTCGTCCCGGCGGCGGCAGCAGCGATGGTCTGGCAGATCAATCCCCGACTGCAGCGGCATTTCGGAGCTTGGCTCACCAGATGACAAGCAGTCCGACTCCGCCGCCGGTGTGCACCGCGGCGCCCGCACACCGCAGACCACTGCGCAGGCTCACGGCGCGAGGCCGCGACGAGACCCACCGCGGCGTCTCCTCACTGGAGCTCTTCTTCGACCTGTGCTTCATCGTGGCCATAGCCCAGGCAGGCGCCCAGTTGGTGCACGCCATAGTCGAGGGACACACGGGCGAGGGGATCCTCAACTACTTGATGATCTTCTTCGCCATCTGGTGGGCGTGGATGAACTTCACGTGGTTCGCCTCGTCTTACGACAACGACGACGTGCTGTACAGGATCGTCACGCTGATCCAGATAGCCGGCGTGCTCGTCCTGACGGCAGGCGTCTCCCAGGCCTCCGAGGAACACGCGTACCTGGTCGTCATCCTGGGCTATGTGATCATGCGGCTCGCCATGACGGCGCAGTGGCTGCGCGTGGCGCGGTCGAGCCAGGGCCCCGAGCGGACGATGGCGCTGCGGTACGCCATCGGGCTGTGCCAGATCGGCTGGCTGGGACTACTGGCCCTGCCGGAGACCGGCCGCCCGTGGCTCTTCCTGGTGATGACGCTGCTGGAGATGGCCGTACCGCTGTATGCGGAGCGGGCCCACCCCACGCCGTGGCACCCCCACCACATCGCCGAACGGTACGGGCTGCTCACGCTCATCGTGCTCGGCGAGACCATCGCGGCGGCAACCGTCGCCGTGAAGTCGGGGATCGACGAGCACAACGCTCTGGGTGAGTTGCTGCCCATCGCCGCCGGCGGACTACTGATCGTCTTCGCCGCCTGGTGGGTGTACTTCGCGGTCCCCATCCACGGGCACCTCCGGTCGAACCGGCAGTCCTTCCTCTGGGGTTACGGCCATTACCTGATCTTCGTCTCGGGTGCCGCGATCGGGGCCGGCCTGGAGGTGGCGGTGGAGCATGCGGTGGGCAAGGCGCACCTCTCGGCGCTGTCGGCGTCGGCGGCGGTGACGCTGCCGACAGCGCTGTTCCTGCTCACGGTGTGGGCGCTGCACTCGCGCTTCTACAAGGTGGGGATCGCCCAGCAGTCGGTGCTGCCGGCCACGGCGCTGCTGGTGGTCGTCTGTACGTTCCTGGGTCACTGGGCGGTGCTCGCGGCGGGGCTGGTGGCGGCGCTGGCGGTGGCAACCGGGGTGACGCTGACGGCGCTCGGGGCGAGCCCGAAGCGCGGGAGGGGCGAGGAAAGCGTCGCGGTGCCAGTTCTGTGAGGGAACCCTCGCCGCCGCGGGGACCTGGTCGGCACGGCGTACGACGGCGCCCGTGCCGTGCGCCCGGTGCACCTGCTCAACGACGGCGACACGCGGTTCACGCCGGCTACGGGGACGCACCCGCTCGGCACCGCGAACCCGCTGGCCCTGGACGACGTCCTCACGGCGGGGCGCGGGCGCGGTGACCCACGCGACCGTACGCCCACCGGTTCTGTCTCGCCGTCGACCGTGATCTGTTCGCTGTGGCCGCGCGGGGTGGAGAAGTGGAGCAGGGCGGACTCGGCAGCGGCGTCGGCGTCGTCGTGTTCCTGGTCTTCGCCGTCGTCCTCGCCGCCGATGATCCGTCCGTCTTCGTCGCCTCGGACGTGGATCTTGCGCTGTCCGCTGGTGTGGGCGCGGGAGGCGAGCTGCTCGACGAGTCGTTCATCATGACTGCGCAGGCCTCGGAGGACGGCGACGAGGGGGCGGTAGCTGGCGGAGGCGACCGTGTCAGCCGGATCTTTGCCGGGCGGGAGGAGGACCGGCACGGTGATCCGCGCGACCTTGGTGCTGTCGTTGCGGTGGGGCTGCAGCGCCCGGCTGGTGTCCTGCATGATCTTCGTTTGGGAGCCGCGGGTGCCGGCGAAGCAGATGGCTTCACGCTCCGTTCGCCGATGGGTGCGATACTTCCTGATCAAGTGCGTGGCTGGTGGTCCGACCGCTTCGCGAGGCAGGACGAGGGACGCGGCGGATGTGGGCGAAGTCAGGGACAGGCATGGGCGTCGGCCCGACCGGGCTGGTCGGTCGGGAGGGCGAGCTCGCCGAGCTTGCGGCGTTCCTGGACATGGCCGGGACGGACGGAGCTGTCCTGCTGCTCACCGGTGATCCGGGCGTGGGGAAGACGGCGCTCCTGGACGCGACCGCCGAGCTGGCGGTGGCGAAGGGAGTGCGGGTCGTCCGCGGGAGCGGTGTCGAGTACGAGACGGACATCAGCTTTGCGGGGCTCCATCAGCTCGTTGGCTCGCTGCCGGACGAGCTCGGTCGTCTGCCGCGTTCCATGCGGGAGGCCCTCGAGGTCGCCCTCGGTCTCGGCGCCGGTCCCGCGCCGAGCCGGATCGCCGTCCTGAACGCGGCACTGTCCCTGTTCGACGAGGCCGCGAAGGAGCGGCCGTTGCTCCTCGTGGTCGATGACCTTCATGTCGTCGACCAGGCGAGCCGGGCTGCGGTGGGTTTCGTCGCCAGAAGACTGGGGGGCCGCCGCATCGGGCTGCTCGGAGCGCAGCGGGCGGAGCCCGGCGAATCCTTCCGGTCCACCGGTCTGTCGGAACTCGAGGTCGCGCCGCTGGGTGACGCGGACGCCCTGCGGCTGCTGTCCCGGCGCTTTGCCCACCTTCCCCGCCGGGTTCTTTCGACCGTGGCGCACGAGGCGCAGGGAAATCCCCTGGCGCTGCTCGAGTTCGCCGGGTCCACCGGGGTGTCCGGCGACCAACACGGCCAAGGGGCGGGGCGGGCGAGCGGCCCGGGGCGGGATGTCCGCGCTCTGTACGGCGCCCGCGTCGGACGACTGCCGCGGGGAACGCGCGAGGTACTGCTGCTCGCGGCTCTTGAGGGCTCCGGCGACATCGGCGTCCTCGAGGCGGCCGGCGGGCCGGGCAGCCTTGAGGAACTCGCTCCCGCGGAGCGTGACCACCTGGTCATGGTCGCGGAGAACGGCCGCGCGGTGCGCTTCAGGCATCCGCTGGTCAGGTCCGCGGTGGTCGACGGTTCCACCGGTGAACAGCGGCGCGGCGCCCACCGCCGGCTGGCCGACGCGCTGGCCGACCAGCCCGAGCGGCGCGGTGATCACCTCGCGAGAGCCACGACGGCGCCCGACGAGGCGGTCGCCGCCGTTGTGGAGTCGGCGGCCCGGAGCGGCCTGCGGCGCGGTGACGCTGACGGCGCGATCGCGAGATTGCGGCGCGCGGCCGAGCTGAGCCCCGACCGAGCGGACCGCAGGCGCCGCCTGTCGCAGGCCGCCTATGCCGCCGCCTGGGTCGCAGGCCATCTGGAGATCAGCCACGAGATCATGCGTGAGGTCGAGGGCGGTCCGGCGGCCCGGTCGCTCTCGGCGGCCGCGACGGCCGGCTTCCTGGTGCTCGTCACGGAAGGCGACGCCGATACGGCCCATGCACTCCTGATGGAGGCGGTCGAGCAGGCCCCGGTGATGCCCGGACCGCCGCGTGAGGAGCTGGAGACCGCGCTGTTCACCCTCAGCCTCGCCAGCCAGTACTCGGGTCGGCCCGAGCACTGGCAGCCTCTGGTCGATGTGCTCGCCCGGTTCCCCGAGGCAGCGCCCGCCGCCGCGGCGTCGCTGGGGCGCGTCCACCACGACCTCGGCTCCGTCACCGACGGCATGCTGCGCCGCCTGGACGAGGAGATCGCGCGGCTGAGGGACCAGAGTGACGCCGACGTGGTCATCCGCACCGCCCTGACCGCCTCGTACCTCGACCGGCTTCCGGGCTGTCGCGAGGCCGTGTCCCGGGTCATACGCGACGGCGGCGCGGTGGGATCGAGCATGCCGGCCCTGATGTTCGTCGCCCTGGACGACCTGTACGCCGGCCGGTGGCAGGCGTCGGCCGGTGCCGCGGACGAGCTCATCGCACTGTCCGAGGAGACGGGGTACCACCTGTTCGCCCAGGTGGGGCACTACGTCGCTGCGATGGCCGCGGCCCAGAGCGGCTCCCTCGACGCGTGCCGGGAGCACTGCGAGGACATCTGGGGGTGGTCGGGTCCCAGGGGCCTGCGGCGGCTGGAAAGCTGCGCCCACCAGGCGGCGGCCCGGGCGGCCCTCGGCGCCGCCGACTTCGAGACGGCGTTCCGGCACGCCACGGCGATCTGCGCTCCGGGTGTGCTGCCGCCGTTCAACCCCGAGGCCGTGTGGTCCGCGCCGGACCTCGTCGAGGCCGCCGTGCGCACCGGGCGGCACGCGGAGGCGCGACGGCACGCGGACGCGCTGCGCGACGCCGGTGTCGGTCACCTCTCGTCGCGGTTCGCGCTGAGCGCGGCCACGGTCACGGCGATGACATCGGCTGCCGAGGACATGGTCCGGTGCTTCGAGGAGGCGCTCGGGCTGCCGGGCGTCGAGCAGTGGCCCTTCGAGGTCGGCCGTGCTCATCTGGCGTACGGCGAGAGGCTGCGCCGTCAGGGGCTCAACCGCGAGGCCCGGGCGCAGCTGGCCGCCGCCCGCGGCCGCTTCGAGGAGCTCGGGGCCCGTTCGTGGGAGGCCCGGGCCGCGGCGGAGCTGCGCGCCACCGGGATGACGCGGACCGGCCGGGGCAAGGCCGGTGAGGCCCTCACCCCGCAGGAGCTGGAGGTCGCCAGGCTGGCGGCGACGGGGCTGTCGAACCCGCAGATCGCGTCGCGTCTGTTCCTTTCGCCGCGGACCGTGTCGTCGCATCTCTACCGTGTGTTCCCGAAGCTGGGGATCACGTCGCGGGCCGGGCTCCGCAACGCTCTGGAGGCGCTGCCTCCCGAGCCTCCGGCCACCCGGCCGTGAGAGCTACCGATCGGGTCTCAGCACTGCCCCGGTACTGACGTAAGCGAGCCGTCGGCCGGATGTCAGTCAGCTGACGGAGGCTGTCGGCACGGTGGCCGAGCCATTCTCGTGGAGACATCGAATCCGCCCGGTACCCGGGCGAGACCACGAGGAGCGGACCATGCCGTTCGTCACCACCGGCGACGGAGTCGAGATCTTCTACAAGGACTGGGGCTCGGGCCGGCCGGTCATGTTCCACCACGGCTGGCCGCTGAGCTCGGACGACTGGGACGCCCAGTTGCTGTTCCTCGTCCGGCGAGGCTACCGCGTCGTCGCCCACGACCGCCGCGGACACGGCCGCTCCGCCCAGGTCGGCCACGGGCACGACATGGACCGCTACGCGGCGGACGCCGCCGCCGTGGTGGCGCACCTCGGCCTGCGCGACGTCGTCCACGTCGGCCACTGCGCCGGTGGCGGAGAGGTCGCCCGGTACGTCGCCAGGCACGGTGCCGGCCGGGTCGCCAAGGCCGTCCTCATCGCAGCGGTCCCGCCGCTCATGGTCCAAACGGAAGCCAACCCCGCAGGACTGCCGATGGAGGTCTTCGACGGCTACCGCGAGGGCGTGGCCACCGACCGCTCCCAGTTCTACCTCGACATCGCCTCCGGGCCGTTCTACGGGTTCAACCGTCCGGGCGCGGACGTCTCCCAGGGCATCATCCAGGACTGGTGGCGCCAGGGGATGGCCGGCAGCGCGCAGGCACACCACGAGGGGATCAGAGCGTTCTCGGAGACGGACTTCACCGACGACCTCCGGGCGATCGACGTGCCCACGCTCATCATGCACGGCGACGACGACCAGATCCTCCCGATCGCCAACTCCGCCCGGCCGGCGGTCACGTTGGTCAAGAACGCGGACCTGAAGGTCTACCCGGGCCTGTCGCACGGCATGTGCACCGTCAACGCCGACACCGTCAACGCCGACCTCCTCGACTTCATCAAGAGCTGACCCGGCTCGGTACCGACACACAGTCCGTCAGCACGGAACACAACACGGAACAGAAAAGGAATCACCATGACCGCAACACCCACCGGCTACGTGACCGTCGTCTGGGACGCGAAGGCGAAGGCGGGCAGGGAGGCCGATCTCAAGGCGTTCATCACCGCCGCCGTCACCCCCTCGCGCAACGACCCCGGCAACATCGACTACGAGGCCCACGAAGTCGAGGGCCGACCCGGCGAATTCGTCATCTACGAACGCTGGGAGACCCGCGCCCACCTCGACGCCCACCTCGCCGCGCCCCGCATGCGGGAACTCGTCCCGCAGATGCTCGAACTGATCGACGGATCCATCGAGGACGGCATCCGCCTGCTGCGCCCGTTCCGCCCCGCCCACTAGTGCCGGACGCCCGCCGGCATCGACGCCGGCGGGCCGCACCGCCGCGAACCAATCCCGCGGGTGCTCCCGGTGACCGCTTCCCGGGAGCACCCGCTTTGACGACACTCACAGGAGAGACACGACGTGACCACCACATTGATCACCGGCGGCAACAGGGGACTCGGCCACGAGATCGCGCGCAGACTCGTCCAGGCAGGCCAGACGGTCTGGATCGGAGCCCGGGACGCCGAGAACGGACGCAAGGCCGCCGACCGGCTCGGCGCCGACTTCGTCCAGCTGGACGTGACCGACGACGCGTCGGTCGACGCGGCGGTCAAGACGCTGCGGGCGCGGGCCGGCCACCTGGACATCCTCGTCAACAACGCCGGCATCCTCGGCGAAGTGACGGCCCCCGAGGACATGACGGCCGACCAGATCCGCCACGTCTACGAAACCAACGTCTTCGGCCTGGTGCGCGTCACGCACGCGTTCCTGCCCCTGCTGCGGAAAGCGACCGCCCCGTCCGTCGTCAACGTCACCAGCGGCCTCGGCTCGTTCACGCTGACCCACGACCCGGAGCGGGTCGAGTCGCAGTATCCGCTCGCCGCCTACGGCTCGTCGAAGAGCGCGGTCACCATGCTGACCACGCAGTACGCCAGAACGATCCCCGACGTCCGCTTCAACGCGGTGGACCCCGGCCAGACCGCGACCGAGTTCACCGGCCACATCGGGCAGAGCGTCGAGGAGGGCGCCGAGGCGGCGGTGCGCATCGCCACCCTGGGGCCCGACACGCCCACCGGCACGGTGACCAACCGCACCGGCGTGCTCCCCTGGTGACGGCGGCAGGCCCGACGCCGGGACAGGCTTGGCAACCGCTCTCACCCGGCGCACCGGTCAGGGCCGGCGGGCCCTCACTGAGGGTCCTGACCGGCATCCGCCCCTCGCCCGTTCCGCACTTCCCGGGCGCGGGCCGCCTCACCTTTCTCCAGCCGTGCACGGGGCCTGGCCGCCCGCCCCGCCGGGGACCGAGCCGCCCGGCGTCCCGCTCATGGTCAACACCGCTCCCGCCAGGGGAAGGTGCGCAACGACCACCTTTCGGTCCCCGCGTGCGTGTACGCACGAACGGGGGCTGAGCCCCCTGTCCCGCAGTTCGAAGCAAGACCCTAACGCCACCTACACCGCGTTCCGCGAGGTCGGCCGCGTGGATTCGCACCGTGCAGCTGCTGCGCTACCTCTCGGATGCCCCGCTGCGCCGGCGGGTGACCGCGGCGACGAACAAGGTCGAGGCGTTCAACGGCTTCTCCCAGTGGCTCGGCTTCGGCAACCGTGGCGTCCTCGCCGACAACGACCCCGTCGAGCAGGAGAAGGCGATGAAGTTCAACGCGCTGCTCACGAACGCGGTGATCTTCCACAACGCCCTGGACATCGCGGAGATCGTCCGGCAGTTGCTGGAAGAGGGCTGGACGATCGAGCCGGAGGAACTGGCCCACATCTCGCCGTACCTGACCGAGCACATCAACCGGTTCGGCGAATACTCCACGCACGAGCTCGGCATCCAGCCCGAGGCGTACGACCCGAAGCTGAATGTGGACTTCACGCAGCTACGGGAGGAGAACCTGACCAGCGAGGGCTTCGGTCGGGCGGCCTGACCGAAAGGGCGCTGTGGCGCGTTCGTTAGGTGTGTCGCTGGCCGAGGCGTATCCGCAGGTCGCGGCGATGTGGTTGCAGGAGCGCAATGGCGGGCTGACGCCGCAGAAGGCGACGCCGAGGGCGGCACCCGTCTGGTCACCGTGTCGGGGCTGCGCGATGACGAACCGCCCACGGACGACGACGGGTTCGTGACGTACGTCAGGAAGAGGCTGCCGCATCCGCTCCTGCATCGGTGGCTGGACGAGGCCGAGCCCCTCTCGTCGGCGTTCGGCTACCGGCGGACCGCGAACATCCGCCGCCGCTACGACCTGCTCGGCCGCTGCCCGGCGGGATTCCTTGCCACCGGCGACGCCCTGTGCACGTTCAACCCGATCTACGGGCAGGGCATGGCTGTCGCCGCGATGAGCGCGGTCGTCCTGCGTGAGACCATGTCCGATCCGCGCCGGATCCCCACGACGCGGCGCGTGCAGAAAGCGCTCCTCGCGGCGTCCCGGCAGGCATGGGGCATCTCCGCCGGGTCGGACCGCTCGATGCCGGGCGCGGTGGGCAGTGCCCTGGCCTCCGGGCCGGCGGACCGCGTCGCCGGCTGGTACCTGCGGCGCGTCCTGGAGCGCTACCCCGGTGACCCGGTGGTGGGGACCGCCTTCCGCTCCGTACTGGGCCCCTGCGCACCCGTCACCAGCCTGTTCGCCCCCTCCGCGGCCCGTGCCGTCCTCCTCCGGCCGCCCATGCCGACGCCGGCCGAGCCGCCGACGTCACCGGAGGAACCCGGGGCCTGAGGAAGTGCGGCAGCTGATGGTCTGTCCGGCTGTCCGGCTGTCCGGCTGGGTGGGCGGTTGCAGTCTTCTGGGCCTGAGGGGGGACGGTCTGGGCTTGTCGAGGTGCCCGTGCACCGTGAAACGGGGCACGCCGAATCTGTCGGGGATCTGCTGGACGGTCTTCTCCCGCTCGTCGTCGTAGAGCCGCTGGACGAGCACGGCCTGGTCCGCGGTGAGCTCGGCCTGCGCCCGCCGTCTGTTCCGGCGGCGGATCCAACGCGTTCGGCGCGGGATTCCATCTCCACGCTCACGTCACTCCGCCCCGGTGGGCAGAACCCACGCCGAACCCTACGGTTCGCACGGGGTCGCCCATCTGATCAGAGAGGCTGGCGAGGTGCCGCGAGTACGTCCCTGAGTACCTTCTCGAGCGTGACGCGGGCCAGTTCGTGTCTCAGGGTCTCCTCGATGTCCTGGTAGATGCCCCGCATTGCCGGCTGGATGCCGTGACCCACCACGCATCCCTGGTCCGGGGTGGTGCGGTGCATCGCGAACAGCGGGCCGGGTTCCACTGCCTCGTACACGTCGAGCAGGGTGATCGACCCCAGCTCGCGCGCCAGCGACCAGCCCGCGCCCACGCCCCGCCGGGACTCCACGAGTCCGGCCCTGCGCAGCTCGCCGAGCAGCCGTCTGATCACCACGGGGTTGGTGTTCGCACTGGTCGCGATCTGCTCGGAGGTGGCGACCTCGTGGCCCTGGCGCTGGTAGAGGCCGATCCAGGCCAGCGCGTGGGCGGCGATGGTCAGCCTGCTGTTGGCGCTCATGATCCCTCCTCCCGGCCGCAACGCTCCATGTTACGACAGCGCAGTCGCAACAGTGAAGGTTGCGACAATCTGTCGTAACGGTTATTGTTACGACAGCCGGGAAGGGTCAATCAAGGACAAGCGCGGATCGTGAGCGTGTTGCGAACTCAAAGGAGAACAGGAATGGAAAGTAACGAAAAGAGAATCCGCGAGGCTTACCGGCTCGCGGAAGGGAACGTTCTCGACGGTGACGGTTTCCTGTCCTTGTTCACCGAGGACGGGTCGTTCAACGACATGTCGACCTCGCAGAGTTTCCGCGGAGAGCAGATTCCTCAGGTGATCGCGGGCCTCGCCCGCTCGTTCCCCGATGTACACCGTGAGCTGCTCGAGGTACATGCGTTCGGTGATGTCGTCGCCGTCGAGTTGCGAATCCAGGGCACGCATCTCGGAGGGTTTCCGACTCCGGTCGGCGAGATCCCACCGACCGGGAACCGGATCGACGTGCCGGCGGCGGACCTCTGGTACCTCCGTGACGGAAAGATCGAAAGGTTCAATTGCTACAACTCGATGAGCGTGTGGCTTGATCAAATCGGGGTCCACCCTGACTTCAAGTCCGCAGTCGAAGCCACCGAGGCAGCAGCCACGACGGCGTAACTCTGCCGGTCAGCGCCGAGTATGCGACAAGACACTCCCTTCTTCGGGCCGCATGCCCGGCGCTGCTTCTTGAATAAAGTCGTTGTTCGCACCCAACCGCCGACACGACCCGGCAGGCCGACTCATCGAGTATCAGCAGCCCTGGCCGGCAGGTAGGGCAACGACCCACATCGAGTGACGTTCTCCGGGCCCGCCTCCACGAGACACACGGCTGCGACGAGACCCCACCCCAAAGATCATCGAGGTACGCGGGGCCGGACTGCCCTTCCCCATGCCGCCGAGCCCTGCGCATCCGACGCTGACCGTGGCCGAGTTCCACGCGTGCGCGGACCGTGGAGGGCTCGGCCTGCCATGAGTCCGTGACGATCACGAGAACCGGCGCGGAGGCCGGCGTAAGAGACGGCACCACCCGCGCCCCTTGCTCCGCCCTTGGGCAGGACGACGACTCCCAGCTCGACGCCTTGCGGGCCACGGCATCCCGAGGGACAAGATCTTCAGCGAGAAGATCAGCACCCGCGTCCGCGGAGGGCCCAGTTCGAGGAGGCGCTCGTACGGCGCGGGAGGTCAAGGCCCACGCCCCCGCACTGCCGCGTCATCTTTACCGTGTACGAGATGAAGCGGCTCGGCCGCGACGCCGCCGAACTCACCGCGCTCGCCGACCACCTCACCGCCCACGGCCTGGTCCTGGAGATGCTCGCGGGCCCCTGCCCGGCATCTACGGCCCCACCGGCCCCGGCAAGCTGCTGTTCGCGTTCTTCGCGGCGATGGCGGAGACCGTACGGGAGAACATCCGGGAGTCGACGCTGGAGGGGCTCGACACCGCGGCCCGCAGGGGCAAGCACGGCGGCCGACCCCCGGTCATCACCGCCGACATGCTCCACACCGTGCTCCGCCGCCGCGCGGGCGGCGAGTCCGTCGAGCAGATCCAGCCCGACCTGATCATCCCCACCGGCAAGCGCAAGGGACAGAACCCCTCCGTCGCCAGCATCTACCGGGCGCTCGCCGAACACGCCAAACGCGAGGCGTACCCCGAAGCCGTCGAGGCCGCGCACGCCGACTTCGCCGCCCTGAAGGCCAGGGACGTTCCCGCCCCGCGTACGGCGGACCAGCTGGAGCCCACCCGGTACCTCGCGGTCCTCCAGTGCGAAGAGGGCGGCCCGGCCGTCACCGGCGAATGGACCGACGACGCTCCCGCCCTGCGCACGTACCGCGGCTGGGTCGGGCTGTACGGCAGCCAGGACAGCGTGGTCATCCGCCAAGGGGTAACCGTACGGCGCGGCCAGGGCTACAGCCTGCGCATCACAGTCGTGCCAGGAGTCCACCGCCAGCTACTCGCCCGTTGCCAACCGCTCGACGGCGGCCAGGGTGTCCCTACCGTCCCTGCCCAGCGCAAAGCCCGGCGCGAGTACGAGAACCGTGTCACCGGCCTCGGAGTTCCCGACTGAACAAGATCACCGGCTTAGCGTTAACCGCTGTACCGATGTTCCTACCGACGCTAATTGCATCGGATGCGAATAGGCGACACCCGTCCTGGAAGCGGGCTCAGAACCGCATGGACGCGGTCCCACCAGGGGCGCTGACCTCGGAGCCACGGTAGCGGTCTTGCTGGCGGATATCTGCGGGCCTCACTCCATCGAGCGATTGAACTGCGAAGACGCCTCCGAGTCGCATCCGATGCGAAATTTTCGCGTCAGATGCGATAGGCGGAGAGTGATGGCGGATGGGTGGGGACGGTCTCGTTCCAGGGTCTGCTCGGCTGCACCTGATCGACGGTCTGCCGTTGCTGCGGCCGGACGAGCAGGTCTTCGAGGCGATGGTCAAAGGCTGGCGCAACCAGCAGCTCGCCCGGAATCTCTCGCCGGGATACGTCGATGACCAGGAACGTACGGTCCGGGCCTTCACCAGGCATGCCAATGCGATGCCGTGGCAGTGGACGCCGCAGCACGTCGACGAATGGTCGGCCGATCTGCGGGCCGTGCACGGATGTGTCCGCTCCACCCTGCGCAACTACCAGGGCTCCGTGCGCCAGTTCTGCGATTTCCTGACCAACCCAGCCTACGGCTGGAGCGACGAGTGCCTGCGGCACTTCGGTCCCCCCCCAGTCCAGGTGGTCTACGACTGGAACGCTGCGACGCACGCCGACGAAGCCGAGGGCGAGCCGGAACGACGGGCCTTCACCCGGCCCGAGTTGGAAGCGTTCTTCGACCACGCCGACGAGGAGGTCCTGCGTGTTCGCGGCAAGGGGCACAAGGGCTGGCTGCCGGCCTTCCGGGACGCCACCTTGTTCAAGGTCGCGTACGCCTACGGCCTGCGACGCAACGAGACCCGGATGCTCGACCTCACCGACTTCGGCCGCAACCCAGAAGGCCGGGAGTTCGGTGAGTACGGCACCCTGCTGGTCCGCTACGGCAAGGCCAAGAAGGGGTCGCCACCGAAGCGCCGCAGCCTGCTGACCGTCTGGCACTGGACACCCGGCACGATCGAGGAATGGATCAGCGAGGTGCGGCCCGGGATGCGGCATCCGCCAAGCCGGGCCCTCTGGCCGTCCGAGCGAGGCCCGCGAATCGGGGTCAAGCGGCTGGACTCCCGCTTCGCCGCCTACCGGGACGCCGTTGGCCTGGACCCCGCGCTGGAGTTCCACTCGCTACGCAGGTCCTACATCACGCATCTGATCGAGGACGGCCACGACCCGCTGTTCGTCCAGCAGCAGGTCGGCCACGACCACGCATCCACCACGGCGATCTGCACGTGCGTCTCCTCCGACTTCCGCACCCGCTCCCTCCGACGCGTCCTGGACGCCACCATCGAGGCCGCTCTGCGGCCGGGAAGGACCTCCTGATGCCACGCCAGATCAGCTACCGGTGGCGCCTGCGCGAGCTGATGGCCGCCCGCGGCATGTTCACCGTCGGCGAGCTCATGCCGCACCTGGCCGAACGCGGCATCACCCTGTCCTCCTCCCAGGTTCACCGCCTGGTCTCCGGCACCCCGGAACGGCTGTCCCTGCCGGTACTGGCCGCCCTCTGCGACGTCCTCGGCTGCACGCCCACCGACCTGATCACCACCTCGGCCCAGAACCTCCCGGCCCGCCGAGCCGCCGACGAAGAAGATCCGATCAACCTAGCCGCCCGGCGCCCCACAAGGGTTTGACTGACGCCCGAGGGGTGAGCGGTGAGTCCGGAGGAGTACGAGCGGTGGATGATCCGCGACTGCGCATGCTGCGGCCGTCGGGCCTCGAAGTCCGCCGAGTGGTCAGACGGACCGATCTGCCGGACCTGCTACGAGCGGGCGATGCGAGTCCGCGGCCTCTGCCCCTGTTGCGACACCGATCGGCTGCTGCCGGGGCGAGACACCGGTGGCACACCGATCTGCCGGGACTGCGCGGGCATCGCCCGAGACTTCTTCTGTGATCGCTGCGGCTTCGAGGGACTCCTGCTCGGCGGACGTCTCTGCGAACGCTGCACCCTCGCCGACACGCTCGTCCGCCTCCTCGACGACGGCACTGGTCGTGTCGCCCCGGATTTCCTGCCTCTGGTCAAGATCCTGCTGGATATGGGCAGGCCCAAGAGCCGACTGATCTGGCTTCGCAACCCCAACGTCGTCCGTCTCCTCCAGGGCCTGGCCACCGGCAGCATCCCGCTCACCCACGAGGGGCTGCACCAGGAAACCCCCTGGCGGACTGTCGCTCACCTGCGTGACCTGCTGATGGACAGCGGCGTCCTCCCGCGAGTTGACCGGCAGCTCATCCTCTACCAGCGGTGGCTGACCGAACGGCTCGCCGTCATCGAGGAGCCCGAACACCGTCAGCTTCTCCGGCACTTCGCCACGTGGCACCAGATGAGGCGCCTGCGGGCCAAGGCGGAGAAGGGACCGCTGGGACGCTCCCAGACCAACCACACCAAGCAGGAGGTCACCCAGGCCGGTGCCTTCCTCGCATGGCTCGCCGACCGAGGACGCGCCATCGGACAGTGCCAGCAGGCCGACATCGACGCCTGGCACACCGAGAGCCTGGCCACCCGCCGTCCGTCCCAGTCATTCCTGCGGTGGTGCATGAAGACCGGCCGGATGCCCCGCCTCGCGCTGCCGCCCGCCGTCATCACCCAGGACCCGGAACCGCTGCACCAGCACCGCCGGCTCGCGATGCTCCGCCGGGTCCTCAACGACGACTCCCTGCCAATGCGGGCCAGGGTCGCCGCCGCCCTCGTTCTCCTCTACGCGCAACCCGTCAGCCGCATCGTTCGCCTCACCATCGACGACGTCACCGACGACGAGACGACCGTCACCGTCCAGTTGGGCGACCCGCCGTCCCCGCTGCCGGAGCCCGTCGCCGTTCTGATGCGGCCCTACATCCAGTCCCGTCAGCACCCGCCCTATGCCAGCAGCAGGAGCTCGCAGTGGCTCTTCCCTGGCCGTCAGCCCGGACAGCCGATGAATCCGGTCAGCCTCCAGGTTCATCTGCGTGAGATCGGCGTCCCGCCGCAGCGCGGCAGGACCTCAGCCATTCGGCAGCTCGTCCTCCAGGCCCCGGTTCCCGTCATCGCGAAGGCGCTCGGTTACCACGACAAGACAGCCACTCGCTTGGTCACCGAAGCCGGAGGAACATGGAGCCGATACGCCCCCGGCGACCACCAGCGATGAAGCGCGGTACTTACGCTGGGTCCGCTGAGCCGCGTTTGTCCTCAACATGGACGACGTGAAGCTCGGTGCCGTCCCGGTGGCGCTTGGAACGTCCGAACAGCCCCACAGCGATCTGCGACTGGTCCTGAGGCTCATCGGGGCCGACATAGGTAAGGACGTCGTTGTGATGCCCGGTGACGACCCATCCCTCGACGTCCTTGAGGTCGATCACCCCAAAGTCTCCTGCCGAAGATCCGGCATGCGCCGGGCCGAACTTCTTCAGGAGGTCGGTTGCCTGTTCAGCAAGCTCCCCTTCCGGAGCGGTCAGCACGACACAAGTGCCATGCTCAAACAGCACCCACGACTTGCGAGGGTCGGCGAGAAGCCGCTGCCAGACGTCTATCACTATCTCGGTGTTCACGCCGGTCATCATGCCGCAGGGCACCGACACAGGGTGACGATCGGTCTACGGCTACGGCGAATGCGCGACTCTTGAACATGTGGGCCTACCAGTCCCGAGGCCGGACCCCCACTCACCCGGCCGTCTGGCAACACTCACCGGGCGCCCAACACCCCAGCTCGCACGGGCACTGCCCGCGCTCGCAGACTTCCTCAACCCCGGCGGTCCCGGGCAGCGAACAGAACAGCTGATCAGCCGCCCCTGCCGCTGCTGCGCGGCCCGCCGCAGTCCCACCGCTTCCGTGGTCATCACCCTCTCGCCCGCCCACGTCCACCTCCGCCCACGACATCAGTTCTGGACCCGCTCCACGCACGACGTCCCGCTCGACGTTTTGCCGGAAGTCCTCAAAGCCCAGCAACGACTCGACCAACTCGCCCGCCGTCACCGGCAGATCAAACAAGCCCTCGACCTGGCACGGACCATCGTCGAGGAGTGGTCCGCCTCCGGAATGCCGATCGACCTCGGGAAGGAGTGGACCGATCGTCTCGACCGGGTCGAAGCACTCGCTGTCAGCAAGAAGATCTCAGCTGAGGACCGAAGCCGCCTCGCGACGTTCCCCGAGATCGTGGCGCTGACGCACCTGATCCTCGGCCCGCCCACAACCGCCCTCGCCCCCAAAGAGCTCTACCTGGCGACGACCGCCGAGCTGAGCCGACGATTCGCGCGGATGCACACCACCCTCGGAACCCAGGACCCCCTCTACCGACGCTTCTGCATTCACCGCGAACGAGACTTCCCGGAGGCAGCAGGCCAAAGGACTGGCCGACGGGTCCTCTGACTGGCCTCGCCAGCTCAGGGAAACGGTCTGTCAAGCTGCTTCGGTGTTCGAATATCGCCTCTGGCTTGCCGCAGTCCCGGAACCCCTACCTGAAGCCGAAGCCCGCATCTACTGGAACCTGAAGGATCTCCCCACTCCGACCCTCGACAGAGCGTTGAACCAAGCGGACTACGCCTACGTCGGCTCCTGGCAGGACAGGCATCTGGCAGAAGTACCCCAGTCTGGCCGCTGCCCTGCTGTCCGAATCTTCGACTGGCTGTTCTGTCGGGGGACCATCGACTGCTACCAAGCACCGATCCTGGACGCTCAACTGCGGGACGAATTGATTGGGCTCTATCAGCCCCGGCCGGATGACCTGCCCGCGGAGTCCACCGATGCGGACGAGATCGCCACATTCCTCACGGCGCACCTCGGCTGGAGCCTGCTGCCTGAGGAAGCGCCACCACCAACCACGGCACCGTCTCCGGGCGACTACGGGCAGCCTGGCTGAGGAGCAGGACGGCTAGGGTGACACCCTCACCACCAAGTCTTCCGCGAAAGCCATGTGGTTTGAGATTGCAGCGGGGCAACGTTCTCAAACGACATGGCATGCCAACAGGTCAAAGGCCATCTACTCGCTAGATGAACTGCGACAGGACACCGGTCACCGTGAACGAGCCGCCGCCGTCGCCGGTGGCCACCGGGACGGTGAAGTAGCGCACCGAGGCGTCGGCGTACTGCGCAGCCACCGTCGCCCACCACCGGCCGGGTCCGTGCTGCGCACTGCGCACCGTGGTCACCGACTCCAGCCGCGCGTGTGCATCGTGCGCATCGGCGGCCTGGTCGGGCAGCTCGACGTCCGGCGCCAGCCACTGCACAAGCCGGGCCTGCGCAGTGGCGTCATCGTCGGCGCTGCTGCGCAACCACGCACCGATGAACAGCTGCGCATAGCCGGACGGGTCGGCCGCGGCCGCCGTGGTGCGTACCGCGGTGGGCTCAGCCTTCGGGGCGGCCGCGACCGCGGCCGGGCCGGAGACCACCGCCACGCCCAGGGCGACGGGCCCGGCCGCGGTCGCGGTGAACAGGGCCAGGCGCGACAGGCGTACGTGGCGGTGCGTCTTCTCCAGCCGGACGCCCGCGGCCGCCACAGCCACTGCTTCGGGTCCGGTGGCCTGCTTGCCAGGAGGCATGGTCAAACTCCCAGGTCATCAACGTGTACGTGCTGACCTCGAGAGAACCCGCCGACCCCGACCAGACCACCGACCATGAGACCCCGACCACGGCCCCGGACACGGCCGGGCACGCCCGAGCTCGCCGCCGGGCAGGGGAGTTGGCCACCGCAGGCCGAACGGCTGCGCACAGAGCGAGACCGCCGACGGACCGAACGCGCTCTCAGGAGTCGGCAGGGCAGGTCGGTTGCGCAGGCTCTGCCGGTTGCGCAGCCTCACGGCGGACTTGCGCATCCTGATGTGCGCAATCGGCTGCGCACGCCGATTGCGCAGGACCCTACTGTCATTGCGCAGGAGTGAGCCTCCGCCAATCTGAAAATCGTTGGTCAGCAGGGCTGGTGCGACCGCGTTCCGGGGTGCTCGCGCTGGTCGTGGGCGGGAGTCCACGGAGAAGATCGTCCGTCAACGGTTGACTTCGAGGTTCGTCAGGACGAGCAGGGCGCGCAGGAGGCGGGTGGCGCGGGCGGGGTCGGTGCGGAGTTTGGTGAGGGTCCGCCAGTTCTTGAGGTGGGCGGAGTCGTGCTCGACCGGTGCGCGTCCGACGGCGAGGACGCGGTCGGCTTCCTTCTCGCCCAGGGTGAGCTTGTGGGTGCGGCTGGCGGCGTAACCGGTGACGATCACGGGGTCGAGCATGTCGTTGTCCAGGCCGCGGAAGCCGAGGTGCGCGAGCGCCCCCGAGACCGGCGGTGCGCAGGTGGGCCAGGATGTGGTCGTGGCGGGCGGCGGTGTTGTCGTGGGTGCGGCCGGGCCGGGCGGCGGATATCCAGATCAGGCGGCCCTTTTCGTCGGTGAGGGCGAGGAAGTGCAGGCCGTGGCTGCGGTGCTTGCCGGAGTAGTTCCGCCGGTCGGCCTTGCCAGTGCGACGCTGGGGGCGGATGAGGGTGCCGTCGATCAGGACCACCTCCCCACCCTGCTTCGCGACCTTCTTCAAGGCGCGATCCAGGCACGGCGCCTGGGCGGCGAGCAGCCCGATAAGTTCGTCGCGCCAGCGGCGGACGGTGGACTCGGACACATCGTTTCCGCCGGCCATGTCGGCCAGGCGCTGGCCGTGGCGCAGCACGGCCAGGACGGTCACCGCGATCTCCCCCGGCGGCAGGATCCGCCGCCGGTGCCGGATCGCCTTCAGATGGCGCCGCAGCAGGTCGGCGAGGTGGTTGACGGTGCGCGTGGACAGCGGCAGACGGCACTGACGGTCAAGCGGGCAGGTGCCCTCGGCATACTCTTTGGTTTTCGTCACACAACTCCAACGGCCGCCGGGAGCAACGGGGTTACTCGCACCGCACCACTCCGGGCTGCTCTTGACGGGCTCGCCCCGAGGGCCGACGCCAGTCAGCAGGTCCGTGGGGTGTCGCGGTCCTGATCGGCCGAGTGGAACAGTTCGATGACACGTTCCTCGTACCGGACGCGGGCCGGGGAGAAGCCGTACGGCATCTTGCCGATGGCCTCCATCACGCTCATCCTCGCCCCGTCTTCTTCCTCGCCGACGTGCTCATCCTCCTGGTCCAGGAGGCCGTCGAGGGCCTCGTCCAGGCCGGATCCTTCGATGGCGGCTGCCAGGGCGGTCTCGTGATCACATCGCTGGGCGGCCAGGTCTTCGATGCGAGGGTCGTCGGGGGACAGGGTGTCGTCCAGGGCCGCCTCGGCCTCGGCCAGGCGGTCTTCCTCGGCCCGCAGCTCGGGGTGGGTGGCCAGGACGATGAACCGGTCGGCCTGGATAGCGGCGCCCAGAGGGCCGAAGATGCGCTCCGTGACCAGGAGGGTATCGAGGTCGGCGGAGCGCAGGGCTCCGGGCGGTAGATCGCACAGGCGGCCAGTGACCAGCGGTGAGAGCAGGCCCAGAGGGCTGCCCACCTCACGGAGGCGGTGCACGGCGGCCCGCTGGGCTTCGACGGCGGCCGCCTTGGAAGCGAGGGACTCCTCCAGCCGGGCCAGGGACTGCTCGATGCCGGTGGTGCCCTTAAAGGCGGCCCGGATGTCGTCCAGGGAGATACCCGCATCGGCCATCTTGCGGATCCACAGCAGGCGGATCATGTCGTCGTATCCGTAACGGCGGCGGTCGTCGCTGCCGCGTTCCGGTTCGGCGAGGAGCCCGATAGCGTGGTAGTGGCGGATGGCGCGGGGTGTGGTCCCGGCGAACGCGGCGGCATCGCCGATCTTGACCCGGCGGGGAATCACAGGAAGGGGCATGCGAGGGAACCTCTCTATGTCGTGCTCGCCGCCTACTGGACCACATGCCGCTACGGCACATGCAAACCCCGCTGCCGTAGGCGCGCCCCGCGTCCCCGCACCATCAAGGGTCGTACGGATCGCTGCACGGGCAGAGAAAACGTCCCGGATAAGCAGACTTGGGAACAGAGCAGGGGTGGGGAATTCAGTCAATGAGCGTTTTCAGTGTTGCCTCTCCAGGGTGAGGGCGGCTTTGGCGATTGACGTCATGCGGTTGGGGCTGCATCGGGACCTGCGGAAGATCCGCCAGGACTTCAAGCGGGCGACGCCGCGTTCGGCTCGTGCCCGTGCCGCGGCCAGGGCTCGGTTGGCGGTCTTCTCGGTGCGGGTGAGTTCCTGCAGGGGCCTGCGTTTGATGCCCGTGGTCAGCCAGGGACCGCCGCCCTGGTAGGCGAGATCAGCCAGGACGGGGACGCCCTGGCGCTCGCAGATGCGGATGATCCGGTGGGTGCGGGCGGCGGTCAGGTCGTGAGCCCGGCCCGGCAGCGCGGGCGAGAGCCACAGCAGTTGGCTGTCCGGGGCGGTGACAACCTGCACGTGCACGCCGTACCGGCGGTGCTTGTGGAAGTAGTCGGCCCGTCCGTCACCGCCCCGGTCGCACTCGGCGAGCGTGCCATCCAGCAGAACGAGGTCGGGGTCGCGCGCCGTACAGCATGAGCGTCATGTCGTACGAGAACCGCTTGGCCTGCCAGACGCGGCGCAGGCAGGTCGCGGAGTAGGCGTCGAGCAGCTCGGCGGAGCCGGTTTCGGTGCGGTGGGCCAGGGCCCGCGCGAAGGTGACCACGTCGCCGACGGCGAGGTTGAGGCCCTTGGCGCCGGTGGGCGGCACGATGTGTGCGGCGTCACCGGCGAGGAAGAGGCGGCCGTGCCGCATGGGCTCGGGGACGTGGAAGCGGCGTCCCGTGATCACGACAGGAGTGTCATGACACCGTAACCGCGCTTCCCAGGGGGTCGCCGCACCGTTCAGGATGGTGAGCGACAAGGCAGAGACCAGCCGGAATGACCAGTCCGGCCCGGCCACATCACCATCAGCAGGGGGAGTCCCACTATGCTTCGCACGCACCGCCGCAAGTCCGTCCTCGCCGCCGCGGCCCTGGTGGCCACGACGATGCTGCTGACCGCCTGTCAGGGAGAGGACACGGAGGACGGCGGCAAGTCGACCGGGGCCACGGCCTCGGACTCGGCCGCCAAGGGGAAGTCCGACGACGGCGGGAGCGGCACCGGTGCCGGCAGCGAGTCCCCGTCGGGCGAGAAGGGCTCGAAGAGCGGCATGGTGTCGGGCAAGTGGGTCGGCACGGTCTCCTACCTCGCCCCCGGCAAGTACACCGTCACGGACGCGAACAACGCGGAGCAGGCGTTCTTCACCTCCGAGGACACCGACATCGAGGGCGCGGGCAAGATCTGCGGTGACGCGGACGGCCAGGCCGCCACGCCGTGCACCGAGGAGGAGCTCGAAGCCGCGGCCAAGAAGGGGTTCGTAGCGACGGTCGACGTCAAGGACGGAGTGGCTGTCAGCATCATCGAGGACCACACCGACAGCGGCACCGGTACCGGCGGCGGCAACGGTATGGGCGAGGGCGAGAGGTCGGGGCTCTTCTCCGGCACGCTCGGGTACATGGCCCCGGGCAAGTACTCCCTCAGCCGCGACGGTAACGAGCGCGCGTTCTTCACCGCCACCGACACCGTCATCAACGGTGCCGGCTGGATCTGCGGTGACGCGGAGACCGTCACGCCCTGCACCGAGGAAGACCTCGAAGCCGCGGCCAAGAAGGGCAGCGTCGCTGTCGCCGTCCAGGTCAAGGACGGGGTCGCCGTCACCATTGACGAGGAGCACAACTGATCGCGGACCCGAGCGGGGCAACGGGTCGACGTGCTCTCCACGACGGCACCTTCCATGAACTCCGAATTTCACGTCCCGCCCGACGGGAACGCGGCCCGTCCTTCCCGTTCACAGATCCGGTGCCGTCCCTGATTCCTTCGGCTCTTCTTTACTGAGCGTTTTCAGAGTGCCCACCGATGGGGTGACGGCGGGGTGGGCGCAACGCACGAGGCACCTGTGCCGTTGATGGAGATGTTCGACGTCTCGACTCATCAGCGCGGGTGCCTCGTTGGTCTCCTGTCCTGCCGCGCCGACCTGCCTCACGCCCTGGTCGAGTGAGTCTCAATGATGGTGTCAAGCCGATTGGGGGGGTGGGGCGGAGGTGTAGGGCCTCTTGTCACGAAGCATGGCCCATAGGACGTCGACTCGGCGGCGTGCGAGGGCGAGCAGTGCCTGGACATGGATCAGTCCTTCGGCGCGTTTCTTGAGGTAGCAATCTCGGGAGGGTCCCGGGCGCATCATGGCGGTCTGGGCAGCCATGTAGAGGACGTGTCGCAGGCGGTGGTGGTAGCGCTTGGGCCAGTGGTGGTTACCGGTCCGGCGGCCGGAGTCGCGCGACACCGGGGCCAGTCCGGCGTGGGCGGCCAGGCGGCCGGCTTCTGCGTAGTTGGACAGGTCTCCGACGATGGCGAGGAACTCGTGTGTCGCTCGAGAATACGATTTGATGCTGTGAGCTGCGGTGAGGCTGTTCGGTCAAGCGGTTCTCCGGTACTGGTTGATCAGGCCGCCGAGGAGGGGTTGTCGTCGGATTCGCTGGCCATGGAGGTCGGTGACGTTGGCTGGAGCGGGCGGTTTGGTACTGTCCGGAGGCAGTTGCCGCCGGGACTGGTGGGGGCGGTGCTGGTTGTAGTGCCGGATGTATTCGGCCAGGACCGCCTTGGCATGGGCCTCGTTGTAGATCAGGATCCGGTCGAGGAGTTCGCGCCGGAGGGTGCCCACCGCTCTCTCGCAGATCGCGTTCGCTCTCGGTGCCCGCGGCGGGCTGAGCAGGATCTGCACGTCGTCGGCCTGGAAGACGGCATCGAAGGCGTCGGTGTACTTCGCATCCCGGTCCCGCAGCAGAAAGCGCAGCGAGTCCATTCGGCACCCCAACGTCATGGCGAAATTCCTCGCCTGCTGGACGGTCCACTGCGCGGTGGGGTGGACGGTGACGCCGGCGAGGTGGAGTCGGCGAGTGCCGTGCTCGATGAAGACCAGGGCGTACAGGCGCTCCAGCGCCACGGTGTCGAGGTGTAGGAAGTCGGCGGCGATGATGCCGTGGGCCTGGGTGGTGAGGAACTGGCGCCAGGTAGGGCCGGAGCGATGCGGGGCGGGGTCAACTCCCGCGGACTGCAGGATCCCCCATACGGTGGACGGGGCGATGGAGTAGCCGAGGCGGGCGAGCTCGCCCTGTATGCGGCGGTGGCCCCAGGTGCTGTTCTCGCGCGCCAGACGGAGGATGAGCCGCTTGACGGTGGGCGCAGTCGGGGGTCGTCCCGGGTGGCGGCGCTCGGTGCATGTCCACTTCCGGGAGACCAGGCGTCGGTGCCAGGCCAGCAGCGTGGTCGGCGTGACCGCGAAGACCTGACTCCAGCGCTCCCGCGGGATCAGCCGGGAAAGGACAGCCAGCCAGACCCGGTCGGCGGACTCATAACGGACCCGAGCGATCTGGCGGCGCAGCACTGCGTTCTCGTGCCGCAGCGCCAGCACCTCCGCGTCCTTGGCCACCCGGCCGCGCAGCACGGCAGCGGGCACCTTGATCAGATTCCGGACCAGCGCGGCGACGATCGACAGCGGCATCGAAAGATCATCCCAGGCGCCGCGGAGGCCGTTGCCCCACACAAAGAAGCTGCAGGCCAAACTCAGAATCGTATTTCCGAGCGGGACAAGTTCTGCGAGAGCCCCGGAGTGAGCAGCTGCCAGCAGGACGAAGGTGCCCGTGCCCCGACCTCGGGGTACGGGCACCTTCGTGCGATCGACGGGCCGGTCAGCCCAGGCTGAACTGCTGGTGGGGTGCGTCGCCGCCGGGCCACTGCACGAGCGCGGCCCCGTTGTCGGTGCTCTCGCCCGTGACAGACAGGAACTGGCCGCTGTGGCGGTTCTGCAGAGCGAAGTAGCCGTTGTCCTTCTGCACTAGGCGCCATTCCTGATGCGGCCCGCTCACCTGACCCCACTGGATGACCTTGGCTCCGTTGGCGGTGCTCTCGCCCTCCACCGACAGGGCTTTGCCGCTGTGGACGGCGCGCACCACGTAGTAGCCGCCGGTGGTGGCCTCCAGGTTCCACTTCTGGTGCTCACCGCCCTGGAACGGCCATTGGACGACGGCGGTGCCGTCGTCCTTCTTCTCGCCGTGGACCGAGACGGCCTTATCGCTGTGCCGGGTGATCAGCGCGGCGGTGAACACAGCAGGCATGGGACTCGCTTCCTCGCGCAGTCCGCTGCCGGTGTCGACAGCGGACCTGGATGGACGGACCGGCACCAAGGTGCCTGTAGTCCATACGCGGTTGTGCGGGAACAGAGCCAAACCACCCGTCCGAAGGAATCCTCAAGACAGTCCGCGAGCGGGGCCCTGAAACGCTGCTGCGCTCCCGCATGGACTTCCTGCTCCTGCTGCGCCGAGGCTGGGGGCCGCGAGCTCAAGCTCAGAGGCTACGAGGTTCTCCGGTCTGGCCACGACGGTGTCAGGAACACGGAACGTGCCAGGCTCCTGCTCCAAGAGTTCCTGCTGGCCCTCTTCCAGCGTTTCGAGGTGAACGGCCGCACCAGCTGAGATCGGAGGCCAGCGCACGGGCCCATGAGCACCGATACCTATCCGGCCCCAGCCGTGAAGGCTGAACTCGCACGACCATCGCCGAAAACAGGGCAGTGGCGTCCGGGTTCGGCGTACTCCGGCTCCGGGATTTCGGGAACTCGCGCGCTTCCGACCGAGCCGCGCAGAAGGTCCGCCGCCAGGAGCAGGGCCACCAGTACGTCGAGGCCCGGCTGATCGCGCTGGGCGCTCCCGTGCCGCGGGTCGGCTGCGATCCCGCGGTGTGGCTACGGGAGGCCCTGACAGGGCGTTGTCACGTTGGTGGGGTGTTGATCGGTTGAGGGCGTGTCAGGGCGTAGAGGGGGCGGGCGGGGCCTGGATTACGCTGCGGTGGGCGGGGCGGTGGCGCCAGTGATCTGGTCCCAGATGGCGAAGCGGATGGTCATCTCGACGCGGTAGTGGGCGGCGGTCATCAGATGGCGGCGGGGCCGGAAATGGGGTGAGATGCCGCTGGACGCGGACAGGAACCGCTGGGTTTTGCCGACGCTGCGGAAGCCCTTCATGGCACGCTCGCGCTGCCGGGTGGGCTGGTGGGAGTTCTCGGCCCGATTGTTCAGGCCCTTGTGCGAGCGGTGTTCCACGGAGGGCATCACCTCGCGGTGGGCCGCACTGTAGGAGCGCAGCTTGTCGGTGACCACCACCCGCGGCACCGAGCAGGCCTTCTTGAGCAACTTGCGGAAGAACCGCCGGGCCGCAGCGGTGTCCCGCTGGTTCTGGACCAGGATGACGAGCACGGTGCCGTCGGCGTCGACGGCCCGCCACAGGTACTTCAACTCACCGTTGACCCTGATGAAGACCTCGTCCAGGTGCCACTTGTCCCCGGGCCGGGGCCGCCTGCGGCGCAGGCCGTTGGCGTAGGACTGCCCGAACTTCGCGCACCAGCGGCGGATCGTCTCATGGGACACCATCACGCCGCGCTCGAGCATCAGCTCCTCGACCTCGCGGAAGCTGAGCGGGAAGCGGAAGTACAGCCACACGCAGTGCGCGATCACCTCGACCGGGTACCGGTGCCCCTTGTACGGCGGCGGTGCGTTGTCCACGGACGCCCCCTCCCAGCACGACCAACCAGAAAATGATTCCACCCGATCAGCCAACGTGACAGCGCCCGACGACGTCTTCACCAGCGGGTCGCAGCTCCAACAGGTCGCACTCCGGCTCCGGGCATCCGGCGCCGCCGACGTCTGCGGACTCGTCCTTGCGCGCGTTCCCTGGAGCGGATGACCCAGCGGCTCTGCAACATCCCGGCCAGCAGGGAAGAGGAGGGAATCACTCCCATCCGGCGCCGAACAGCGCGTATTCGAGCAGTTCGGGCGGGGCGTCAGGCGGCCAAGTGCCCGTTGCCGCCTGGCGGGCAGCCGCGTGCATGAAGGACAGGCAGACCGCGTAGCGGTGGGGCGACCAGTTCCTGCCCCGCCAGACCCAACGAGCGACCGACCCGTCGGGAGCGTGACCTGTCTTCCGGCCGACCGCCTACGCCAGAGACCGCAGACGCCGGGCCAGAACACGGTCCAGGATGAGCGGCCCAAGGCCGACCGACGGCGGCACCGTCTTGTCGGCGAAGTACAGGAACTTGGTGTAGAACGACGGACCAAACCAGGCACCGCGGCCGGCAGCCGGCCTGTGGCCGCCAGATCCTCATCCGAGGCATCGTTGGCATATAGCTCGGCGGCCGCCTGAGGCAGCTTTTCCGTGAACGCCGACGCTTCCACCTCTTGGTGGAACGTCATGACCGTACGCAGGTTGTGCGCGGCCGCGTGCCCCGGGGGCGCCGTCTGCAGCAAGGCCAGGCGCCGGCTCCGCCGCGCCTCCTTCCGGCTCCCTGCGAGCGGGGGAGGGGGCGCGGATTTCCAGCACGTCGGTCCCGGAGACGGGGGATCCCGCGCCGGATCGCCTCCGGCAGGCCCGGCTCGGCCGGGCACGGCCCGCAGGTCTGCGACTCCGCGGCCGTCAGCTTGGTCAGGCGGCTTACTGGAATTCGCCGGGGGAGGGGTTGTCGTCGGGTTGTTGGCGGGTGGTTTTCTCGCGGGCGCGAAGGGCCGCCCAGGCGAGGGCGCAGGCGCAGGTGAGGTACCAGGGCAGCGGCCAGATCCTGTTCCACCAGTGGGTTCGCGGGTTGAGGAGGAGGTCGGTGCCGGCGGTGGTCATGGCGGCGGCCAGGTTCCAGCACAGGAGGCATCCGACGCGGTGAACGGCGCGGGAAAGTCGCCGCGTGCGGTGCTGGTGCTGGAGGGGGGAGGGGCGGGAGGGCAGGGCTCTGCCCGGTTCGCTCATGGCGGGGGAGTCCTTCACGGAGGTCGGTGCGGGGTGCCGGTGCGGCTGGACGGACCGAATGCCGCAAGTGTGTACGAGGTGAAAGGGGTTCCGTAGAACGCTCGTGCGGCGGGCGCGGACTCCGAGACAACTTGCGGCCAGGCGTTCGCCGTCGAAACCGCAACTGGACACGGCAAGCGCTGTCCGCCCGGGTGCCTGCCATGTCCTGGACTTGACCTGAAATCGGCGCCTGAAGACGGTGACGGCCCCGAATTAGTTCGAAGGCCACCTATTTCGATCGACGCGGAGAAGGAGGTGGATAACAGAACGGATAATTCCGCCAAGAACCGCGGGGGCATAGCCAGGCAATACCTCCCATGCCGCCTGGAAGCGGCGAGGCCGATTCCGGCCCGTATGGATCATGGGTTCGAGGGCACGGTGCGCCGGTTTGTGTGCGTGATGTGACAGATTGTGTGGCAGCAGTGACCACTGGTGTTGCCGCTTCTGACTGTCTGTCTCATCCTGTCTGACTTCCTGTGGGGGGAAGCTGATGCATTCGCGTGCTGTGCGCATGCCGTCTCGGCGTGCCCGGAGATCACACAGAACCGCCCTTGTCACAGCGATCACCACCGCCGCGCTGGTGGTCGCGGCGGCACCTGGCCTGGCGGCGACGCCGAAGCCGGAGCTGTCGGAGCCGGAGAGCCCGTGGACCAAGCCGACCAAGGTCGAGGCCCCGGCCACGCCGGCCGGGGTGACTAGGCCTCCGGCGTCGGAGGCGGAAGAGCAGCCGTCGGCCGAGGTGCGGGCCTGGCGGGCGGCGCAGCAGGCTCGCACCGCCGGCACCACCGAAGCCGCCCGTACGGCCGCCGTCGCCGAGGCGGCGGAGACGACGTACGTGCCCGAGGGCCAGGGTGAGGTGCCCTGGCACCGCGTCCTGGACACCCGCCTGAACGACGCCCTGGTGGCGCGGGTGAATCTCTCCAACGGCAACCTGATGCTCGCCGCGACAGACTTCGACATCGCCGGCGTCGGGCAGAAACTGCAGCTCACCCGCACCTACAACTCCCTTGAGGCTCCGTGGGGGAAGGTGTCGCAGCGCTGGTGGCAGACGTATGAGCGCTACCTCCAGTTCGGTGACGGGGAAGTGATCATCTACGACGCCACTGGCGACGCCGTGCGGTTCAAGGAGACGTCCACCGGCGGCTACACCACGCCGACGGGCTACTCCAAGGACCTGAGGAAGAACGCGGACGGCACCTACACCCTGACCGACCGCAAGTCGGGCACGAAGGACACCTACGACGAGCACGGCACGCTGACGAAGGTCACGGACAAGAACGACGGCACGATCACCGTCGACCAGCACGACGAGACCGGCGAGCACAAGGGATTCAAGCTGACCGAGACCCGCTCGGGCCGCTGGATCGACCTGGTGAAGACGGACGCCAGCCAGTGGCAGGCCAAGGATCACACGGGCCGCACGGCCGTGTTCGACCTGGACCCGGCGGGCAACCTGGCGAAGGTCACCGACACCGACGGCAAGGCCACCGTCTACGCGTACGACTCCTCACGCCGCCTGACGAAGGTGACCACGCCCGAGGGCACCGTCACGCTGTTCACCTACGACGCCCACAACCGCGTCAGGTCCATGCAGCGCGCCACCGAGGTGACGGGCAGCGGCCACACCGGTCCGACCTGGCGCTACGACTACACGGCGGCCACCCCCTCCGACGCGGGCACCACGACGGTGACCGACCCCGACGGCGACGCGACGCAGTACGTGCAC
This sequence comes from Streptomyces sp. Tu 3180, assembly GCF_009852415.1. Taxonomy (NCBI): domain Bacteria; kingdom Bacillati; phylum Actinomycetota; class Actinomycetes; order Kitasatosporales; family Streptomycetaceae; genus Streptomyces; species Streptomyces sp. Tu 3180. The sequence goes on along the minus strand of NZ_WOXS01000002.1, from coordinate 147,279 downwards.
AACGCGGACGGCGAGGTCACCAAGGTCACTGACCCGCTGGGTCACTCCCGCCACGCCAAGTACACCAACCACCTGCTGCAGAGTGCGATCGACGCGATGGGCACGGGCGCGGACGGCACCGGCGGCAACACCACGACCTACGGCTGGGACGGCCGCAACAACGCCCTCTCGCAGAAGCTTCCGCTCGGCGCGACGGCGTCCGTGACGGCGTACCAGACCGTCGCCGGCACCGACCTGCCCAACGACTTCACCACCGCGGACGGCCGCAAGGACACCTTCAAGTACGACACCAACGGCAACACGATGTCGGTGACCACCTCGGGTACGGCCGGTGGCATCCGCGAGTACACCTACAACGAGGACACCCCGACCTGCGGCGGTTTCGAGGGTCAGCGCTGCACCGCCAAGGACGGCAACGGCAAGGTCACCTCCTTCGAGTACGACACCAAGGGCAACCTCAAGACGGTCACGCCGCCGGCGCCGCCGGGCAAGACGGAGTACACCTACGACGCGCTCGGCCGGGTGGAGACCGTCACCGACGGACGCGGCATCAAGACGGTCTACGTCTACGACAACCGTGACCGCGTGACGAAGGTGTCCTCCACCAACGCCATGGTCACCTACTCCTACGACGGCGACGGCAACGTCAGGACCCGCACGGATGCCTCCGGCAGCACGGGCTGGATCTACGACGAGCTCAACCGTGAAAGCGTCCGCACGCTGCAGAACGGCGCCCAGACGGCGCTGGCCTACACCCCGGGCGGCGAGGTCGACTACTACACTGACCCGACCGGCACCACGGACTACACCTGGGACGCGGCTGGCCGCCTGGACTACCTGACGGCGCCGGACGGCAGGAAGACCGACTTCGACTACGACGACAACGACAAGCGCACCAAGACCGTTTACCCCGGCGGTACCACCCAGTCGGTGACGATCGACGACAACGGCCGCCCCGAGGCCATCAAGACCACCTCGGGTACGACCACGCTGATCGACCTGGCCTACGACTACAAGAACACCGCGGGCAAGGACACCACCAAGATCCGCACCCGCACCGACAACCTCACCAAGTACAAGACCACCTACGATTACGACTCCCAGGACCGCCTCCGTTACGCCCTGGAAGCCGACTCTGCCGGCACGCGCAAGGCGTCGTGGCTGTACTGCTTCGATAAGGCCGGCAACCTCACCAGCCGCGACGGCAGCAAGAATGCCTGCCCCGGCGGCACCACTTACACCTACGACGACGCGAGCGAGCTGACCGGCAAGAACGGCTCCACGGCCGGCTGGTCCTACGACAAGCTCGGCAACGAGACCGCCGCAGCCGACAACACCCCCCGCACGAACGAAACGTGGACGGATTACAGCCAGCTCTCCGCCATCACTGCCGGCGGCAAGTCCTACGACCTGGTCCACGCCGGCACGGACAACGCGGAGCGCACCAAGCTCGGCTCGACCTGGTTCCACCACACGGCGCTCGGCCTGGCGTCCACGACCACGAACGGCGTCGACACCGGATTCATTCGCGAACCGGCGGGCACGCTGAATTCCATGACGACTGGGGGGAAGTCCTACTACTACCTCACCGACGCCACCGGCAACATCCTCGGCCTCGCCGACAGCACCGGCAAGCGCACCCACATCTACGCCTACGGCCCCACCGGCCTCCCGCGCACATCACCGACCGAGGCTGTGGCCCAGCCGTACCGCTACGCGGGTGCCTATGCCGACCCGACCGGCCTGTACAAGATGGGCCACCGCTACTACGACCCCACCTCGGGCCGCTTCACCCAACCCGACCCGTCGGGGCAGGAAACCAACCCCTACCTCTATGCCGGTGGCGACCCCATCAACCGGACGGACCCCACGGGACTGGGGTTCCTGGACAGCGTGTCGGGTGCTCTTGATAGCGCGAACGACTGGGTGGGAGCAGCCGTAGGGTGCATCGGCGCCGTCGGAATTGCAGCTGACACCGGAGTCATCGCCTACGCCAGCGCCGTCGGCGGTGCGGCCGGAGCAGGAGTCGGGGCGGCTGTAGGCGCTACTGCCGCTGTTGTAGGCAGCTGCGCGGTTGGAGCAGTCGCCGGGTACAACAACACGGACATCCTCCACTACGGGTAACACAGTGTCGTTGAGCTAGAGGTGTTGTTGGGTCAGGGGATAGGTCCCTGGCCCAACAATTCTTGTTCAGCTCACGCGAGGCGGCGCTGCGATGAATGCAACCGAAAGGGAAATAGGTGAATGAGGCAGTAAAGAAGACGCTGATCTTCTCTGTGGTTTTGATTGCAGGAGGACTGTGCGGGTGTGTCGCTGGAGCTGTCAAAGGGGACTCGCCATCGATCGTGTTCGGAGCAGTCGGCGCAGCATGCGGAGTCATTCTGGCGACCCTTTCCGTACTGGCTCGCCGGAAAACCCGCCCTTAGACCGTGTCCTACATGGTCAGGTTGAGGAGCCGTTTGTAGCAGCAGAGCGCGGCTGCCAGTCCGAGAAAGGCCAGGTAGTTGCGGGGGCGTCGTTCGTAGCGGTGGTTGAGTCGGCGGTAGCCGGTCAGCCAGGACATGGTGCGTTCGATGACCCATCTGCGTCGGCCGAGTCGCTCGCTGGAGTCGATGCCTTTGCGGGCGATGCGGACGCCGATGTGCTTGCCCCATAGCCATCGCCGCAGGTGAGGGATGTCGTATGCCTTGTCCGCGTGGAGACGCCCAGGCTTGGAATCGGTCGCGTGGGATTCGTGTCCCATGTGGAAGTGGGACAGCATCGGCTTCAGGGCGAGGCTGTCGTGGGTGTTGGCCGCGGAGAGTCCGACGCGTAGGGGCAGTCCGTTCGCGTCGGACAAGACGTGCATCTTGGAACCCGGCTTACCCCGGTCCACGGGGCTCGGACCTGTGTGTTCGCCCCTTTTTTAGCGCGGACGTGAGCGGAGTCGAGGACAGCGCGCGACAGGTCGACGAGGTTCTGGCCGTCCAGGAGCTCGAGCACCTTCTGGTGCAGTCGTCCCCACACACCGGCCCGGGACCAGATGAGAAACCGGCGGTGCACGGTCGACTCCGATGCCCCAAAGCACGGCGGCAACGCCCGCCAGGCACAGCCACTGACCAGCACATAGATGATCGCGGCGAACACCGCCTCGTCATCGATGTTCGCGACCCCGCCGCCCTGCGGACGCACCCGCGCCGGCGGCAGCAGTGGCCTGGCGATCTCCCACAGGCCATCCGGCACGATCCATCCCCACCGCCCACTCCCCATGACCAGTCCAACGACCAACTGACCATGTAGGACACGGTCTAACTTCAGGGCTGGCTGCGCGGCGGCGCCAGCGACGTCGGCCCCCAGACCCGCGCCGTACTGGGCGCCGCCCGCGGCACCCCGGAACGCCGGGCGCGGCGGTGCTCGACGCGGCCCACCTCTTCGCTGTCGGCAACGACCGCAGTGCAGGGAACCGCTCGTTGATGCGCATCGGCGTTGTCGCCCTGGGGCATTTTGGAGATGCCGCCGAGATGGCCCAGGCCGCCACCGCCGTCAGCGCGCTCATCCATCCGGACCTCGACTGCGCCGACGCCTGCGTGCTGTGGTGCTCCGGCATCCGCACCGCGGTGCTGCACGGGACCTTCGAGGGCGTGCGTGCCGGCCTGGACCTGCTCCCTGCCGACCGCTGGGAGGTGTGGGCGCGGTTGTTGGACGAGGCGGAGGCCGAGCCACCGCACCACGTCGCCCACAACGGCTGGGTCGTCCACGCGCTCCAGGCCGCCTGGTCGGCGATCACCCGCACCGCCGTCCCGAAACTGAACCTCGCCGAGAACAGCTTCCCCGCGCGGCACTTCGGCCTCGCCCTGGGGGCGGCGGTATGGGCCGGGACGGACACCGACACCGTCGCGGCGATCGTGGGCGCCCTGCTCGGCGCACGCTGGGGCTGCTCCGGCATCCCGCTGGCCTGGCAGCAGGGCAGTGCCCGGCTGGCCCGGTCTCACCGGAGCCGACCGGTCCGGCTGGCGGTGCGTACCGCTCGTGGCGGGAGCGACGACGCCCAAGGCTGGTCCTTGGCGCCGCGCCTGCTCGTCGGCGGCCACCGGGGTTCGCCGTTCCCCACCCGCACGACCCCGGCGTGGTGCTGGGCAACCTCTTCCGGCTTGTCGTCCTCGGCTGCGGCGAGCGATTCCACCGCGCGTGGCCTTGGGGTCGTGGGGCTGGTGGTGGGTGTACTCGGCCTGACGTCGGCGGTGTTCGCCGTCCGGCGGGGGCGCTCTGGGAGTGGCCGTTTCGAGTGACGTCTGTTGGGGAGGCGAGGGCCCGTCCGGGTGGGTGGCGAACTGGCGGCCGGCCCAGGACGCAGCCCCGGAGGCGGTCCCGCCTCGGCGAAGGCCGCCGGGACGGGTGGGCGGTTGTCCGGGGCGGCGGCGGGCGTCATGTCCGGCGGGTGAGATTCGGCCAATAGGCGTTGGTCGCCGCTGTCGCCCTGGTCCCTCTTTTCACTTCCGTCACACAGGAAATACCTGGGTGCGGCACTCAGTTGTCGTCTCAACCATGCGTTTTGTCATGCCATGATCATTCAGCCACGTTTCCCTGTCGGTCTTGCCTTGGTCCGTGAGGTCCCGCCTAGAGTGATCGCCGCGTGACCGGCTTGACCGGTCTGCCAGGGGACGCGTAGATCAACGGGGAGTTGCTTCGGCATGGCCGACGAAATGGTGCTCAGGGCACAGAGATTTATCAATCTGACCTACAACAACGGCGCGGCGCTGGGGATATCCAAGCTCGCCGAGGACGGCAAGACCGGCTGGCCCGTCATGTACGCCCTGACCCGGGCGTTGCAGTACGAGATGGGTATCACCAGCCTCTCGGATTCCTTCGGGCCGACCACACTGTCCACGCTCCAGTCGAAGTACCCGAAGCTAAACGACTCCACGGTGCCGTCGGCGAACTTCTGCCGCATCCTGCAGTCGGCCCTGTACTGCAAGGGTTACGACGGCGGTGAGATCGACGGCATCTACAATGGGCGCGTCAAGGACGCGGTGGCCAAGCTGAAGGCCAACATGGGTGTCGACACCGTCTACGCGGGCAGCTCCCTGGAACCGAAGGTCGTCAAAGGCCTGCTCAACATGGACGCCTACGTCACCGTCAGTAACGGCTCCGACGAGATCCGTTCGATCCAGCAGTGGCTCAACAGGCGTTACGTGGGCCGCAGGGACTTCTACCTGATCCCGTGCGACGGCCATCACTCCCGCGACGTCGCCAAGTCCATGCTTTTTGCAATCCAGTACGAGCTGGGCATGGCAGACGGCACCGCCAACGGCGTCTTTGGCCCCGGCACCCAGTCCGGCCTGAAGAACCACACGGTCGCGGTCGGCACCACCGGCACCTGGGCCTCCCTGTTCACCGCGGCGATGATCCTGAACAAGCGGAATGTGCCCTTCGGTAACTTCACCGGTGACGTCAAGGCCGGCGTGGAGTCCTTCCAGTCGTTCGCCAAGCTCCCGGTCACGGGCGTCGGCGACTTCCAGACCTGGGCGTCCCTGCTCGTCTCCTACGGCGACCAGACCCGCAAGGGCACCGCCTGCGACGGCGTCACCAAGATCACTCCGGCCCGCGCGCAGGCTCTGAAGGACGCCGGTTACAAGTACATCGGCCGCTATCTGTCCAACCCGTCCAGCACCAGCCTGCCGGAAAAGCAGATCCAGCCCGGCGAGCTCGCGACCATCAAGCAGTACGGTCTGCGCTGCTTCCCGATCTACCAGACCTGGTCCCGCTCGGCCGACTACTTCAGCTACCCCCAGGGCTGCATCGACGCGACGAACGCCATCGAATGGGCCCAGATCCACGGCTTCAAGCCGGGCACGATCATCTACTTCGCGGTCGACTACGACGCCCAGGACGGCGAGATCACCGACTACGTCCTGAAGCACTTCCGGGGCATCTACCGCACCATCGGCGAAAACTCCGCCTACGGCGTCGGCGTCTACGGCCCGCGCAACGTCTGTCAGCGTGTCTCCGACGCCGGATACGCCTCCGCCGGCTTCGTCTCCGACATGTCGTCCGGGTTCTCCGGCAACCTCGGCTACCCGCTGCCCACCAACTGGGCGTTCGACCAGATCGCCACCATCAAGGTCGGCTCCGGGGACGGCGCCATCGAGATCGACAACAACATCGCCTCCGGCCGGGATACCGGACAGGGCGACTTCGACCCCGGGGTCCCGGTCAACTCCGACCTCGACGTCGACTTCGACAAGGCGACGTACCGGGCGGCGGCGCTCAAGGATGTCCAGGCGTATCTGACGTCGATCGGCGTCCCGGAGACCGGTGGCGAGGGCTGGACCGTGGACGACGACTGGGTGACGTACGACATCATCTCCACGACAGAGGCGTTCAACAAGGTCATGGACGCCGACTGGCTGTTCACCAACCTGGCCAGGACCCTGAAGCTGCGCAAGGCGCTCATCCAGGCACCGGTGCTGTGGGAGCTGCGCAAACTGAACCCGCTCGACGCGGTTGCCGACGAGGCGGTGAAGGCCGGGGTGAGGGACGACTGCAGCACCGGCTGGGGGCAGATCTTCGCCTGGGTGACCATCGCCGCCCGCAACTACTGCATGGACCAGGGCATCATCCACGGCGCTCCGCTCACCGGCTCGGACACCCGCGCGGTGTGGGACAACCTCCAGGAGCCCGAGTACAACATCCCCTCGGTGGCCTACCTGACCATCTACAACGCGCACCAGCTCGGCATCGCCCGCCCGTCGCTCACCACCGGCCAGGCCGACAGCCAGAAGCTGCTGGCCCGCTACAACGGCACCGGCGACAAGGCCGAGAAGTACGGCCGCGAGCTGATCGGGCTCTACAACGTGCTGGAGAACTACAACAAGCTCAGCCGCGCCTAGTGGGCCGGACTGATCGTGAAGAATGAGCGCATGCGGAAGCTCTGCGTCCCCGTCGTCGTGAACCTGCTGCTCGGGGTCCCGGCCGTCGTTCCTCTGTTCCTGGCGTGGTACCTCCTGGCCAACGGGCCGCTGGCGGCGGTCGGCTGGACCATGCAGGACCCGAACGAGAACGACGGGATGCTGCTCTGGCTGGTCCTCGCCGCACCGGTGTTCTGCCTGTTCGGCCTGGCCTGGGGGCTGGCCAACACCTGGCTGCGGCGCCGGACGCCGGTACGGGGCTCCCGCTACTGGCCGGTGTGTGCCGCCGCTTCTCTCGCGCCGTTCTTCGTGATCTTCGGTCTGTTCTGACAGCTGATTCGGCTCATAGGGAGACAGAAAACGTGGATCGCGACATGACACGGCGTACGGTCGTCAAGGCCTGCGCCGTCATCGGCGGGGCCGCGGCCGTCGGTTCGGTGCTGCCCGCCACCACGGCGGTGGCCGACGAACGGCGCGGGCCCCAGCGTCCGGCGACTTCCGCGAACGGCTGGACGATCCAGCCGAACGCGGACCTCGACTCACAGGTGTGGACCCGCCCGGTGGCCGGCACAGGACTGGGCGTACCCGTGTGGATCGGCGACGTGGAGACGGTGCTCGTGCACGTCGTGCGCCGCTTCCACTACGAGGTGCAGGAGCTCACGGCGGTGGACCTGGCCGGCTGGCGCCCGGCCAAGGGCCTGCGCCGTGGCCTCCCGGACTCCAACCTGGCCTCGGGCACGGCCGTTCGGATCCGGCAGGGCGCCGGTGCGGAGGGCTCGCTGTTCCCGCTCCAGGTTGCCGCCGTACGGGACATCCTCGCGGACTGCCAGGGCGTCGTCCGCTGGGGCGGCGACGACAAGCCGGTCGACGAGTCGCTTTTCTACATCGCGGTCGGCCCGCACGACGAACGCCTGCCCCGGCTGGCCACCACCATCCGCCAGGCGACGTTCCGCTAGGCACGGATCGCAGTGGGGCTCTGCGCCCCGCCGCGACGGCCACTTCGAACATCAGTTCACATCATTGATGCGTATGACGGAAAGGAACCGACCATGAAGCGAATACTGGGCATGCTGGCCGCCACCACGGCCGCCATGGGCGCACTGCTCACCCCGGCGTCCGCCGCCGGGCAGCCCGTCACCCCGAAGGTGACGGTCGCCGCCGACGCCGACAGCGAGACCAGGGCGTGGGCCGCCGCCAACCCGCAGGAGGCCGTGGCCCAGGCAACAGAGTGCGGCGGCAACTACAACACGCTGGTCTACATCGACGGCGACCTCCCCGGTGACGTCAACGGGGACGACGGCAGCATGGCCGCCTACGCGGGCGGCGGGCTGCTCTGCGTGATCTTCAAGAACGAGACACCGGGCAACGCCAACTACATGTTCCTCCAGGCCTGTCCGGGCACCAGCGCCAGCAGCGCCTGCGGCACCGACGACGGCTACTACAGCGAGTTCGCCGGCCCGCTCTACATCAGCCAGGGCACGCGCGGCTGCTGGACCGCCTCGTACAAGATGAAGACCGAGGCGGAGGACCGCTACCTCATCAACGGCAAGCGCAGTTACAGCTGCTGACAGCAGATGAGAACCCGCATGCCGGGTGACGCTCTCACCGGCGCCGGCCTCGGTACCGCCGCCCCGGCCACCTCCCGGCGAGCTCCCAGTCCGACGTGATCGTCCCTGGCCACAAGCCCGCGAGCACCTACTACGCGGACGACGTCGCCACGGGCGCGATCACCAAGGAACTCCTGGGGCCCCCGCTGATCCACGAGTGGGGTGACACGGGACGACGGGCTGTCGGGGACCGGCTCACCGGGTTCCGACAGTCGCTGTGGCCACTCAGGGGCGTACGACACCGTCCGCTGGGGCGAAGAGCTGGACCAGGCCCTGCCACAGGGGCATGACGGTGATGGGGGCCGTCGAGGTCCGGCGGGACGGGGCGGGGTGAAGGCCGGTCGACGGAAACGGGCCGTGTCTGCCGTGGCGGTGGCGGTGTGGGATGGGACTCTCCTGCTTCTGCGGTCGACGGGAAGGCCGTTGACCTTGTGAGATCAATGGTTCCGCCGCCGGGCCCGCCGCCACGAGAGAGTCCTCTCCCTGGCCGGGGGTGCGTTCAGCTCCACCCGAGTCGGTCCCGGACGTCACCGTCGGCTCCGTCCCGGAGCTGCCCGGAGGACACCAGGCGTCGGCCCCGCGGACGCCATGAGCGCATTGGGGGTGGTTTCCGTACCCACCCGTGCCGACGACGGGCCGGATGCGAGGATGAGGCGTCATGGCGGCAGGGCGGTGTTCTCGCACGGTATGGGCCGCAGTGTTCGCGGCCGTCTGTGTGCTGCTCGCCGCCCTCGGCCACGTCCTGATGTCCAGCAGCCAGGTGCCCGGTCGGGCACTGCTCGCCGGGTTCGGCGCGACGGCGGCCGTCGGCTGATGTCTGGCGGGCCGTGAACGCGGACTCCCGCTCGTCGTGTCCGTCGTGGTCGCCGCGCAGACGGCGCTCCACATGCCGTTCTCCCTCGCGCAGCCGACAACGAAGGCGTTTTAGACGCCGTTTCTGATGGCGTGATCGCTCGTTGAGCCGTGTGTGACGGATCTGGTGGAGCGGTTGGTGCCGGACGAGTTGTGGACGCTGTTTCGGCGGGTGGTCCCGCCGACAGAGGTCATACGCCCGCAGGGCGGCGGCAAACGGAGGGCCGGTGACCGCGAGTGCCTGGCGGCGATCATCTTCGTGGCCACCTCGGGCTGCATCTGGCGGCAGCTGCCACCGGTGTTCGGTCCGGCCTGGCCCACCGTCTTCCGGCGTTTCGCCCAGTGGAGCCGGGACCGGGTCTGGGCCCGGCTGCACCGCGTCGTCCTCGACGAACTCGGGGCCCGGGGCGAGCTGGACTGGTCGCGGTGCGCGATCGGCTCCGTCAGCGTCCGGACGGCAAAGGGGGGCCACTGACCGGACCGAATCCGACCGACCGCGGCAAGAGCGGATCGAAAATCCACCTGATCACCGACCGGAACGGTCTGCCGCTGTCGCTGGGCATCTCCGGCGCCAACGTGCACGACAGCCTCGGCCTGGAGCCGCTGGTGCGCGGGATTCCGCCCATCCGCTCCCGCCGCGGACCGCGCCGCCGGCGCCCGGCCAAGCTCCATGCCGGCAAGGGCTACGACTACGACCACCTGCGGACATGGCTTCGCGAGCGTCGTATCCGCCACCGCATCGCCCGCAAGGGCATCGAGTCGTCCACGCGGCTCGGCCGACACCGCTGGGTCGTCGAGAGAACGGTCTCCTGGCTGGCCGGATGCCGAAGGCTGCACCGCCGTTACGAGCGCAAGGCCGGGCACTTCCTGGCCTTCGTCGGCATCGCCGCAGCCCTCATAGCCACCGCCGGCTCGCCGGGCAGCACAGCAGGCTCAGTGCGAACCGGCGGGCAGAGTGAGCCGGGCGAGGTAGACGTCGATGCCGGATACACGACCAGGCAGGGGTGCGCTCAGATCCCACCAGCGCATCGCCTCGATCTCGCGATCGGCCTCGAAATCGCGGCGCCGTAGGGCGTGGCCGGTGAACAGGGCACCGTATTCGGCGCGCTGTGCGGAACCCAACAGGAATCCGGCATAGCCGACGAATTGCAAAGGAGTGCCGGACACCTGACCGCTCTCCTCGGCAAGTTCACGAACAGCCGCCTGGCGAGGGCTCTCCCCGGGCTCGAGCAGGCCGCCAGGTAGTTCCCATTGCCCCCGGAACCGGTCGTAGACCATAACGACCTCGTCGCGGTGCCACAAGGCAGTCAGAGCCATGGGCATGGGAGCCCCACCAGGCAGGACATCTTCGGCGCCGAGCGTGAATGAAACCAGCCGGTTGCCGCGTTGATCGACAGCGAGGGGCTTGGGTGAGGGATTGAGCATGCGGAAGCCTGCCCCAACTCCAGCACACCCAACGCTGTAGACAGGCAGGAACGCGGTAGCAGCAATTCCTACACACCATCTGAAACGGCGTCTTACGAGTTGGTGCGTGATAGTGGGTGGGCCGTGTTTGGCCTGGTCGTTGCCCGTCTTCAGACGTTGACGGTGCGGTCGGATACGAGGCTGGCGATGGCGCGGTAGGTGTCGGGCAGGCGGTCGCGGCGGTGGGTCCAGCGCGTCAGTTGCTTCCAGCGTTTGTGATCGGCGAGGGCGTGTTCGACGGTGATGCGGTCGGAGGAGTGCCAGTGGCGGTCACGTTCCCACTGTTCAACTCTGCCGGGCAGTGCTCCGGGCCGCGGCTTTCTGGGCGGTGTGATCGCTTGCCCGCGGTGGTCGCGGCTCAGGCCGAGACAGCCGTCGTCCAGGAGGACCTCGACGTCGGGGAAGTGCTGGAAGCAGACGGCGATGCCCTCGCTGCGGGCGGCCGTGGCATCGTGCATACGTCCAGGTCGCAGGGCATCGGTCCATAACGTGCGGCCACGCCAGTCGGCGATCACGGTGGCCTTCATCGTGTTCTGTTTCTTCTTGCCGGAGACGAACGCGCGCCGGCCACCACGTCCGGCCGGTGGCCGGCGGACCTGGATCTCGGTGGCGTCCAGCCGCAGCTGGACGCCTTCGGCCTGGGCATAGGCGAACACGTCAGCCAGAGTCCGCAATCGCAGACCAGGTTTGTCGGGGACCGCGCACCCGCGCTCGGCCAGGAGCGTGCGTACTTCTGCGATCGCACGGGTGATGGTGGATCGGTCAACGCCGAACAGCAGCCCCAGCACCGAGTGCGGCAGGGCGTGCCGCAGATGGATCAGCGTGGCCACCAGCCGGTCGACGAACACCAACTGATGGCGGGCGCCGGCACCCGCGGCCCGCTTCCTGGCCCCACCTCGTGCAGCATGACGGCGGCCCTCGAGTCCGGCATGCCACGGCACCGCCAACTCCTCGACTAAGTCAGCGAGATGACGCCGCGAGATCCCCGTGAACAACCGATGCGCCAGCACCACCCGATTGACCATGATCGCCACACCTGGATCATGCCACCCGCCAGGCACACACGGCCCGCCCACTATCACGCACCAACTCGTTAGTCACTACAAGCGGCGCGGACACAGTCCCTGAAACTGGTCAGCAATCAGCACAAGCACCGTTGCAGTACTAAGCCGCTACCGGATGAGGTGGCTCTCGATGTGGTCGATCACCGCTGACACGGCCTGCCGGTAGGCGGTGCTCGACCGGCGGACCTGGGACAGCAGCATGCCGCCCTGGATGGCGGCCAGCAGAGCGGTGGCGAGCGCGGCGGTATCGGCGCGCTCGCTCAGCTCGCCCCGTGCCTGCATGCGTGCGAGTCCCGACCTGATGGGGCCTTCCCACCGGTCGAAGGCGGAGACGAGTCTGGTCCGTGCCGACTGGTCGCTGTCGGCGAGTTCGCTGGCGAGCGAGCCGATCTCGCAGCCGCCTTCGCATCCTCTTGCGTCCTGTCGACTCCCTGCCCTGTCGCACCACTCGCGCAGGGCCTCGATGCTGTCCAGGTTGTCCAGCAGCGGACGCTGCTGGGCGAGCTGGGTGTCCGTCTGGTGGTCGATGACCGCCAGGACCAAGCCCTGCTTGTCGCCGAAGTAGTGGTAGATCTGCGACGCGCTGACCCCGGCGGCCGCCTGGATGTCCGGGATGCTCGTGCCTCCCGCGCCGCGGTGGAACATCAGTTCCGCAGCGGTCTCGATGATGCGTTCGCGGGTCTTACGGCCGCCCTTGGTGAGCCGCTGTCTCTTCGACTCTCCGGTCTTCCCTGGTGCGCTCATATGCCCACGCTACTCAAGTTGGAATTGACATTCCAATTATGCTTCGTCGAAGATCCTGGAAAGGTCATTCCATACCGGGTGGCCGTCTCTTCAGACAGGTGAGTGCCATGCCCCTCGACCCCCAGATCGAGACCCTGCTCAAGGAAGTGGCCGCGGGAGGCGGACCGGCTCCCGAAACCCTGACGGTGGCGGAGAACCGCGCGTTCGGGCGCGCCTTCGGCGCCCTGGCCGGCGCTCCCGTACCGGTCGCCGACGTCCGGGACACCACGGCCGCTGCCGACGGCCGCGACATACCCGTCCGTATCTACCGGCCCGTCACCGAGCCGGATGCCGGGCCGCTGCCCGTGACGCTCTTCCTCCACGGCGGCGGGTGGGTCTTCGGCGACCTGGACACCCAGGACAACATCGCCCGCATCATGGCCAGCCGCTCCGGCACGATCGTGGTCTCCGTCGACTACCGGCTGGCACCCGAGCACCGCTTCCCGGCCGCGGTCGACGACGCCTACGCCGCACTGACCTGGGTCGCGGACAACGCCCCCGGCTTCGGGGGCGACGGAGAGCGCATCGCCGTGTTCGGCGAGAGCGCCGGCGGCAACCTTGCCGCGGTTCTCGCACAGGAATCCCTGCGCCGTGGGGGACCTCGCATCACGCTCCAGGTGCTCGCCTACCCGGCGGTCGACCGGTTCGACGACAGCCCCTCGATGTACGAGAACATGACGGGCCCGGTCCTCTCCCGTCCCTACCTCGAGTGGTTCTGGGGTGCCTACCTCAGCACCCCGGACCAGGGTGCCGACCCGCGGGTCTCGCCGGCGCGCTCCGACGAACTGGCCGGACTTGCTCCCGCCGTCATCGTCACCGCCGAGAACGACCCCCTACGCGACCAGGGCGACCACTATGCCCGCAAGCTGGCCGACGCCGGCGTGCCGGTCCAGCACCTCCCGGTCGAGGGAGCCATTCACGGCTTCCTCTCGTTCACCGGCTCGGTGCAACTCTCGCGGGACGTACTGAATCAGCTCTCGGACGCCGTGGCCGCAGTCTTCAACTGACTTGGCCTATACGGCCTCGTCAGTCGCCGATCTTCTTGCGCACGCAAGCGGGACAGTGACCACCACTGAAACGATCCCGCTGGTCGTTCGCGGTGTTCGCCGTACCTATCCGGTACCTGAGCGGCGAGCGTCGTCCAGGACGTCACGCAGTGCCCAGTAGGCGGGTTTCACCTCGTACGTCGCGTCCCAGGGAAGAGCGTTTCCCGGACTCGGGGGATAGTGCCGCAGGTCAGCCGTGGAGCCGTACTTGTCGGTGAACCCCCAGGTCGAGAACGAGGTGCAGTTGGGTTCTTCGCCGCAGACTGCGAGTTTCCCCGCCAACTGGCGGGCCTGGATGTCCTCTTCGTCCTCGTCGACGAGGACGTCCGCCTCCGAGACCCGGGCCTTCAGGCCGAGCCCGGCCAAAGCCCGGACCTTGCGTCGGAAGACCTCGGGGTCGGTACGGTCGCCGACGGCGTATTCGTGGTTCTGGAAACCGACGCCATCGATCGGAACGCCCCGCTCCTTCAACCGGATCAGCAGCGCGTAGAGGGCATCCCAGCGTGGACCGTCCTCCTCCACCCCGTACTCGTTGAGGTACAGCACCGCGTGCGGGTCGGCCTCGCGGGCAGCATGGAAGGCGATGTCGATGTACTGCTCACCCATCGCTTCGAACCACAACTGTGGCCGCACGCCCCGGTTGCCGTTGGAGTAGTCCTCATCCTCGTCGGACATGGGCTCGTTCACCACGTCCCATTCCGCCACCTTCCCCCGGAAGTGGCCCGCTACCGCGCGTATGTGCTCCACCATGACGCGCCTGCGTTGCTCGTGCGTCATCTCGGCGCGCATCCATGCGGGCAGGGCTTCGAACCAGACGAGGGTGTGGCCGTGCACCTTCATCCTGTTGGCCTCGGCGAAGTCCACCAAGATATCGCCTTCCGCGAACGCGAACACGCCGCGTCGAGGCTGGACGAACTGCGGCTTGAAGTCGTTCTCCGGCGTAAGCATGGAGAACTCCTCACCCGCCGTCCGGCGGTAGGCGCTGTCAGTCAGCAAGGGGCCCGCGGCCAGGGCGGTTCCCATACGGATCGGGCGTGGGAGAACCGCCGCCAGATCACGCATCGCATCGCTGGACCGGGGCACTCGCAGGCCAGGCGCGTCCACGACGGACATCCGGCCCCGTCCCAGTGACCGCGCGTGGAGATCGCTGAGGGTCCAGCCCTTCCCGCGGGCTCCCGCATCCGCGCCGAACCAGATGCGGCCACTGCCGAAGACGTCCCGCGCGGGAACGGTTCCCACGACCCTGCCGTCGGCCTCCAGCACAAGCCTGTTTGCGCGGACTTCGACGGCGAGGCGGACTTCGAGCCCCAGGCCGCTCCCGAAGGTCCGGGTCATCGCAGGTCTGTCGGAGTCCCCGTCCCAGCGGTCGATCCGGAGCCTCCCGCCGACCACGCCGATGCGCACGCCGCGCCGTTCGTAGCGCCATTCGTCGTAGATGACCGGCGTCTCACCGTACAGATGCAGATAGGCATCCGTGCCATCCGTGCGCCGCAGGCCGGCTTCGATCCGGACATCCCCTCGGAACACCATGTGGGGACCGCGCAGGTTCACCGGTGGGTTCGGCTGTCCGCCGGTACCGTCCTGGCGTGTGATGCGCCGGTCGAGGGATGTGACCCGTACCCCTGTGTGCGTGGGCTTCCCGCCGGCGAAGTGAGCCCAGTCCCTGCCGTTCAGGAGGTCCTCCACAGGTCCCCCCGCGGGCGCGGAGGTGCCGGCACGGTCCCCCGAGACACCAGCGACCAAGGCACACACAACCGCGATGACAGCGCTCTTTCGAAACCGCATGAACAGCAGCACTCCGTATCCTCAGCCCGTCTTCCGACGGCATCGCCGCCCTCAGCCACACCGTCGCCGAGCACCGTCCTCCCAGCCGTGGCAAGAACGGTGCGCAACCGATCGCGCCGCCCCGCTGCGACTGATCGCCATTGTTTCAGGTGCGAGTGAGGGACCGTCGGCCGAGGACCGTTCGGGAACGACGGCCGGAGAGCGGTCGGTACGGTCGGCGGTGGGCCGGTACGGTCGGCAATGGGACCGTTTCATCCTGATTCCGCAGCTCGCGGGGCTGGTGCGGTCCGGGGTGACGGATTCCTGCCGGTCAGCATCATGATCACTGCGGGGGTGATCGTCGGTCACCTCTGGACCCGGTGTTCGCGATGACGAGGAGGGCCCGCAGGAAGGTGGTCGCGTGGCGGGCGGCGGTGGTCTCGCTGGACCGGCCGGGCCGGGCGGAGGAGATACCGGCCAGCTCCGTGCGTAACAGCTCCGCACGTTCCTCCAGCTCAAGCCGCTGCTGCACCGTCCACGTCAGCACATCCGTCATGCCGCGGAACCTACGCGGCCAGCCGCCGGGCCCGCCTCAGAACGCCTGACCTCACCCGTGACAGACGATCACGTGCTGACGATCTCGCCCCCGACCAGCCGGAGCCCACCAGCCACGACCCACACCAGGGCCCATGACCTGCGATTTTCAGGATGGACCGCGCTCAATGGGAGATGCCCGGGGGAGGAGTGTGCGGCGCCCGACTCGTACGTACGACAGGGGAGCCCCGTATCCGCCATGCCGCCGCCTCCTGGCAGCGATACTGGATGCATGGACGCGACGATCACCGCCACCCGCGCCGAGGTGCTGCGGGACCGCTGCCGCAGCCGACTGCCCGAGCGCTTGCAGGAGCTGGCCGGCCCCGTCGAGGGCGACGTGGACCTGCCGCTCCACATCGTCTGGTCCGGGCGGACGAGCTACAGCCTGGACCGTCCGAAGTCCCGCATGACGCTCTACCGGACCGTCCTCGCCGAAGGACTGCGCGAGGACCTGGTGGTCCTCCTGCAGCACCGGCTGCTCGCCGAGCAGTGGCCCGTGCTGCGGCGCTTGATCAGTCCCTGCATCCGCGAGGTCTGGGAGGACGCCTTCCCCGAGCTGCTCCGCACCGCTCCGGCCGACACGACCGCAGCGTGAGGCTCATTCCGCTCCACGAGCGTCTCCTCGCCGACATCCTCGACCTCGGCTCCCCCTATCCTCTGGTCCTCACCGGCGGATACGCCGTGCAGGCGCACGGCCTGGTCGAACGCTTCAGCCGTGACCTCGACGTCGCCACCGAGAACCCCGCTCCGATGCAGGAGATCGTCGCCTCACTCACAGCAGGGCTCAGCGCGCGCGGATGGCGGACCACGCACGTCCAGACCGATCCGCTCAGCGGCCGGTTCCTCGTCACCGATCCGGACACCGGAGAGGAGTGCGAGGTCGACGTCCTCAAGGAGGCGTTCTGGGCTCCGCCCGCCCAGACCCCCTACGGGCCCCGTTCTTTCCCCCGACGACGTGATCGGCACCAAGGTCCGTGCCCTCGCCGACCGCGGCACCGTCCGCGACCTCATCGACGTCCAGGCCGCCTCCCGCCACCGCTCCACCGCCGACCCCGAATCCCTGGGCCGCCGTCGCGCCCACGACGAGTTCAGCCTCGAAGACCTCCGGGACCGGCTCGTCGGCGCGGACTGGTACGAGGATGAGGACTGCACCGCGTACGGGCTCACCTCCCGGCAGATCGAAGAACTCAAGGCGTGGGCGCTGGAGTGGGCGGAGGATCTGGGTGCGCGGATCCATGACGAGAACGCCTGGGGCGAGGGCGAGGGCGCGGAAACAGGAACGGTCTGGGTCAGCGGGCGTTGCTCCAGCCGCCTGTGCCGGCGGAGTACGAGTCGAGCAGGTCCACCACGAAGACCAGGGTCGAGCCCGCCGGGATCAACGGCGAGGGCGACTGGTTGCCGTAGCCGAGACGCGGGGGAACGACGATCTCGCGCCGACCGCCGACCTTCATCCCCCTCAACCCCCGGTCCCAGCCCTTGATGACCCTGCCGCTGCCCAGGGCGAACTTGAAGGGCTGGTCACGGTCCCAGGAGGAGTCGAACTCCTTCCCGGTCTCGAAGGTCACCCCGACGTAGTGGACCCTGACCACCGTGCCCGGCTTCACCTCGGCCCCGTCCCCGACGATCAGGTCCCGGACGGTCAGTTCGGCAGGCGCAGCACCCTCCGGGACGTCGACCTCGGGCTTCGTCAGTTCACTCATCGCAGTTCCGTCACTCTCCGTCGCAGACCCTCGTGCGGGTCGACCCGGCCCATGGACACTCCATGCGGCAGAGGATCACGCTAACGCGCATGCCGGTTTCCGGAGCGCACCGGATCAGTGGCCGCGCATGGCGGTCCGTCGCACGGCCGGCGCACGAGCCCTCGCACACTCGGGCGGGACGCGGTGGCTCGGGTTGCACGGCAGCCGCCCGGGCGGGAAGCGGCGCAGAGGGTCAGGGCCGACGCGCGCCGTTCAGTCGACTGCGTCGAGTCGCGCCGCCGCCCGCAGGTCCCTGAACGACGAGATGACCTCGGCCAAGCCGTGCCGCAGGGGCATCTCCGGCTGCCCGCCGCGCCAGGGTCTTTGAGAAGTGATCGGGCCTTGCCCCCGGGGAGTGGACACCTGTTCGTGTTGTTATGCGGCGAGTGCCAGGGTAGCTGACCGCTGTTCGTAGGCGATCGGTGCCTGGTGTCCGTTCGCCGAGTGTCGTCGGCGGGTGTTGTAGCGGGTGGTCCAGCGGAAAACCGTCAGGTGGCAGGCGAGGGCTCCGTCGAAGCGGCGGGCGCCACGGAGCGTTTCGTGTTTGAGGGTCGCGTTGAACGACTCGGCGAGAGCGTTGTCCGCGCTGGTGCCGACCGCGCCCATGGACTGCTTAAGACCGTGTCCTGCATGGTCAGTTGGTCGTTGGACTGGTCATGGGGAGTGGGCGGTGGGGATGGATCGTGCCGGATGGCCTGTGGGAGATCGCCAGGCCACTGCTGCCGCCGGCGCGGGTGCGTCCGCAGGGCGGCGGGGTCGCGAACATCGATGACGAGGCGGTGTTCGCCGCGATCATCTATGTGCTGGTCAGTGGCTGTGCCTGGCGGGCGTTGCCGCCGTGCTTTGGGGCATCGAAGTCGACCGTGCACCGCCGGTTTCTCATCTGGTCCCGGGCCGGTGTGTGGGGACGACTGCACCAGAAGGTGCTCGAGCTCCTGGACGGCCAGAACCTCGTCGACCTGTCGCGCGCTGTCCTCGACTCCGCTCACGTCCGCGCTAAAAAAGGGGCGAACACACAGGTCCGAGCCCCGTGGACCGGGGTAAGCCGGGTTCCAAGATGCACGTCTTGTCCGACGCGAACGGACTGCCCCTACGCGTCGGACTCTCCGCGGCCAACACCCACGACAGCCTCGCCCTGAAGCCGATGCTGTCCCACTTCCACATGGGACACGAATCCCACGCGACCGATTCCAAGCCTGGGCGTCTCCACGCGGACAAGGCATACGACATCCCTCACCTGCGGCGATGGCTATGGGGCAAGCACATCGGCGTCCGCATCGCCCGCAAAGGCATCGACTCCAGCGAGCGACTCGGCCGACGCAGATGGGTCATCGAACGCACCATGTCCTGGCTGACCGGCTACCGCCGACTCAACCACCGCTACGAACGACGCCCCCGCAACTACCTGGCCTTTCTCGGACTGGCAGCCGCGCTCTGCTGCTACAAACGGCTCCTCAACCTGACCATGTAGGACACGGTCTAAGGCGTTCCGTGTCCTCATGTCCACGTTCACGGTGGCTGATGCGCGACGCAGATAAATGGAGTGCCGAGGAGCTTGTACTCAGCTTGTTCTTTATCTACCAAGATCTTCCGGGCCTGCCGATGGCCTTGTGGGTCTCGGGGCGTTTGACGGTTGTGCCGACGTCGTAGCGGGGTGCCCGGTGTCTGTTCTTGGCACCGGGCGGGCGTCCGGGGCCGGCGCCGCGGGGTTTGGGAACGCGGGCCGGGCAGGCGAGGCGAGCGCGGATGTTCCTGAACCCCCGGCGGACCCGGGCCGGGCTGAGCCGGTCCGAGGCGGTGGGTTTTTCCCAGGGCCGGCGGAGGTCCGCGGCGAGAGGGCGGGCGAGCCGGAGCTGGGTGTGAGCGACGATCAGGATCCAGGTCCAGCGGTCCGCCGCCTCGGGAGTACGGAGCTTCGGGGTGGTCCAGCCGAGGGTCTGCTTCGCGAAGCGGAAGGTGTGCTCCAGATCGAAGCGACGGAGAAAAGCCTGCCAGAAACGGTCCACATCGTCCGGGGTGGCGCCGGTCTTCGAGGACCATAACCACACCGGCGGAGCGTCTCGTTCCTTTGACAGGTGCTCGACCTTCAGCCGGGTCAACGCGCCCCCAACCAGGGGTAGTTCACCGTCGTGGTCGAGTCAGGACGAGCGGTGGGTGAGCCTTGGGCGAACTCGGTCCCACGCCTGGGTCTCGGCCTTGCCGTAGTTGGTGGTGTCGGTGACGGTGGTGATCGCGGGCTCGGGCCAGGTCTCCGGCTTGGTGAAGCGGAACTCCGGGCCGTACTTGGGCGGCCGGCTGTTCGTCCCCGGCCGGCGGGGCGACTATTGAAAGAGTGTTTTGTCCCGGCAGGGTTGTTTGGTTCGAGGTTCAGGTGTCGCGCCAGCTCGGGGTGGATTCTCGGCTGAGGCGTCGGCTTATGAGGTCGATCACGGCAATGTGGGTCATGGCTTCGGAGCGGTGGGGGTGGGTTTCGTAGTCGCGGGCGAGGCGGCGATGATGCATGAGCCAGCCGAAGGTCCGCTCGACCACCCAGCGTCGCGGGATCACCTTGAAGCCTTTGGTTCCAGGGTCGCGTTGGACGACTTCCACGTCGATGCCGAGGCGGGCGCCGTGTTCGATGGCCTTGGTGCGGTAGCCGGTGTCGGCCCAGGCTTTGGTCACGCGGGGGTGGGTGGCGGAGAAGGCGACCTTGCCCAGCATTACGCAATCCGCTGCCCCGTGTCGCATCCCGGCCGACACCGCTGAGGAGGTCCTGCGCGGCGTGGACACCCACAAGGACGTTCACGCCGCGGCCGTCATCACCATGCTCGGTGCCGCCCTGGACGGCCGGAGCTTCCCGGCGACCGCGCAGGGATACCGTCAGCTCCTCGCCTGGGCCCGCTCGTTCGGAGTGGTGCGACGCGCCGGCGTCGAGTGCACCGGCTCCTACGGGGCGGCCTTGACCCGCCACCTGCACGCCGAGGGAATCGAGGTCACGGAGGTCAACCAGCCGGACAAGGCCGCCCGCCGACGCCACGGCAAGACCGACGCCGTCGACGCCGAAGCCGCCGCCCACGCCGTGCTGTCCGGGCGTGCCACCGCCACGGCCAAGACGAGCGACGGCCCGGTGGAGATGCTGCGGCTGTTCAAACTCGCCAAGGGATCGGCGATCAAGTCCCGCACCCAGGCCGTCAACCAGCTCAAAAGCGTCCTGGTCTGCGCCGACTCCGCCCTGCGCGAGGCCCTGGCCGGCCTGACCAACCCGCACCTGATCAAGCGGTGCGCCGCACTGGAAGCTCTGGACGCGACCGGGCCTGCTACAGCTGCCCGGCCCTGCGTCTGCCGGCCCGCCGAATCCAGCACCTGACCGAAGAGACCGACGACCTGAACCAGCGGATAACCCAGGCCGTCAAGGCGAGTTCGCCCGGTCTGCCCGACGTACGCGGCGTCGGCCCGGACAGCGCCGCAGCCCTGCTCATCGCCACAGGTGACAACCCTGACCGCCTCACCAGCGAGGCATCTTTCGCTGCCTTGTACGGCACCAGCCCGGTCGAAGCGTCCTCCGGCAGGACCCAGCGCCGCAGACTCAACCGCGGCGGCGACCGCCAGGCCAACGCCGCCCTCCACCGGGTCGTCCTCAGCCGCCTGCGCTGGGACGACCGCACCCGGAACCACCTGCAGCGACGCCTTGCCGAGGGCAAGACGCGCCGAGAAGTCATCCGCTGCCTCAAACGCTACATCGCACGGGAGATCCACCGGCTCCCCGCCACTCCGAGCCCCGCAGCCAGCCGCGCACATGCCGCAACCGCTACCTGACATCCACAGGGACATCAACGCCCTCCTGAAGTATGTGCGTCACCGGCCTGCCGGGAAGTTCCCGCGGGACGGTTGCGGCCAGAGGGAGGGCAGGGTCAGGTGCCACCAGTCGGTCAGGCGGTCGTCGAGGACGGTCGTACCCTCAAGGGCCTCGGTGAGGGTGCACAGGCCGAAGAACGCACGCACCAGGGTCCGGGCCGTGCGGGCGGGGCGGACACGCTCGTTGACATGCCCTACCAGCCGGGCCTGCGCGAGCAGTCGCGTGGCGGCGGCGGTCCACAGCGCGAAGGGGTCGGGAACGGGAGCCTTGATGATGGTGCGCTCGGCCCACAGACGGGCACCGGCACGCGTCACGGGATCCCGGGTGAGGGCATGGGCGATGTCGTAGCTGAGGGCGACGAGCCGTTCGAGCGGGGGGATCGTCTCGTCTCCGTAGCGTGCAGCGAGCTGAGACCAGGTGGCGAACCGGTCCTCGACGACGGCGACGGCGATGCCCTCCTTGCCGGTGTAGTGGAAGTAGACCGCGCCGCTGGTCCGGCCCGACCTTGCGCTTATGTCGTTGACGCTGGTGGCCGCGTATCCCTGTTCAGCGAACAGTTGGGCAGCCGCTTCCAGCAGTGATCTACGGGTTGCCTTAGCCCGTTCCTGCAACGTTCCGTCCGCCCTCACTCTGTTCTTGTGCCGGCCACGAATCTAGTGCGCCAGCGTACGCCCGGAGTTCAAACAGGCACTTTCGTGCGGTAATTACGCAGTTCTTTCGAATGCGAACGCGTGCGAGTGGTAGCGGACGCAAGGCGCTCCGGGCCCCCCGCGGCCAAGCATGCATGACAACTGACGTGCGAGCATGTGATGTTGATGGTCTCGGCGGCTGCGTCACGGTTGTCGCCGCCGCACGGTCATACGCCTGTTTCCGGCGCCCGTCGAGTCACCGAAAAGGGTTATTGCCCGATTTACCTGGACGGAAATAACGTAGCGGAAACTATCTTTCCGTTTCCTGCGGATACGGACATGCCGCATGCGTACATGCGAAGGCATGGGAGGCCCCAGTGACCACCTCGGACCGCGCTCTGTTCGACCCGTCACCCGAAGCGGTCGTCTTCGACTGCGACGGCACCCTGATGGACAGCGAACGCCACTGGCAGGCGGCTCGCAGCCGGGCCTTCCGGGAGCACGGACTCCAGCCACCGCCCGGGTTCGCGGAGCAGGCCCTTGGTCTGCACTACGAGGACTGCGGCCGGCTCATGGCGCAGTCCGTGCACAAACCCGAACTGACCGAGGACCTGACAGCCGCACTTCTCGACCACTTCCTGGCACTCGTCACCGACGAACCGGTGACGATGCCAGGTGCGGTCCGGCTCGTACAGCTGCTCTCCGGCCGGTTACCGCTAGCGGTGGCCAGCAACTGCCCGAGGGTCGTGGTCGAAGGCAGCCTGGAACGGGCCGGGCTGCTCGCGCACTTCCAGCACCTCGTCGTCCCTGACGCCGGGGACCGCGTGCGCCCCAAGCCACACCCCGACGTGTACGCCGTGGCGGCCCGGCTCTGCGGTGTCCCCCCGCACCGGGCACTGGCGGTGGAGGACTCCCTGACCGGTGTGGAAGCGGCCCGCCGGGCCGGTCTGCGGGTCCTGGGCGTCGGTCCCCGGCCGCAGGGCGACGGCGCCACCCGGGCCGACGGGTGGCTACCGTCGCTGGATGCTCCCGAACTGCTGGCCTGGGCCCACGCACTTGGCAGCCCGCGGGGGACGCATGGGACTTGACAGCCCGCCGACATCCGGCGCCGCCAGGCGCTCGCACTCCCCGACGGACACGGACGACGGCACGCTGATGCGGCGGGAGTACGCTCCGCTGCCCCGCAAAGTGCGGCGGCAAAGGGAACCAGCAGGGCTCCTGTGCTTCTGAGCTGAGGCGCCGGACACCTTTCTCAGCGGAGCGGGAGCCCTGTCCGTCGCGCCTCTCACTCCACGCCACCGGCATCACCAATTCGGCCGCGTCGAAAAGGCTCAGCCGACGTGATCCCACGGCGGCGCTGTCACATCAGGGCCCGTCCTCGAAGACCATCGAGTGGTGGATCATGGTGGGGTGGTACGTCGTCATGAACTCACCGGCCCTGAGTGGGAATTGCTTGCTCCGCTGATACCGCGGGCGGCCACTGGCCGGCCGAGGGTGGAGGACCGGCGGGTCGTCAACGGGATGGTCTACAAGATCCGGACCGGGATCTCCTGGCATGACCTGCCAGAACGCCAAGGACCGTGGCAAACCGTGTACACCCGCTTCCGCCGCTACGCCCCCGACGGGGTGTTCACCCAAGCGCTGCAGCAGATCCAGGCCCACGCCGACGCGGTCGGCGGCATCGACTGGCTCGTCCAGATCGACTCCACCATCGTCCGCGCCCACCAGCACGCCGCCGCCACCGGCCGAAAAGGGGCGGCACCGGCAGGACGAACCGGACGATCACGCCCTCGGCCGATCCCGAGGAGGATCGACCACCAAAATCCACCTCGCCTGCGACGGCAAGGGCCGCCCGCTCGCGATCCTGGTGACGCCCGGCCAACGCCGCGACAGTGTCCGCGCACGCCCCCTGCTGGAGCGGATCCGTGTTCCCCGCACCGGCCCGGGCCGACCGCGGTGCAGGCCCGACCAGGTCATCGCAGACAAGGCTTACAGCTCCCGCGGCTTCCGCGCTTACCTGCGGAAACGCGGCATTGCGAACACCATCCCCGAAAAGATCGACCAGCGACGGCACCGGCTGAGGCGCGGTGGCTACGGCGGCCGACCGCCAGGGTGCGACCGGGAGACCTACCGGCGGCGCAACATGATCGAGCGCTGCTTCAACCGGCTCGAGGGCTTCCGTGGGATCGCCACCAGATACGAGAAGACCGCCACTTCCTACGAAGCAGCGGTCAGCCTCGCGTCGTTCCTGCTCTGGGCAAGATCCGTTTGAAGACGGACCCTAGATCCGCCGGTGACTGGGGTTGCCCACCGCCGGGCCGCCCTCCAGTACCGGGCGCCGGCGCAGTCGTACGGCGTTCAGTATGTGCTCGCCCAGGGGGTCGGATTCTAGGTGTGGATGGGCGTCGATCCGCAGGCAGTGCCCGTCACGGGTGATCACATGGTAGGCGACCACCTTGCCGCCGAAGAGATTGGCTCCGTGGGCCTGTCGTGAGAGCACAAGGCGGTCGACGTCGTCCCAGGTCACGGCGCGAGGGCGGCCGTAGGAGGTGTACACGAGCCCGCCCGTGTACAGATGCGCGCGAACGAATCCCTTGGGCATTCTCCACAACAGGACCGGAAGCGCGATGATCACCAGGACGAGCGCCGCGAGCAGACAGAGCACCACGGTGGTCACCAGCTTCCGGAGGCCGGGGATGTCGGTCCCGGTCTTGCTGAGGACCCAGTTCACGCCCCACAGGGCTCCCACGATCACAGTGCCGATGGTCACCGTGCCGGCCACGATCTCCAGCGGGCTGGTGTTCTTACGGGTCAAGACGTGATCGCCCAGCGAACGCTCGGCCGCCAGGCGGGTGACGCGTGCCGACGGGGCGTATCCCTTCATCTCCATGGCATTGGGGAACCGCTTGATGACGGCGACGCCCAGGACCGAGGCGGCGAGGCCCGCGAGGAGGACGGTGACGGCGGACGAGGCCGGGGTGTCGCCGAAGATCAGCACTCCTAGGCCGTACAGCATCGTCGCCAGGCCGCCGAAGACCACCAGCAACATCAGGCAGCCCAAGTTCAACAGGGGCCCGGGCTCGGAGTGTTGCTGCGGTTCATCTGTCATGGCGTCCCCCAGGAACTCGTGGTTGGCATGCCGAATCTAGCTGGCTCTGTTCGTGAGTTACGAGAGCGCCTGTAGTTCAGCGTGGAGAGCGTGATTGTCCACGGGAGAGTGATGTTGCTGAGTTTTGAGAGCGCCGCTCTGCACGACGAGGGGCCCCGGGTGCTGCCGAAGTCCAAGGTCGATCTGTACGCGGTGATCTGTCGTGATGCGAAGGCTGGTCTGTCGAGCCGTGCTCTTCAGCGGAAGCACGGCGGCGGGTTCCTGACCGTGCAAAAAGCGTTGGCGTCAGCCTGGCCGGAGCACTGGAAGAAGCTTCCTCCCGGTCGACGCGGCTGGAGCACCATGTGCCAGGCCCGCCTCGCCCGTGAGGTCTGTGACTGCGAGCGCTACGCCGGACGCCGCGTCTGGGAGGGCGCCCACGGCAATCGGCACCACGTACCCCTCCTGGCAGCGCCACCGCTACACGCTCCCAGACCTTCCCCCGGCTGCACGTCGTCCTCACGGGCAAGGTCGAGCACCTGCTCGACAACCGCCTGAAGGCGCTCGCCGCCGACGTGAAGGGGGGATCGCCGTCGCGGTGTGGGTGAACACCCTGCTCCGGCTGAAGCGCGGCGAGCCCTGGTACGAGATCGGCGTCGACGACCCGGACCGGCGCCGCCGACGCTACCCCGAACCCACGGGCCGCTGACGACGCGCGCGACGGAGCCTTCGCTGTCAGCCGGCCAGGATGTCGCGTAGTTCCCGTACAGCGTGCTCGTGGTGGTGCTGGGTGGGGATCGCTTCGTACAGGTCCTGGGCGCGGCGGCGGACCAGGCCGGTGCGGTAGTCGCCGGGCAGCGCGGTCAGGGCGGCGACCGTGCGGCGGCACGCCTGCTCGGTGTCGCCGTCGTGATGGGAGCAGGCGGCGGCGTCGATGTGGAGCAGGGTGCGGGTCATGGTGCTGGTCGGCGCGGACAGCTCCAGCGCCCGCTGCTGGCTCTCCCCAGCGCGTCGGGTGTTCCCGAGCGTGGTGAACGCGTGGCTGAGGTGGACGTGGTGCTTCTGCTCGCCGTACGTCAGCCAGGTGTCCGACTGTTCGCTGTCGGGGAGCCGTTCCATGAGGACGTCGGCGGCGGCGAGCGCGGCGCGGGCCTGCTCGGGCTGGTGGTTGAGGGCGTAGGCGCGGGCGGCGACCGCGGCCGCGAGCGTCGCCGCGGCCGTCGGCCGGGTGCTGGCGATGCGGCGCGCCTGTTCGGCGAGGCTGGCCGCTGCTCTCGGGGCGCCGTAGTTGAGCGGCACCATCGTCTCCCGGGCCAGCACCCAGGCGTACAGCTGCTGGTCACCGGATTCGGCGGCGGCCCGGGCGGCGGTGGCGAACCAGGCGCGGGATTCCCGGCGGCTGCCCAGGTCGTGTAAGACGATCGCGGTCATCCCGGCCATCTGCCCGGCCGTCCGGCACAGCCGCGCCCGCACCGGAGCGGGCTGGGGCACGGTGAGCAGTGGGCGCAGGGTCGTGAAGTCGGCGGCCAGGTCGGCGAGGACGCGGGTGGGCTGCTGGCCGTGGTAGCCGTACCCGTAGCTCTCGGCTGCGGCCTCCAGGTCGGCCAGGTCCTGGGGCGTGTCGGGGGAGAGGGTCTGGTCGACGTCGGTCCGGGCGGCGGTGAGGGCGGCGAGCGCCGGAGCGGTGAGGCCGGCGGCGAGCGCGCCACGCAGCAGATTGCGGCGCTTCATCGGATCATCTTCTCCATGGTGGGACTCCGTGCTGAGAGCGGCGGTGTCCTCCCAGGGTTGCGCAGCCAGCCCCAGGAGGGCATCGGGAATGCGCAGACCGCCGGAGATTCGCTCGACAGTTGCCAGTGCGGTGACAACCGCGGCGCCCCGGGCGATCTGGCCGACACGCTCGGCTTTGAGCGCGCACGCTTCGGCGATCCGGTTGAAGGAGATCCCCGCTTCGTGGGTCATCGCGAACACCACGGTGAAGTCGCGCTCCCGCAGGGCCCGGACGAAGGCCGGGTCGGCCAGCAGATGGTGCGGCACCTGGGCGGGCGATGGCGGTAAGTCGTCCACAAGTCCCCTGAATCTCGCGGAATGACGAAGCGTCAGCCTTACGGCCATACCCACCGTGGGACCCCCATGGAGGGGTTAGCGCAAGCGGCTGCCCCGGCTTCACTGGCGGGTGTTCGCGGCCGTTCCGTCACGGGTTCGGCCGACCGATCAGGAGGAGGGTCCTCATGCAAAGTCCCGTCCAGCCCCCGCCCGCCACGTCCGGTCCGCAGGGCAGCGGTCTGGTCCGCTCCCGGCAGCGGATCGTCGCCGCCCGGAACCGCAACGCCATCCCTCGGACGGCGGCGGCACCGGCCGCAGCGACGGCAACGACTGACGGACCGGGAGCCCTGACGCGATGACGGATGTCTCCATCGCGGCATGCCTGGGCGACGACTTCCTCGCCCAGGCACTGCACCGCGAACACCGCCACGTACCCGGCGCACTCGACGTCGCCGGACTAACGACCTGGGACGACCTCAACCACATCCTCGCCGGCCACCGCCTGGAGCCGCCGCGCATGCGGCTGTCCCGCGACGGCGAGACACTGCTGGCCGGCGGTTACACCACCCCGGTGGCCACGCGCCGGCACACCGTGTGGCACCGGCTCCACCCCGCTGAACTGCACGCCCGCCTCCTCGAGGGCGCCCCCTTACTGGCCCTCACAAAGCTTCTGGACGTGCCTATGGGTGATCAGACAGACGGTGAGTCCGAGGAAGGCCTCGTGGATGTCGTCGCGTCGTTCCCACCGGATCCGCAGGCGGCGGAAGCCGTGCAGCCAGGAGATCGTCCGCTCGACGACCCAGCGGAAAGTGCCCAGACCAGTGCCGTGCGGTTGTCCCCGCTCCGCGATCGCGGGCCGGATGCCGCGCTGCCGCAGGAGCCGGCGGTACTTGTCGTGGTCGTAGTCGCGGTCCGCGAAGAGCGTGTCCGGCCGCCTGCGCGGCCGGCCGACCACTCCGGCCACTGGCGGGATCTTGTCCAGCAGCGGCAGCAACTGGGTGACGTCGTTGCGGTTTCCGCCGGTCAGCGACACCGCGAGCGGGATCCCCTGGCCGTCGGTGATGACGTGGTGCTTGCTTGCCCGGAGGTGCGCGGTCGACCGGACTGGGCCCGCTTTTGGGCCCCGCCGGGCCGCCCGCACGTGGGAGGAGTCGATCACCGCCCGAGACCAGTCCAGCTGGTTCTTCGACCGCAGCTTGTTCAGCAGCAGCTGGTGCAGCTGATCCAAGACGCCGGCCTCGTTCCAGGCCGCCAGGCGCCGCCAGCAGGTCATCCCCGAGCCAAAGCCCAGCTCCTGGGGCAGGTACTCCCACTGGATCCCGGTGTGCAGCACGAACAGGATCCCGCACAACGCCTGCCGGTCCGGCACCCGTGGCCGGCCCGCCACCAGCTTCGGCCCCGGCTCGGGCAGCAACGGCTCGATGAGCGACCACAGTTCGTCCGACACGATCCACGGCCGCGACTGACGCTTCCCCATGCTCACATCAACGAACGATCATGCCGACAGTCACATGATCAAACCGCTTTTGTTAGAGCCAGTAAGTGAGGCTTGACCCTCACGTGGCGTCAGGCTGCATAGTCGGTGCCGTGGAGGATCACTGGACCGTGGGACACGTGGCCAAGCTGGCTGGCGTGAGCGTCCGCACGCTGCATCACTATGACGAGATCAGGCTCGTTCGGCCGTCGGCGCGGACCGCGGCCGGGTACCGGGCCTATTCGGCGGGCGACGTGGAGCGGCTGCGGGAGGTGCTGGCCTATCGGCGATTGGGCTTCGGGCTGCGGGAAATTGCGGAACTGGTCGGGGACCCGTCCACGGACGCGGTCGCGCACCTGCGCCGACTGCGCGGCCTGCTGCTGGAGCGGCGTGATCGCGCTGACGCCATGGCGGCGGCCATCGACAGGGAACTTGAGGCACGCGCGAAGGGACTGAAGGTGACACCGGAGGAGCAACTGGAGATGCTCGGTGCACGGCTGTACGACGCGATCGGCGGCGCTTACACCGCGACACGGCGTACCGAGCCGCGGATCGCCGCGCAGATCTGGGACGCGCTCGGGGACGCACAGACAGTGCTGAACGTCGGGGCCGGCACCGGCTCCTACGAACCTGCTGATCGCGACGTGACCGCGGTGGAGCCATCGGCGGTCATGCGGGCGCAGCGGCCCGCCGGCTCGGCGCCGTGCGTGGCCGCCGCCGCGGAGAGCCTGCCGTTCGAGGACCAGTCCTTCGACGTCGCGATGGCCGTCTCCACCGTTCACCACTGGGGGGACCCGATAGCGGGGCTGCGCGAGATGCGGCGCGTGGCCCGCCGCGTGGTGGTACTCACTTTCGACACCGATGAGCCCGGATGGCAGGACCGGTTCTGGCTTACCCGCGACTACCTGCCCGAGTTCGCCGCCGTCCTCGCAGAGTTTCCCTCGCTTGCTGGGATGGCCGACGCGATCGGCGCCCGCGCTGAGCCGGTGCCCATCCCGTGGGACTGCGCTGATGGCCTGTTCGAGGCGTACTGGCGCCGGCCGGGGGCGTATCTGGAGGATCACGTGCGCCGTGCGATGTCGGTGTGGACGAGGGTCGGGCCGGAGGCCGAGGAGCGGGCGGTGCGAAGCCTCAGCGACGACCTCGACTCCGGCCGGTGGGCCGAGCGCAACCGCGACCTTGCCGACCTCGACACCGCAGATCTCGGCCTCCGTCTGCTCATAGCTTGACGCGCGTCGCAGGTTCAGCGTCAATGGCGGCTCCTGGTAGGCCCGCTGGTTCGGCTGGTTGTCAGGCGGCCCCTCCGGCGTGGCGTCTGGTCAGCTGGCCTGGGCTTGTGCGGCTTGGGCCTTGGTATGGGCAAGGCGGTGGGATTCGGTGCCGGTCTGGATGATGGCGCCGTTGAAGGTCAGCCGGTCGACGATGGCCGCGCAGAGCCGCGGGTCTGTGAACGTCTTCGTCCACCCGCTGAAACTCTCGTTCGAAGCGATCGCGACGCTGTTCTTCTCCTCGCGTTCGGTCGGAACCTGAAACAGCAGCTCAGCGCCCCTGCGGTCAAGCTCCATGTAGCCGAGTTCGTCAATGCGCAAAAGATCGACGCGGCCGTAGCCGGCGATCGTCCTGGACAGCTGCTTGTCGTCGGCGGCTTCGACCAGTTCGTTGACGAGCTTGGTGGCCAGCACATAGCGGACGCGGAAGCCGTGCATCGCGGCTTCGGTGCCCAGGGCGATCAGTAGATGCGACTTGCCGGTCCCGGAGTCGCCGATCAGGCGGAGCGGCTCTCCCTTCTTGACCCGTTCGCAGGTGGCGAGGGTGTTGACGGCGGCGGGGTCGATGTTGGGATTGGCGTCGAAGCCGAACGCCCGCAGGCTCTTGTCGCGGGGGAAGGAGGCAGCCTTGATCCTGCGCTCGGAGCGTCGGCGGGCCCGGTCGTCGCACTCCGCCATCAGCAGTTCGGCGAGGAAGGCCCGATACGACATCTGGTCGCGGGCGGCGCCTTCGGCGAGGTCGGCGAACTGCTGGCGGCTGGACGGCAGCCTGAGCATGCGGCATGCCTGGTCGATCGAGGCGGTGACGGCTTCTTCGGTCAGTCCGCGCTTGCGATTCATGATCCCTCTTTCTCGCCGGTCGTGCGGCCGTGCCGTTTAGACGCCATTTCACTTGGTGTGATCTTGCGGCAGTCTGGGGTGATGACTGCTGCGCTTGTCGAGCGGATGGCGCCTGAAGACCTGTGGACCCTCTTCCAGCGGGTGGTGCCGCCGGCGCCGGTTCGCCCGCAGGGTGGAGGGCACCGTCGGCGCGGAGACCGCGAAGTGCTGGCCGCCATCATCTTCGTGGCTACCTCGGGGTGCACCTGGAACCGACTGCCACCAGGCTTCGGCCTGTCGGGTGTGACGGCCTTCCGGCGGTTCACCGAGTGGACCGAGGCCAGGGTGCGGGCGAAGCTCCACCGCCTGGTCCTGGACGAACTCGGTGCCCGGGGTGAGCTGGACTGGTCGCGGCGCGCGATCGACTCCGTCAGTGTCCGGGCTCTCAAAGGGGGCAGCTGACGGGACCGAATCCGACCGACCGCGGCAAGAAGGGATCGAAGATCCACCTCATTGTCGATCGCCAGGGCCTGCCCCTGTCGATCGGCATCTCCGCCGCCGACCTCCACGACAGCCAGGCCCTCATCCCACTGGTCCGCGGCATCCCGCCCATCCGCTCCCGCCGCGGTCCACGGCGCCGGCGCCCCGGCAAACTGCACGGCGACAAGGGCTACGACTACCGTCACCTGCGCCGATGGCTCGCCTCCCGCGGTATCCGGCACCGCCTCGCCCGCAAGGGCATCGAGTCATCCCGGCACCTCGGCAGGCATCGCTGGGTGGTGGAGCGGACCGTGTCGTGGCTGTCCGGCTGCCGCCGCCTGCATCGCCGCTACGAACGCAAGCCGGAACACTTCCTCGCCTTCACCGCCATCGCCGCAACCCTCATATGCCACCGCCGCCTGGCCAAGTGAAATGACCTCTAACGGGCCTCCTCCTCCGCGTCCATCATCACCGAGGCCAGACCGCGGCGCTGGTGGCCGGGCTCCACCTCCAGCCCCGCGACGTCCACGGCCTGCCCGTCCGGGTGGACATACACATCCAGGTGCCCAGCGTGCTCACCACCCCCCAGCGCCATCACCCGCCGGCCCGACCAGGCCCCGCCGCCGTCGACCTTCCAGTCGGTCAGCCACGGCGACACCCCCGCCGCATCCAGCCGCGACTCGGCCCCACCCACCCCCGCCACCGCCGTCCACTCCCGGGTCGCGGGCAGACCCCACAGCGACACCACGCGGCTGCTCACCGCCCAGATGTGCGGCAGGGACTGAGGGGACCCGGCCACCGACTCCGCCACCTCCCGCGCCGCCTCATCCCTGTCCCGGCCGGTGAAGGCGGCGCCGTCGGCCTCGAGGACCACCTGCACCGTGACCTGCGCACCGTGTTCCGGCGCCACGGGCCAGGGCATGGGATGACCGACCACCTGCGCCACCCGCTCGACCTCCCCCCGCGCATCCGGCTTCGAAGGGGGAGTCGAAGATGACCTCCGCAGCCCCGCTCAGCACGGCCACCAGCCGGTCGACCTCCTCGGACGGCCCGACCAGCCGCACCTGCGTGAGAACCGGACCCGACGACGTCTCTGCGCTCACCACTGCTCCCTGAAACCGGCGGGCGGCTGAGATCAACATGCCGATTCCTCCTGCTCGTTGGCCCCGCACGGGGCTTGTGCGCCCGCGGCCCGGCACGCCGACCTTCCCGCCCGTCCCGCACCCCGGAACACGGCACCGGCCACACGAGCCGAAACCCCGCCCCGCCCACCGACACGCCCCTCGGCGGTTCTTCACCCTCCACCCGATCGCGCCGCAACGCGTGCGACGCCCACCGCACCCGCATGAGGTCCCCCGAGGACCGCCCGGACAGGACGGCGGGACCATCGGCGGCCCCGCTCCCCTCGCACGCCGCGCGGGGCCGCCCCCTTCCTTTTCGGCAACGGCGGACACCGCTCCCGCCGAACACCCCAAGCCCCAAGGTGCCGGTAGACGCGGTCGACTCGACGACGTCCCAGGGCCCGGGCCCCGGGACGTCGTCCCCGAAGGTTTCCCGCCCGCGGGAGCCGCCGGCTCTTCGCCCGCCGTGCCGCGCCTGAGGGCCGAAGGATCGTGCGGTGACGGTGCACGGGCGCCGTGCCCGCACGCGGAGGCCGATCTGCATGAGCGTTCCCGCCCGGCCGGGGCTGCCCGGGACCGGTGTGCCCGCCTGGGGCGCAGGCTGACCCTGCCGTACCCGGCCTGCGGCCTGGCCACCCACCGCCACCACACCCCGGACCGCGACGGGACGGACGACTGCCGGCCCCAGGCCGGGCCCGATCCGGTGCGCGCGATCACGGGGGAAGAGCCGGAGGCGACGTGGATCGCGCTGGTCCCCGGTGACTATCCGGCCAGACTGATCGCCGGCACCAAGGTCCACCACCTCGCCGACGGCATTGCCTGGCCCGGCCCACACCCCCGCGACGGCACCGCGAAGATCGCCCACGACGCCTGCTGCCCGGGCCTGCACGCCACCGAGCCGGTCACCAGCCGCGGCGCCGGTGAACTGTGGCGGGCCATGCGCCTGCGCCTGGCCCGCCGCCCCCACCCCTGGCTGCCGCACCACCAGCACCATCCCGGCTCATGGCCCCACGCCGCGCACGGGTGGGCGCCAACCGGGCCGATCAAGACCCCGACGGTGATGATCACGCCGTTCTGCGGCGACTTCCCCCGCAGAGCGGGCCGATCGAGGACGGGTGTGACACCGTGTCCAAGTCCGGTCCGTCACCCCCCGTAGTGACGGACCGGGCCTTTACGGCCGGTGCCGAAAGCAGACCGCCGCCCGGCGGATCCCCGGCCGAGGCCCTTCCTGAACACCGGCACCCGGCCCGGCGCTCCATGGAGTCACCCGAACGGGTGGCAGACCGCTCACCGTGCAACCAGGACAGATTCCTGCCGGTCCCCTCCCATGTAGCAGCGTTCGTTCACCTGCAGGGGGAGCACTCTCTTGCGCATCCGTTCGATCCTGGCCGCCGCCGTCACCGCCGGAACCCTGGCCGTCCTGATCCCTGCCGCGTCGGCGTAGGCCGCCGAGTACAGCTCCGCTGTGAAGGTCCGCGGGATCCAGTACGACGCCCCCGGACCCGATTCCAACAGCTGCTCGACGGGCAACACCGACGAGGAGTACCTGACGGTCAAGAACTACTCCGCGTCGGCGACCGTCAACCTCGAGGGCTACGTCGTCAAGGACGCCGCCGGCAACCGCTTCGCCTTCACCGCCAACCACTACCTGCAGCCCGGCGACTACATCAAGCTGCGCGGCGGCCACGGCACCGACTCCGACGCGGGCAACGTCGTCTACCGCGACAACTGCAACTTCCTGTGGAACAACGACAAGGACACCATCTACCTGTACAAGCCCTCCGGTGCCCGCGCGGACGTGCACTCCTACACCAAGACGGCCAACGACCGCGACGGCAACGGCTACATCAGCTATCACGGCTGAAACCCCCCGCCCGGCACCCGAGCAACGCACCGCACGGCGCCGCCCCCTCCGGGGCGCATCCGCGCAAGCGCCAGCCGTAGCCGACAGGCGTATGCCGGAGGAGGGAGGGACGGGTCAGGTCCGTGCTCTCTGGAGCTCGATGACCTCCGGCTGAGCCTGGGCCGAAAGGCCGTCGAGGAACCGGGCCTCCCCGTAGGCGGCCTGCTTGGCCCTGAGAGCCTGCTCGGTGGTGGTCGCGGCGAGCGCCACCCACGCCGCGGTACACCACGGTTCTTCACCACGGGGGAAACGGTGGAGACGTCCGTGATCGAAGCACCAGGCGTAGGTGCACGCTGCTGCGCCGGTCATACTGAAACCTCCCGACGGCCGCATGACGACCCGGGCGCGCAAGGAGGTGCCGGACAAGGAAGCGGCCGCTGCAGGCCGGGTACGGCCTGCCTTCGGCAGTCCGGACGGCCCGGCGCCGGTCATGAGCGCTTGGTCGCCGCTGTCGCCGCTGTCGCCGCTGTCACTCCCACCGTATGGTAACGGCTGTTACCATACGGTATGGCGAAGACACAACTGGGCGCGCGCGTGGACGAGGACGTCGCGGAACTCGCGAGGAAACGCGCCGCCGACCTGGGACTGAGCATCGGCGACTACCTCGCCCGGCTGGTGCAGGACGACACCAGCGGCCTGCGCGCCCGCGCGGTGGACGCCGCAGCCCGCTTCCTGGCCGAACACCAGGCGCTCTTCGATGAGGCCGAGAACACCCAGCAGCCGGCTCGGGGAGCGCACGCGGCCTGATGGACCTGCACATCGACGTCCCCTGGATCCTGCAGGTCGCCGAGGCCGCCGGAGCAGGCGATCCGGCCCCCGACGACTACGGCGTCCCAGTCTCGGCGGTCGCCCGCCACCGGGCCGTCCTGTTCGAGCAGCCCGTCTACGACGGCCCCTACGCCAGGGCCGCCGCCCTGGTGCACACGCTGGGCCGCTGCCGCTGGCTGGAACGCTCCAACCTGGCCGTCGCCGCCGCCACCGGCGTGATGTACCTCGAGGCCTCCGGCATCACCGTCAAACCCGACCGCGAGCACGCCCTCGCCCTCAAGGACCTGCTCCTGGACCCGGCCTGCACCGCCGGGAAGATCGCCGCCCTGCTGCGGACCTGGCCCACCGCCACCTGAAACCCACAAGCCCGACACCCCTTGCCGCGGCTGGCCGGAGCAATACCGGCCGCGTGAGCCGAAGCCTCCAACGACCCTAGAGCTCCGGCCGGTACCGGGGCCCGGCTGAGGCCGGGCCGTTCACAAGGAGGGATGAGCATGCTGGCTGCAGCGGAGCGGGTGCGCTCCCGTGTTCGCGGCGAGGCCGAGATCGTGTGGCACATGCCGGTGGATCCCGCATCGTGCGACGGTGACTGCGACATGCACGACATCGCCTGCGGGGAGCCCGGCATCAGCGTGCCCGGCGGCAACCGCGAGGTGCCCGTCGACCTCCACGAGCCCGGGCAACGATGGTGCACCGCCTGCCTGAACGCCACGCGGCAGACGGTGTGAGCGGTCACCTCACGGGCCGGGCACCGGGCGAGCACACTGCCGCCGGCCGGCCATGGGTGCGTGAGCCCCGCCCGGCGGACCGGGACATGATCGCCGAGCTGGCCCCGATGGCACTGGCCGCCGGGGAAGGGGAGTACGACGCCTCGCAGTTCGCGTCCGCCGCCTGCGCGGACAGCGGCCGTATCCCCGTGTTCCACGGCACCGGGCGGGTACTGGTCGGCGGACTGCCCGGCACCCGCGAGCCGGCCGGCCTGCTCTACCTGCTGCCGCCCGTCCGCCTGATCACCGCACACAGCGACCGCGGACCCGCCGCACAGGCCCGGCTGGCCGCCGAGCTGCGGGAGATCGAACTGGTGGCCACCGCCACCCACGCCCGACGCGCGGGTGTGGGCAGCGCCCTGC
The DNA here is from genome assembly GCF_009852415.1 of Streptomyces sp. Tu 3180. Taxonomy (NCBI): domain Bacteria; kingdom Bacillati; phylum Actinomycetota; class Actinomycetes; order Kitasatosporales; family Streptomycetaceae; genus Streptomyces; species Streptomyces sp. Tu 3180. The sequence goes on along the minus strand of NZ_WOXS01000002.1, from coordinate 110,918 downwards.
TGCACACCGCGCACGCCCTGGCCGCCGACGACGGTGTCCGTGTCCTGCTCGCCAAGACCGCCGCCCATGACTTCCCGGTGCCGCGCTGGTGGCGCCACCGCGGCTACACCCTCGCCCGGCCCGGCCAGAACGTCCGCCTCCACCTCAAGCCCTCCCCATCACCTGCCACGACGGGCACAACGGCTACCGGCTGGCCGTGCGCCCCCTGACCGGCACGGTCACCGAAGACCGCTTTCTCCACGTCCGCCCCGGGAGGGACGCATGACGCCTGCCGAGGACGCCCGGCCGCTGCGCGTGCGCGTGCACGGCGGCCGGGTCGACCACCACGCCCGCCAGGAGCGGCCCGGACGCTGGCGGACGGCGTGCCAAGCCCGCCCCGTCCGCGCGGACGACTCCACCCGGCCGCTGTGCGGCACGCCCTGCGCCTGCTGCGCCCGCGTCCTGGCCGAGGAAGCCGCCCCGGCCGCGGCCGCCGCACGAGCACACCCAAGGGCACTGCAGCGCCAGGAAGCCGCCGAGAAGCCGTCCCTGCCCGACGGCACCCCCCTCTTGGCCGGGACGGCTCCCGCCGCGCAGCCGTCCTCGGCCGACCTGCCCGCCGGTGCCACGGACAGCGAACACGACCGGCGCGTACGCGCACGGCTGACCGAACTGGCGGCCCGGCGCGGAGGCACCGCCGAAGAGGTCCTCCAGCAGCTCAACGCCTACCTGGCCGCCGGAGAGCCCCCCGTTCCCCGGGCGCCGGCCGCGCCGGAAACCGGCCCCGCCGCACGGGAGGGCAGCCCGCGCGTGGTGGCCCAACGGCCCGCCGACGACACCTGGGGCGTGATCGGCGTGGCCTACGACGGACCACCGGCCGCGCCCCGCCGTCCCTGCGGCGGCACGGAACCCTGCCCCTGGCGCCGGGACGCACCCCGCGGCCAGTTCCCGCCGCAGGCCTTCATCCACTCCGCTCCCGGCAACCGCACCGGCGGCCCGATGGGACGGTTCGGCTGCCACTCCAGCACCCCCGCCCGGCCGCTGCTGTGCGCGGGCTGGCTGCTCGCCGGAGCCGACGGCAACCCCCAGGTCCTGGACCTGCTGCGCTCCGGCACACTGCCCCTGCCGGAACTCCCCGACGGCATGCAGGTGTACGGCAGCTACGCGGAGATGGCCGTCGCCAACGGCGTCGACCCCGCCCTGCCGGCCCTGTACCCAGGCAGGGAACCGGCGTGCGGCGAGGAGAACTTCGTCCCGATGAACGCTTTCAAGGAGGACCAAGAGCCGTCCCCGAGCGGATCCGACGACCGGCAGTCCGTCTGACGGTGCCCCGGTCTGCTCGCCTCAGACCGGGGCACCGCCGCGTTCGAGGTGGGCTCCAGACCGTGCTCGCCGGGTCGGAACATACCGGTGGGCTTGGGCAGCCCTCCCACGCGTCGGATGAGGGACGGCCTCGGTGCGGGGCTGCTGGAAGCGGACACGGCCCACGCCACCCGGCCCTTTTCCTACGGCAACCTCACCCATAGGCCACACGCGCCGAGCACAGGTATGACACCGTGTTCCCAGGCCCGGTCCGTCACCCCCGCCGTGGTGGCGGACCGGGCCTCTTCGTGCGGTCGCACGGTTCGGGGTCTGCCACAGCTGTCTGAGCCCTACCCCGCCGCGGCGGCGAAGTCATCTTCCGCGCCGGGACACCGGCACCCTTTCCGGCACCGGCACGCCATCCGAAGCGGCCCACGTCCCATCGCCCGCAGCCGGTCCTGCCCCCGCATGCGTTTCGCGGACCGGCTCCCGGCCCGGCACCCGTGGGGAGTCCGCGCCTGGGAGCGGGTTCACCCACCAGGCCTGTCCGACTCGTGGACAGATGATCGTATGATGCGGCCCCGGCCGGGGTAGAGAGGATGCCGGGCGCCTTCCCGCAGGGAAGAGCCCGCTATGCATCCCTGCCGGCCCCGCCGGCAAGACCGAAGGAAGCGGTATGGCCAGCGGCACTGTGAAGTGGTTCAACTCCGAGAAGGGCTTCGGCTTCATCGCCCAGGACGGCGGCGGACCGGACGTCTTCGCCCACTACTCCAACATCTCCGGCAACGGCTACCGCGAGCTGGTCGAGGGCGAGCCGGTCACGTTCGACATCACCCAGGGCCAGAAGGGCCCCCAGGCGGAGAACATCGTCCGCGGCTGACCACCGCCGGCCTGCACCGCCCTGTGTAGAGTGGTCTCACCGACGCGGGGTGGAGCAGCTCGGTAGCTCGCTGGGCTCATAACCCAGAGGTCGCAGGTTCAAATCCTGTCCCCGCTACGAAAAAGAGGGGGTCCGGCATCAGCCGGACCCCCTCTCGCATTCCTGCGCACGGAGCCGGGCGGGCCTGCGCCCGTGACTGCCGGGCGGGCACAGCCGCTGCCGAGGGCGGGGACGACGACGAGCACCCCGACCTGGACGAGCCGGACTCCTCCTCCACGGCGAAGGCCGCGTCCCCGCCGCCCGCGAGCAGATCCGCGATCACCAGCGGCAGCGGGCCGCCGACCACCCCGCACCCGCCCCCGGCCCCGGCCGGTCGGCCTCCCGCGACCACGGCCAGCAGCAGGCCACCGCGCACCACCAGCGCCGCCCCCAGGGCCCCGGCCGCACATAGAAGCTCCGTCGTCATGGCCCTCGCGCCGTCCGCCCGTTCATCGCTCGGGAGGCCCGGACCGGGGAGGGAAAACCCTGGATCTTCAGACGTTCCGCCGCGTCGTCCCGGCCCGCGACGCGAAGCGGGTCCGCGCCGTGGGCGGCGCGCTGCGGTCAGCGGGAGGCTTCCTCGGGCCACAGGACACGCACCGGGGTTCCCTGCCGTTCGGCGTAGGCGACGACGTCGGCGGTGCCGCCGTAGCCGCGGGCGGGCTTGCCGTCCCACACGGCGAGCAGTTCGTCGACGAGGCCGACGAGGATTTCGCTGCCCGCCATGTGAGCGTGTGAGTCGGAGGCGGTCATGCCGGTCTCGTGCACGTCGGCGGCCTGGCCGAGCGTCGGTCGTAGGTGGGGTGGTGCCAGTGGGGAAGGCTGTTGCGGTATTCGGCGGCGGGGATGACGACCTCGATGCGCCCGCCGTGTTCGAGGACCGCCTCGGCGAACCAGGAGTCGGGGCCGTCCGCGATGCAGGAGACACCCACCAGTTCGCCCGGGTCGTGCTCCTTGACCGTCTGGGACAGCAGCGCGCGTACGCGCCGCTCGACGTCTTCGCTCAGTCCGCGGTGCCCGGTGATCCCTACCCGCATGCCGTCCTCTCCCCTTACAGGTAGACGCCGTGGAGGCGCTCGTCGAAGTCCCGCACCACTCGGGGCGGGGACGACAGTGCCAGCGATCGGCGTACCGCGCGAGCCCGTTCCACGATCCGCCCGGACCGGTAGTGCAGGCCGGTCTCCAGTGCCCGCGTGGCTATGGCGAATGCGCCCTCGACGCGTCCGGCCGCCAGGTGCCCGGCGGCGATGTCGAGCAGGAGCAGGGCCCGCTGCTTGGCGTGGCCGGTGGCCAGGGCTTCGGCGTCCTCGCCCAGTACCCAGTCGGGCAGGCCGAGCCAGGCGCCGCGGGTGACGCGGTGGGCGGCCACCCTCTCCACGGTGAAGGAGAACACCCAGGGCCACGGCGGCAGCTCCTCCTGCCCGGGCAGGGCCTCGGCCGCCGCACGGGAGCGGACAAGTGCCTTGTCCGCCGACCGCCGGTCGCCTGCGGCCGCGTGGCCGAGCGCCTCGATACCGGACAGCCACGCGTCGGCGACGGCCGGGGCACGCTCACCCAGCGCGCGGCGGGCACGGCCGGCCGGATGGAGGGCTTCGGCGCCGTTGCCGGCGTGCGCCTCGAACTGGGCGAGGCAGCCGACTGATAGGCGGTGAGCAGCGGATCACCCGCGGACCTGGCCGCGCTGACGGCGGCTCCGCAACGGGCGCGGGCGGAGCCGTTGTCGCCCATGTCCCAGGCCAGCCACCCGGCAAGACTGGCCGCCACGCTGCCGACGGCAGCCAGCCGCCTGCGCTGCTCCTGCCCGGCGGTGCGGGCGGTGGCCTGGATGAGCCGCAGGTGCGCCTGTACGGCGTCCTCGAGGTCCGGGGAGGTCGAAGACGCCCCGGGCCGCCCGTCCATCACCACCGCGAGGTCCCGATGATCACCGATGCGCAGGACAACAGGCAAGCTGCGCCCGCACGGGCGGTGCTGTACGTGTGCGCCGAACGAGGCCTGCTCAACCCGCAGCCGGGCGCGCAGCATGCCGGGCAGAAGGGCCGCGTCTTCGCCGCCGCACGGAACATCACGATCATCGAAACGGGCCCCGGCCCCCACGGGCAGCCCGACCCGCTGTCCCGGGAAGGCTGCAGGAGGGGGCGGGAACCGGCCAAGCGGGGCGAGAAGGAGATGGTCATCGTGCGGTGGCCCACGGCCATCGCACCCAACCGGTCCCGTGAGCTGCGGCACTGCGAGATCATCGAGCTTCACAAGCAGAGTGTGGGCGTGCGCTGTTCCTGACCGCCGCTGCGGACGGGGGCGTTGGGATGACCACGGCGAGCATGCTGCACGAAAGGCACCGGCTCCTCGGCCGCCTGGTCCGCGACACGGTGTCCGGGCGGACCGGTGTGCTGCGGGCCGTCGCCCCCGACGGCGACGCCCCGAAACCGGTAGCCTGGTTGATCCCGAGGGGGGGCGGCATCGAATGGACGACGCCGCTCCGGGCGATCGAGCCGGTCACGGCGCCCGCGCCGGACCGGCCGTGCCGCGGGCGCTGACGGCCGGGCACCGAGGAAAGGTGAGCCGTGGTTCGGCAGGCAGGCGCGTACCCGCAGGTGCGGTACGAGGTGTTCGACTGCAAGCTGTGCCCGGGCAAGGGGTCGACGGCGGAGATCGCAGGCGTGGGCGAGCGGATGGCGCGGTGGAGGGTGTGCCGCTCGTGTGACTTCTGGCTGACGTGCGTGGGCTACCGGGCGCTCGGCGACCAGGACCCCGACGGCCGGCGCGTGCTGCGCGTCGAGGGGCGGCACTACATGACCTGGACCCAGGAGCAGGGCCGGCCGCCCGAGACCGGGTACACCAGCCGTGCCGACCGCCCGTACGTCCTGTTGGAGGACGAGATCGTGCGCAACGCGCGCTGGCTGTGGCTGATGGGCACGATTCCGGACCGGTTCCGCGAGCAGCTGCCGGACAACGCCCGCTTCCTCACGCCCTCATAACGACGGTAGGGCCGGTTTCGCGTGGAATGATCCGGGCCGGAAGCCCGTGCCGTGTACCTGACGGACCAGACGAAGCAGACCGCCGACCGGCACAGACCGACAGCCCGCACCAAGCACCGCACCGGCCGGCTCCCCGAGACCCAGGCCCGCCTGACTGCCGCGCTCCTCGACGGCGACCGGACGACCGAGGACGCCGTCCCCGCCCTCCTGGCCCGAACGCCCGCCCCGCAGCGGAGCGTTGCCCGGGCCCGTATGCTGCGCCAGTCCGGCGTACCGCCCGCTGAAGGGAAACAGCCCCGCCGTGTTCCAGCAGACCCCCGTCTACGACCGCCTCGTCGCCGAACGCGGCGACATCCCCGTCCAGGTCCGCGCTGAAGCCGACCGCATACACCGCGACCTCGCCCAGGTGCTGCGCCGGGCATCCGCCTCCCAGCCGAGCGCGCCGCGGAACGTCTTCGACCCGAAGATCCCTCCCGCCGCCCTGTAAGGACTCAGACTTCCCCCAGGGAGCCGGCCGTGCCGTGACCTGGGCAGGACGTGCGTCGTTGTCCGGGTGGTGCCGCCCTTTTCCTGTCGCGCTGTGACGGTGCCCGGCCGAGTGCCGCGTCAGCGCACGACCGACGCGGACGGGTAGGCCCCAGACGCGCCGCGTCACTCACAGCGCCCCGCCGTGGGGTCCCGGCCGCCCGACAGGTGCCGGATCGTGGGGCCGGCCGGAACGACGGCACCGCCATGACCTCACCCTCACCCGCGCAAACGCGCCCAGCGGCGCAGCGACCCCCCGCGGCCCGCAGCAGACCGTGGGCTTGCAGCAGATGCCGTCCTCCTCGTCGTCCAGCCCGGGGACATCCGGGCCGCGCAGCGGGCGCCGCACCAAGATCCTCCGCCGCCTGCGCGCGTGGATGAACCGGCAGGGACGGAGCCTCCCCGACCAGTTCCTGCCGGGCGCGGCCTGCAAGCTCGGCAGCAGCGCCGGGGCGGGTGCGGGATCCTCGGTGTGCAGACGGGCGACCCTCCACGCGAGGCAAGGTGCCCGGCCGGCACCCGACACCACACGCCCAGCTACGCCTGCGCCACCGCATCGAGGAACACCTCGCCGTCCGGACAGGGCCGACGGTGTGTCGGCCACCCATTCACTCACCGCGAGCAGGGATCGCGCTCCGGCGAGGACCGCGCAGGCCGTCAGTGCCAGGAGCGTCACGAGAGGGTGCCGTACTCCCCGCGGATCCCGCGGGCGCGGGACCTGCGCGAGGCGTTCCAGCAGATCCGGAAGATCGCTCCCGGATACTTCCGGATGCGGTCTGAGCTGTTCACGGCAGAGGAGACCAGAGTGGTGCGTCGGCAGGCACGGGCAGTCCAAGGTCACAGAGCGTGGAGAACTCCATGATCGCGGACGTCCGTGCCTGCTGTGTACCGAACCCTGCCCAACATGACGAGACGTCAGCAACTGGGTGTCAGTCGACTACGCCGAAGTCCTGACCGAGAGGGCGTGGTAGGACTCGACTTCCGGTTCGCGCTCCATCCAGATGTTGCCGACGCGGGGTCTCCGTTGTTGCGTTGTCGGACCATCCGGTTGATTTCCGCTGTGCTCTTCTAGATGCACGGCGAATGAATCGCCTTATCTCGCCGCCACCTCCCCGAAGGGGATATGGGCGATATCTACCGTAAACTCTCTTTTAGTTCCTTCATGCTACCCAACGCACCGAAATGCAATCGCCAGTTGATCCGCAACACCATGACGAGGGACACTACCTGGCGGACGCGTGTTCCCGACCGATCGGCACTCGCTTCAATATCCTCCCGTGAGAGTCATCTGAGACCATCTACCCAAAGATCACTGGGCAGTTGACCTCAGTGTTTCGTGGTAGTGTCCTTGCTCGGAGGGACAGTGCGACCTGAAAGGGAAATCGTGAACACGGAGAAGATCGCCGCTCGCCGCCTCTCGCTGGAAGAGGTGACGAAGCTCGGCGTGAAGGACAAGATCTTTGTTTCCGCCGACACGGCAGAACTCAAACTTCCCGACTGCTATGTCCCTGCTTTTCTGACCAAGTCCGGTGAGGATTTCGAGGGCGGTTCGATCACGGCGAGAACCGTATTCCAGGAAGAGGTCTCCTGCCTTCCCGACGACGAGAATGAAGCCGGAATCTACTTGGCCGACGAGAACGGCTCGGTGACCATCGAGGTCCTCCAGTCCGCCGGTGTCGTGCTGGACCTGGCGCTTTTCGTCCCCGGTGGGGACAAGGGGTCCCTCACGGCCCTTTACGCTGCGGTCCGGCAGGCGTTCGGCGCCGACATCGTGCAGATCTGGCGCCAGAGCCTCAAGGAGGTTCCCGACGTGAAGGTCGACATCTTCGAGGAGCAGATTCCCCGGGGACGCAAGGGGAGCGACAGCCCCAAGCGTGACCGTCGCGCGATCGACACCTACCCCACTCGTGCGGACTTCATCGAGTTCTCCGCGGGATGGAAGCCGGTCGTTGAAATTCACAAGCCGATTGTTGACGACACCCCGACCATCTGAGGCGGCGTTGCCTCTCGTCCCGGCCTGAGGGAACGCCGAGAACACATGCGCCGGACCCGGTCGGTCCCTGAGCGACCCAGGGAGCCGTCGGAAGATAACTCACGAACGCCGAAGCGCCGTTCCAAGTGAACGGGCTCGGGCGCGTACAACTGCGACAACAGGGCCTCCTGGTACTGCTCGGTTCGGTTCGTCCTCCCGGCTATCAAGGGGCCCTGCCTTCATGCGCGCAGGGACGGAAGATCACCCAACCAGGAACTCCGTTCGATTTGCCGGTTCCAAGATTGTTTGAGATACGGCTTCTGAGGAATGCGCTTTGCGCTGTCATTTATGTATCTCCTCGTACCATTTCGGGGCGTTCTTCTTGAAGTTGCGGTGTGGTGGTGTGATCACCCGTCCGCCGGTCTGGGCGCCCAGGCCCTGGCAGCCGGCGTCGGCGAGGATCTCCGCCGCGGGCCCGCCGGCCAGGAGCTTGACCAGCCCTAACTGGCGGGCGTGGGTGATGTCCGCGCAGCTGCCGGGCCTGGTGGGGCTGCAGAAGAGCACGCGGCCGCCCCCGTCCGTGACGACCATGGTCTTGACCGCGTTCTGCTTGTTCTTGCCAGAGATGAACCTGTCCCGGTCCTTGCATCCGGCTGCCGGCCGACGGACCGGGATCTCGGTGCCGTCGATAATCCCGGTCTCCCCGTCGACACAGAGGTGGTCGATGACCTCGGCCAGGGTCCACAGCCGCACCCCCGGGCTGACGGCGCACCCTCGCTCGGCGGGCAAGGGTGCACCTCTGCTGTGATTCCGAAAACGCCAGCCCCGTCTCCGTGCCGCGTCTGGAACGCAGCACCACCCGGCCCGCGTCGACGGAGACGGCCGCCCGGAACCCGTCCTTCTCCAGATAGCGACATGTCTCAGAGGCACCGAGTGGAAGGCCTGCTTCGCCACGGGCACAACGGCGGCGGAGTGCCGCGCGGTGGCAGGTGACACCCTTACGGCGAGACGGTCATCGCGCCTGGAGCCGGGGTCGGCTCGGCGTTCCGACGTCCCTTTCGCCCGCAGCGTCCCACCGGTCAGAAGGGCGTATGACCCGCCTCATCCCGCCAGGCGGGCATGGATGGCTTCACTGATGATCCGCACCGCACGGTCAACACCTCGCACCGTGGTCTCGGGGGAGAGCCGTTCGGATTCGTAGATGAACGCTGTGGAGCCGCGCCGGCTACCGCAGTAATCGACGATGCCGTGCTCGATCTGCGTCCGCAGTGCACTCTCGTATCCGTGGCGCTCGTACGCACCGGAGTCGTCGCCGGCGATGGGCAGAAGATGGGTGGTGAGGTTCTGCAGTTTCGGCCGCAGGCCCGAAGCGGGAGAGTGCTCGAAGGCCCAGCCGTTGACGAAGACACGGTCGATCCACCCCTTCAACAGTGCAGGCATCGACCACCAGTACACGGGGAAGACCAACACGAGATCGGTGGCACGCTCAAGACGACGGTGCTCAGCCATGACGTCAGCCGGATAGTTGCCGCCCTCGTGGTACGCCCGACGATCCGCCGGAGTGAACCGGGGATCGAACCGCTCCTCGGACAGGTCGGCAATCTCGACTGAACCGGGTTGAAGCGCTGCCTCAAGTCTTCCCAGCACGTAATGCGTCAGGGACCGGGGGTCCGGGTTGGCGGCGACCAGCAGGGCATGCATCGATGGCTCCAGTTACGTGAAGAACGGACGTTGACAAGTGGTGTGGATGTGCAGGAGGGCGCGCGGTGCTCCGCCTCCCGGAGTGCAGTACGCCAGGCCGGGGCCCGCGGGACTCAGCACCGCCAGGCTTCCGCTGCCGTGGCCCGCAGGACGAAGTCCTCGAAGGTCCGCGGCGCGCGTCCCAGCACGGTGGCGACGTCGTCCGTCGTCCAGGCGGCGACCCCGCGCTCAAGCAGCACGAACATCTCGGCGAGGTGCTGGGCCTCGTCCTCGCTCCAACCCTCCTGAACTAACGTCGCGGTGTACTCGGCCGGGGAAATGCGCCGGTAGACGATGGGCAGCCCGGACGCCCGGGAAATCAGCTCGACTGCCTCCGCCCAGGTCAGCCCGCGCGGCCCGGTCAGCTCATAGACTCGACCGGCGTGCTGGCCGGGCTCGGTCAGCACCGCGGTCGCCACGTCGGCGACGTCCTCGAGGTCGATGAACGGCTCGGGGACCGCACCTGCCGGAAGCGCCAGCTCGCCGGCGGCCAGCGGGACGCGGAAGGGGTGCCCGTCGAAGTTCTGGGCGAAGTTCGAGGCACGCAGGACGGTCCATTCCAGCGCCGAGCCGCGCACAGCGTCCTCGGCCGAGCGCATGTCCAGCCCGAACGCGGAGTCGCCCCAATCGTCGGCGCCGTGACCGGAGAGCAGGACCAGGCGCCGCACACCGGCGGCCTCGGCCCGCGCCACGAAGTCGTGCACCGGACCGGGCACGGGCGGGGGCACCACGTAGGCGATGGTGACACCCCGCAGGACCTGATCCCAGCCTGCGGGGTGGAACCAGTCGAACGGGGTCTGACTGGAACGGGAGGCGGCGCGCACGGGTGTGCCGCGCAGCCGCAACCGGGCGGCCACCCGCCGGCCGGTGTTGCCCGTCGCGCCGAGGACAAGAGTGATGTCGTTGCTCATGACAGCGAGTCAACGGCACGCACCCGGACGATTCCATGGGTGATAAGCCAGATTACCTGGGTGATCGTCTGAATCGTTTAGCCTTAGCGGGTGGATGCTTTCGGTGACCTACTGCGCGGAGTGCGGGCCCAGGGCTCGTTGTTCGGCAGCTCGACCCTGACCCCGCCCTGGTCGCTGCACTTCGTGGACGGCGCGCCGCTGACCTTGTGCACCGTCCTCTCCGGAGGCGGCTGGATCGTGCCGGAGCGCCGCCCGCCCGAGCGTCTGGGCACCGGCGAGACGGTGATCGTGCGGGGCCCCGCGCCGTTCCTCTTCGTCGACGAGGTGGGCACCCGGGCCGAACCCGTTGCGTGCGGCGCGTTCTGCTCGACGCCCGAGCAGGGTGGGACCCGGTACCGGCTCGGCTGGCACGACGCCGGTACCGGCGGGGAGGACACGACGACCCTGGTCGTCGGTGCCTATCCGGTGCGCGGCGAGATCAGTCGCAGGCTACTGGACGCGCTGCCCGTCGTACTGCGCGTGGGGTCCAGCGGCGGGCCCGACCCCGTGTGGGACCATCTCGCCGCCGAGGTCGCCGCCGACACGCCGGGCCAGCAGGTCGTCCTCGACCGGCTGCTGGACTGGATGCTGGTGTGCGCGCTGCGCGAGTACTTCGACCGGCCCGGCGGCACTCCGCCGGGCTGGTACTCCGCCGGGCGCGACCCGGTGGTGGGCGCCGCGCTGCGCCTGCTGCACGGGGAACCGGCAGCGCCGTGGACGGTTGCCTCGCTGGCCGGCCGGACCGGGGTGTCGCGGGCCACGCTGGCGAAGCGGTTCACCGACCTGGTCGGCGAACCGCCGCTGACCTACCTCACCCACTGGCGCATGACGCTCGCGGCGGACCTGCTGACCGAGCGCGAGACGGTGACTGTCGCGGAGGTCGCCCGCGCCGTGGGCTACTCCGACGCGTTCGCGTTCAGCGCGGCGTTCAAACGGGCCCGCGGCATCAGCCCCAGCGCGTACCGGCGCACCGCAACGACTCCACCCCCGTAGTCGGCCGGTACACTCCCATGACAAGTCCCCAGGCGTCCGCCCCCCTTCAGGGCCTCCCGCTGGTCAGCAAAATAGAGGTGCAACCGGCCCTCGAGTGTTCACCCCCACCCAGATGAACAGCAGTTGCATCGACTAAGACCGTGTCCTACGTGGTGAAGCGTCGTTGAATCCGGCATGGGGCGGGGTACGTGGAGTTGGATTGTTCCGGACGGGTTGTGGGAGATCACTAAGCCGTTGATCCCGCCGTCGAGGGTGCGGCCGCAGGGCGGTGGAACGCAGGAAATCCCTGATGAGACGCTGTTCGCCGCGATCATCTACTCGTCGTCGACATGAAAGGGCTGCTGCTGTTCGTCATGGTGACGCCAGCCGACACCCACGACGCCGTCGTAGCCAAACGGTCTCTCCTGTCGAGCCCGGTGTTCCGGTGCCGGAAGCTGTCCCGGCTGTAGCCCTCGCGGGACTCCGTGCCCGCGGGCAGGCGGGTGGCCGCCTCGGCCAGGGGCAGGACTTCGCCGCGTGCGCGGCAGTGGGGGAGACGGCCAGGGGCAGGACGGCGAGCACGGCGGCGGCAGGGCCGCGCAACACGGTGGAGGGCATGTGCCGTTGATAGCGGCCCGCCCACCCCGGCAGGGGCCACCGCGAACGACGTCACCCGCACGGCGGCAATGGTCCTGCCGCACCGCACCGCACCGCACCGCACCAGGCAGGGCCAGCTGGTGCCTGTGACCGGCGGGCAGGTGGAAGTGGCTTTGTTCACGAGTTCCGGCTTTGGCTCAAGTTCTGTGGTCCGTGACTGTGGGTTACCTGTTAGGTCTCGAAGAGGGCTTCTTCTTGGGGTGGGGTCGGAGGATCGAGAACATCGCGGAGACGCGTGATGCCTCGGCGTCATTTCGGCCCGTTCGTGGCCTCGCCCCACAGTTCGGCGAGTTCAGACAGCTCAGCGACCACTTGTTCCAGGGCGTCGACGGCGAGTGCTCGAAGGTCTTCGGACAACTAACGGCTCGATCCGCGCCCACTGTGCGTCAGTCAACGGCACAACCGGACCAACGACCGACTGATCCAAACGAAACTGCCTACGACCTGCTGCGGATGTTCGGCCGCGAAGGGCACCCGACGCCGCTGGGGGCGGCGTTCGCCGAGTACGGGCGGATCGACAAGACCATGCACCTGCTCGCCCTGGTCGACCCGGTCGATGACACCTACCGGCGGCTGATGAACCGGCAGCTCACCGTCCAGGAGTCCCGCCACCGGCTTGCCCGCGCGATCTGCCACGGCGGCCGGGGCCAGATCCGCCGGGCGTACCGCGAGGGCCAGGAGGACCAGCTCGCCGCCTTGGGCCTGGTTCTCAATGCGGTGGTGCTGTGGAACACCCGCTACCTGGACGCCGCCGTGGCCCGGCTTCGCGCCGAGGGCCACGACATCAAGGACGAGGACGTCGCCCGCCTCTCCCCGCTCAAGGACCGGCACATCAACTTCCTGGGCCGCTGCCTCTTCAACATCACCGCCAGCGGTCCCGGTCAGGGCCTGCGGCCCTTCCGGGACCCGGACGCCGTCGAGGACGACGAGGACGAAGCCTGAGAACCTGATGTGGATGCCCTGCGTATGAAAGCCGTGGCCCGTGGTCTGGCCGCGGTGCGACGCTCGTGCAGCGAGCCCGCGGCTTGACGCCGGGAGAGTCCTTGTTCGTCGACCGTGAGCTCACCGGTGGCCGCACCACAGGGGACGGAGCCGTTCGTGGAGTCCTCGTCGGCCAACGGCTCCCTTCGGGTAGTGGCGGCGCAGGTTGGCGGCGAGGACGCGGTCGAGCGTGCGGTCGGACAGCATCGGGCCCAGGCGCATGATCAGGGCGGCATCCCGGCCGGCGGTGTAGCGGGTGCGCGGTCTGCGCGTCGTCACGGCCCTCGCGATGACCCGGGCGGCGGCGTCGGCGGTCAAGCCTGAAGCAGTGCCCGAGGTCATCAACTTGTTGTTCGCCTGGACCAGGCCGCCGTAGCGCTCGTCCTGCTCCGGCGTCATCTGGGCAGCCAGGTGGTTCGCCGTCTCGACCCCGCGGGCAGCCATCTCCGTGCGGACGCCGCCTGGCTCGACCACGACCACCTGTACGCCCAGCGGAGCGACCTCCCGGCGGAGCGAGTCGCTGACCGCCTCCAGGGCGAACTTCGCGCCGGCGTACGCGCCGTATGTGGCCATGGCGAACTTGCCGCCGACCGAGCTGATGTTGATCACACGACCCTTGCTGCGCAGCAGCGCGGGGAGGAGCGCTTGAGTGACGGCGACGTGGCCGAAGAGGTTGACTTCGAACACCCGCCGCCACTCCGCCATCGGCAGGGCTTCGACCGGGGCGTTCACCTGGACGCCGGCGTTGTTGACGAGCGCGTGCAGCGCGCGCGGGTCGTCGGCGACCCGCGCGGCGAGTGCCTCCACCTGCTCGGACTTGGTGATGTCGAGGATGACCGGCTCGATGCCGGTCGATCGGATGGCGTCGGCGTCACGGTCGCGTCGCACGCCGGCCAGGACGTGAAATCCCTGGCGAGCCAGTTCGCGGGCGGCTGACGCGCCCATGCCCGTGGAGGCTCCGGTTACGACGATCAACTTCTGGGTTTCAGATGACGTTGTCACCTTGAGTACGGTACCGGTTCAGATGACGCTGTCAACTGTATGATGGGCGTCATGACCACCCGTGCCGAGTCCGCCGCCGCCACCCGCCGCGCTCTGCTCGACGCGGCCGCCGAGCTCCTCGACCTCGGCGGCCCCGAAGCGGTCACCTTGCGCGAGGTGGGCGCGCGGGCAGGCGTGACCCGGGGAGCGCCGTACCGGCACTTCACGGGCAAGGACAGCCTGCTGACCGCCGTCGCGGCCAAAAGCTGGGGACGGATCGGCGACCAGGTGCACGCCCTTCGGACCGACCCGGCCCTGTCCGCCTCCGAGAAGCTGCGCGGCGCTCTCCGCGCCCTCATCGATGTCGGCCGGAACCAGCCGCACCTGTACCAGCTGTTGTTCAGGCGGCGCGCAAACCTTCCCGGGCAGCTCGGTGACGGGATGGATCGCATCCGGCGCCAGCTATGCGGGCCGGAAGGCGACCCGGCCGTGGCCGACCGCGCGGCCGAACGCTTCCAGGACGAGTTCCTGGACATCGTCGCCGCCCTCGCGGGAGAGCGGAACGCACGGCACTACGGCGCCTTGCTGCTGGCCAGCGCCCACGGCATCGCGGGCATGGAGCTCAGCGGCCACCTCGACACGGCCAAGTGGCACACCACCGCCGACGAACTCGTCGACACCCTCGTCCGCATGGTCACGGACGCCGGCGGAATGACATAGCCACGCCCACGCCCTCTCGACGGCAGACGCTCCGTGCGAGGACAGCGAGGACCCGCGGCGAGCTGATGCTCTCCTTCTCGTCTCGCTCAACCTGCACCTCCTGGGTGCCTTCGCTCTGCCGGTTGCGGAAGCCATCCGCACTATCCTCCGGTTCGCCTGAGCACTTGCCGGTTCGCCAAGGAACCTTCGTTTTCTGAAGATCGCCCCGCGAGGCCGCCCGAACCCCGCAGAGTCTTCAAAAACCCCTTCAAAAACCTAGGTTGTTCAACAACACCGGAGCACCGTTTTCTGACATGATCCGGGGCCATGGCCGCCCTCAAGCCGGCCGAGCCGGAGCTCCTCGTCGCCGAGCCGCTCGTCCGCACCGAAATCAAGATCGGATACGCCCGGGTCTCGACCGGCGGGCAGAAGCTGGAGCGGCAGCTCGACGCCCTCACCGCCGCCGGGTGCCGCAAGATCTTCGCGGACAAGAGGTCCGCGGCAAGAACGCGCTCCGCCCCGAGCCAAAGGCGTGCCACGCCTTCCTCGGACCGTCTGGCCGAGGCCGAGGCGGCCCTGGACGACACCCTGTCCCCCGACGACCCTCGCATCGAAGACCTGGCCGCCCAGCGATGTGATCACGAGACCGCCCTGGCAGCCGCCATCGAAGGATCCGGCCTGGACGAGGCCCTCGACGGCCTCCTGGACCAGGAGGATGAGCACGTCGGCGAGGAAGAAGACGGGGCGAGGATGAGCGTGATGGAGGCCATCGGCAAGATGCCGTACGGCTTCTCCCCGGCCCGCGTCCGGTACGAGGAACGTGTCATCGAACTGTTCCACTCGGCCGATCAGGACCGCGACACCCCACGGACCTGCTGACTGGCGTCGGCCCTCGGGGCGAGCCCGTCAAGAGCAGCCCGGAGTGGTGCGGTGCGAGTAACCCCGTTGCTCCCGGCGGCCGTTGGAGTTGTGTGACGAAAACCAAAGAGTATGCCGAGGGCACCTGCCCGCTTGACCGTCAGTGCCGTCTGCCGCTGTCCACGCGCACCGTCAACCACCTCGCCGACCTGCTGCGGCGCCATCTGAAGGCGATCCGGCACCGGCGGCGGATCCTGCCGCCGGGGGAGATCGCGGTGACCGTCCTGGCCGTGCTGCGCCACGGCCAGCGCCTGGCCGACATGGCCGGCGGAAACGATGTGTCCGAGTCCACCGTCCGCCGCTGGCGCGACGAACTTATCGGGCTGCTCGCCGCCCAGGCGCCGTGCCTGGATCGCGCCTTGAAGAAGGTCGCGAAGCAGGGTGGGGAGGTGGTCCTGATCGACGGCACCCTCATCCGCCCCCAGCGTCGCACTGGCAAGGCCGACCGGCGGAACTACTCCGGCAAGCACCGCAGCCACGGCCTGCACTTCCTCGCCCTCACCGACGAAAAGGGCCGCCTGATCTGGATATCCGCCGCCCGGCCCGGCCGCACCCACGACAACACCGCCGCCCGCCACGACCACATCCTGGCCCACCTGCGCACCGCCGGTCTCGGGGGCGCTCGCGCACCTCGGCTTCCGCGGCCTGGACAACGACATGCTCGACCCCGTGATCGTCACCGGTTACGCCGCCAGCCGCACCCACAAGCTCACCCTGGGCGAGAAGGAAGCCGACCGCGTCCTCGCCGTCGGACGCGCACCGGTCGAGCACGACTCCGCCCACCTCAAGAACTGGCGGACCCTCACCAAACTCCGCACCGACCCCGCCCGCGCCACCCGCCTCCTGCGCGCCCTGCTCGTCCTGACGAACCTCGAAGTCAACCGTTGACGGACGATCTTCTCCGTGGACTCCCGCCCACGACCAGCGTGAGTACCTCGAGCACCGATCACACCAGCCCTTTGACCTGCGCCTTCAATTTGGCGGAGGCTCACTGAAGGTCGGCCGATGAGTCTGCGACAGATGTCGGGGACGAGGGCCAAGTGACAGCGGCCCCGGCGGCCTTCGTGGTCATCCGGGGCTTGCCCGGGCCGCGGGATGCGAGTAGTCCGCCCGTGATTCAGATACCGGGCAGCCCCACCAGAGCGGCGCCCAGCCCGAGGACCGCGCAGATGCCGAGGGTGCGCAGGACGCTCCACCGGATTTTGAAGATCAGCAGCGCCGCGACCACGGTGATCACGAGGGCCACGGGACGCAGCGTGCCCAGGTCCGGCAGCGCGAGGGTCACCGGCCCGAAGACCTTCTCGTCCACGTCTGTGAAGAGGGCGTGTTCGGCGAAGTAGAGGGCGAGGTTGGCGATGACGCCGACGACGGCTGCGGTGATGCCGGTCAGGGCGGCGGAGATGCGCCGGTTGCCGCGCAGGCGCTCGATGTAGGGGGCGCCGAGGAAGATGAACAGGAAGCAGGGCACGAAGGTGACCCAGGTGGTCAGCAGCGCGCCGAGCAGGGCCGCGGCCCAAGGGTCGAGAGTGCCGGGGGCGCGGTAGGCGCCGAGGAACGCGACGAACTGCACCACCATGATCAGCGGCCCCGGGGTGGTCTCGGCCAGGGCCAGGCCGCTGACCATCTCCTTCGGCGTGAGCCAGCCGTAGGTCTGCACGGCCTGCTGGGCGACGTAGGCCAGGACCGCGTAGGCGCCGCCGAAGGTGACCAGCGCGGTGCCGGAGAAGAACACCCCCTGCGTGGTGAACACGCTGCCGGTACCTGTCAGCAGGGCGACCGCGGCGACGGGGACGGCCCACAGCAGCAGGCCGATCGCGAGGATGCGCCAGGTGCGGCGGCGGCTGGGCTGCTCGTGGTGGAGCGCGTCGTCGGGGATCAGCGGCGGCGCTCCGCCGTCCTTCCCGTGGCCGCCTGCGGGCTTGAGCGCATCGGGCTTGTACCGGCCGATGAGCCAGCCGGCGAGGGCCGCGGCGGCGATGACCGCGGGGAACGGCACCGAGAACAGGGCCAGCGCCGCGAACGAGGCCGCCGCCAGGGCGATGAGCAGCGGGTGGGTCAAGGACCGCTGGGCGACCCGGGAGACAGCCTGGGCGACGATCGCGACCACCGCAGGAGCCAGTCCGGCGAAGACGCCGGTGACGGCTGCCGTCGAGCCGAAGGCGACGTACAGGGCGGACAGGGCGAGCAGGGCGAGGACACCCGGGAGGACGAAGAGAGTGCCGGCGATGAGGCCGCCGCGGGTGCCGTTGAGGAGCCAGCCGGTGTAGATCGCGAGCTGCTGGGCTTCGGGGCCGGGCAGGAGCATGCAGTAGGACAGGGCGTGGTTGAACCGCTGCTGGCCGACCCAGCGTTTGTCCTCGACCAGGGCCCGCTGCATCACGGCTATCTGCCCGGCGGGGCCGCCAAAGGTCTGCCAGGAGATCGTGAACCAGGCGCGGGTCGCCTGCCGCAGCGGGATCACGTCCCCGCCGACACCGGCGGCGCGGTCGGCTCGTGCCCGGGGGCTGGGCGGCTGGTCGGTGGCGGTCACCGGCACTCCCTTTTTCGTCCTGATCAGGCCGTATGAGGCGGCCGGGGTCCGGACGGTCCGGGCGTGCGCGACCGCGCCACCCACCCGCCCATTGTTGTGTAACCATGGTTACATCAAACCTCGGGTCGGAGGAAGGCGGTTCTCGGGGGATGGACATGAACAATTCATTGCAGCCGCCGGACGCGACCAGGGCCCCGGGACTCCTCGCGTGAGCGGCCCGGACACCGAGCAGCGCCAGTGGGTGCTGCTCTCCTACCGGCTGCCCCGGGAGCCCTCGACCCCGCGGATCGCCGTGTGGCGCAAGCTCAAGCGCCTGGGCGTCGCGCAGATCAGCGACGGTCTGATCGCGCTGCCCGCCGATGCCCGTACCCGCGAGCAGCTGGAGTGGATCGCCGAGGAGGTCACCGACTTCGGCGGCGCCGCCACCGTGTGGATCGCCCACCCGGCCGCCGCCGGCGACGAACAGCGGCTCATCGACGCGATGACGCAGGACCGCGCCGTCGAGTACCAGCACGTGCACGCCGAGGCCGAAGCCGCCCGCGCGGGGGACGACGCCGAACGGCGGCGCGCGCTGACCAGGCTGCGCGCCGAACTGCGGCGCATCCAGCGCCGCGATTACTTCCCCCCACCCGACCGGGACACCGCCGAGCAAGCCGTCAACGCCCTGCACCCCGCCGACACCACGGAAGAGAGCACCGCATGAAGTGGGTCACCCGCGCCGGCATCCACATCGACCGCGCCGCCTGCGCCTGGCTGATCGGCCGCTTCATCGACCCCGCGGCCGAGTTCGTGTTCGTCACTGACCCCGCCCACGTCCCCGGCGACGCCACTCCCTTCGACATGCGTGGCGTCGAACTCGGCCACCACCACGGCGACTGCAGCTTCGAGACGATCCTGCGCGTGCACCGGCTGACCGACGATCCCGCGCTGCGGCGTATCGCGGACATCGTTCACGAGGCCGACATCGATGACGAACGCTTCCACACACCGGAAGCCCCCGGCCTCGACGTCGTTCTGCGGGGGTTGTCCATGACCGGCGACGACCCCCACACCATGGCCGTCGTCAACCCGGTCTTCGACGGCCTCTACGAGTACTACCGACGCGCCATCGCTCAGGGCCGCGAGCCCGCCTGAACGCCGGCCCGCCACCCATCCAGCACCTCCCTTATGGCTTCAACGCGACGGTGTGGGGTCGCTACTGGAAGTCGGGGTCAGCGGGAGCGGCATGCCGACGGGCTTGCTGCGTATCAGCTGTCGCAGCCGGTGCCGTCGCCGTCACGGTCTAGAAGGGAGCCGTACCCGGGTTCGCCGCGGTGAACGGGTGCGGCACCGGCGGCGCGGGCGGCGTCGCAGTTCTGGTAAGAGACGCGGCCGCCGCCGTCGTCATTGCCGCTGCTGTACCCGCCGCCGGATCCGCTGGCGGGCGCTGTCACATTATTGGGCGCGTGGGTCTCTGGCGGCGCGTCGGGGCGTGGTAGGGGCCGGGGTCCGGGCCGGTGCTCAGGCCTTGGCGGGCTGGCCGGCGGCGCCGGTGATCTGGTCCCAGATGGCGAAGCGGATGGTCGTCTCGGCGCGGTAGTCGGGGGCGGTCATCAGGTGGCGGCGGGGCCGGAAGTGAGGGTGAGATGCCGCTGAACGCGGCCAGAACCGCTGGGTTCCGCCGATGCCACGGAAGCCTTTCATGGCGCGTTCGCGCTGCCGGGTGGGCTGGTGGCTGTTCTCGGCCCGGTTGTTCAGGCCCTTGTGCGAGCGGTGCTCGACCGAGGGCATGACCTCGCGGTGGGCCGCTCGGTAGGAGCGCAGCTTGTCGGTGACGATCACCCGGGGCACCGTGCGGGTCGCCTTCAGCAGGCGGCGGAGGAAACACCGGGCCGCGGCCTTGTCCCGCCGGTTCTGCACGAGGACGTCGAGGACGGCGCCGTCGGCGTCGACGGCCCGCCACAGGTACTTCAACTCACCGTTGATCCTCACGAAGACCTCGTCCAGGTGCCACTTGTCGCCCGGCCGGGGCCGCCGGCGGCGCAGGCCGCTCGCGTAGATCCGCCCGAACTTCACGCACCAGCGCCGGACCGTCTCGTGGGAGACGGGCACACCGCGCTCGAGCATGAGCTCCTCGGCCTCGCGGAAGCTGAGCGGGAAACGGAAGTACAGCCACACGCAGTGCGCGATCACCTCGACCGGGTACCGGTGCCCCTTGTACGACGGCGACGCGGACGACACGAGCGAACCCTCCCCGGCACAACCAACTCCAAGATCATCCCAGGCCGGTCAGCCAACGTGACAACGCCCTCTGGTGTCCTGGTCAGCCGCCGACGTGGATGCCGGGCCGGCGGCTGGGGTCGGGTTCGTGTTTGCGGATGATCTCGCGGGTGACGGGGGCGGTGTCGCCGCGGCCGAGGAGGAAGTAGCGGAACATGTGCTTTATGGGGCTTCCCTCGGCCCAGGCGAAGTAGCAGTGCGGCTGGGTGCCGGTGGTGTCGCGCAGGGCGAGAAGGATCGCGGCGATGGCGTTCGGAGCGGCCGGGGCCTCGGCACGCAGGATCCGGTGCCCGTCGACCTCGACGCCGTGGACGGTGAGGACTTCGCTGAAATCGGAGGGGTCGACTACGTCGATCTCCAGGAACAGCACGTCGGCCGGCCCGGGGACCGGGTTGGCGCCGCGTTGTTCTCGTTCCTTGTCGCGGTATTCGGCGCTGTCGCCGGCCTGGCGGCGGTTGGCGATGATGTTGATGGCGTTGTCGTGGGCCAGGGTGCGGGTGACGAACCGGCGGGCGGTCTCGTCGAAGACGATGCGGTCGGCGCGCAGCTCCGTGGTGCGGGACACGCGGGAGATCAGCGAGACGATGATGATGCCGGCGATGAAGAAGCCGGAGATGGTGATGCCGTCGGGCTTGTCGACGATGTTGTAGATCAGGGCGTAGAGCAGTACCAGGGTGAGCAGCGTGAATCCGGCGGCGATCGCCCGGCGGCCGCTGCGTGCCACGGAGACGGTGACGGCGAAGGCGCCGGAGACCATCATGGCCAGGATGCCGGTGGCGTACGCGCCGGCCTGGGCGTCGACGTCGGCGTCGAAGGCGATGGTGATGAGGATGCACAGGGCGGTGTAGACGAGCACCACGGGCCGCACCGCGCGTCCCCATTCGGGGGCCATGCCGTAGTCGGGCAGATAGCGGGGCACGATGTTGATCAGCCCCGCCATGGCGGACGCGCCGGCGAACCACAGGATCAGGATGGTGCTGATGTCGTAGACCGTGCCGAACGCCTCCCCCACGTGCTCGTGGGCGAGCCACGCCAGGGCCCGGCCGTTGGCCGCGCCACCGGGCTGGAACTCGTCCTCGGGGATGAGGACGGTGGTGACGAAGCTGGAGGCCAGCAGGTAGACGCTCATGATGAGGGCGGCGGTGGTCAGCAACATGCGGGTGTTGCGGATGCGTGAGCGCAGCCGTTCCTCGTCGTCGGCACCGGCGGCGGAGACCAGGGGCATCATGCTCACGCCGGTCTCGAAGCCGGACAGGCCCAGCACGAGCAGCGGGAACGCCAGGAGCGCCGGCGTCATCAGGTCGCCGAAGCCGCCGCCGCCCTCGACGAGCGCGTCCGTCCACGCGGAGAAGGCGCCGGGGGTGGTGATGACGTGGGCCAGGCCGACGGCGATGACGACCGCGTTGAGCATCAGGAAGACCGCGACCAGGGGGATGGCGACACTGACGGCTTCGCTGAAGCCGAGCAGGAACACACCCCCGAGGACCAGCAGCAGTGCCACGGTGAGGGCGACCTCGTGGCCGTGCAGGGCCTCGGGGAAGAAGGGGTTCTCCACCACATGGACGGAGGCGTCCGCGGTCGACAGGGTGATGGTGATGATCCACGATGTGGCGACGAAGCCGAGCAGGACCAGGACGAACAGCTTGCCCCACCAGAACGGCAGCAGGTCCTCCAGCATCGCCACCGATCCGGCACCGTGAGGGCTCTCCTTGGCAACCCGCCGGTACATCGGCAGCATCCCGAGCAGGGTCAGCGCCACGATCAGCAGCGTCGCCAGGGGGGAAACCGCACCGGCGGCGAGCGCGGCGATGGCCGGAACATAGGCGAGGCTGGAGAAGTAGTCGACTCCGGTCAGGCACATCACCTTCCACCAGGCGTGCGGCTCTGCGTGTGCCTCGCCGGCCGCCGGCCCGACGGGCTGTACCTGGTGGCGCAGCATCCAGCGCGCCAGCCGCCCGGTCGGCTGCGGCCTGAGAGCCGGGCTGTCCACCACCTCGGGCACGACCGGGTCGTTCGCGTCTTTCATGTCTCCCATCGGCTTTCCTCGCTCCTGCCCGCAGGCCTCGCCGTCACCGCCCTCGCGGCAACGCGATCACCGAGTATGCGGCTTTCCGGCAGCACCCGTTGCCCGGCTCCGCCGTGCTCGCCGTGCCCCCGCGGGTACACCATGCGGAGGTGCCGCGCCCGTTCGGCGGGGGGTGATTCCACAGCACCGCGAGGCGTCGGAAAGCCCCGGCCTCGCCCCGTTCACGCGACAGCCGTACCGGGAGACCGCAGCAGTCCGCGGCAGAGGGCATCGCGTACGGGACGTCTTGTCGTGGGGCCAAAATGCATGGTCAGCTGGGCTGTTGCGCCGTACGTGCCTAGGGACGTCGGAAAATTTCAAGCCCGGCGGCACCCATAAAGGACCACGCTCCGGTACCGAGGAGCCACAGGTTGTTAAGAATCGCCCCCAGGGTGATCAGGCATACGCCGACCCCCGCGAGCGCGTACATGACCCGGCGTGCACCGCGGTCCGGACCCCAGGAATCAGCCATATGAGGAGGTTCCCGCCGGCTTGCGCGCACGACGAGTACCGACGGAAATCATGTCGTTTTCTTAACGCCCCTGCCGTGTGCGGACAGCGTGCGGCGCGCCGAACGACTCACCGCTGCGGATGCAGCAGTGGACGGGGATGTTCCAGCCGGTGACGGTCGCACCCCCGATTTGGCGGGCGAGAACACCGACCGGACAGCGTACGCCGACGCGGTGTCGGGGTACGCCGCCTTGGAGCGGGATGAGTTGCGGGAGGCAGCCTGGTGCACTCTCGTACTCCAGGTCGCGGTTGAACTGCGTCGACGACCAGCGGTAACCGAGCGCGGTCAGGCCTGTGCACCAGGCGATGACGAGTCATCCGTCGTTGCCGGTTGCGGTACCACGGACCAGTGGCGTGAGAAGAACGGTGAAGAGATGTCCCAGTCCGACGTACCCTCGGCCGCTCGCGTCGTGGTGGGGGTGAGCGGCTCGCCGGGCAGCCTCAGTGCCTTGCGCCAGGCCGCGGAGAAGGCCGGGCGCCGCGGGGCAACTCCGGCCGGTGCCGGCCCAGGAGTCGCCCGGCGGGGACTTTTCCGCGTGCCGGTCTCCGGTCCCGGCGGTCATGGTCGACGAGTGGGAACGGCTGGCGCGGTAGAGACTGCTCCAGGCCCTGCGTGACGTGTTTGGCAGCGGCGGCACCGGGCTGCCCGGGCAGGCGGCCGTCCCGGGGCGCCCCGGGACGGGCGCTGCTGCAGATCGCCGGCCGGGAAAATGTCCTCCTCGTGATCGGCGCCGGACGACGTGGCCGTGTGCACCGCGTGCTGTGGCCGCCGGTCGGCCGCCACTGCCTCGCCCGGGCCGCCTGTTCTGTCCTCGCGGTACCGCCGTCCCCGCTGGAGTGCGAGCCGGCAGCCGTGCGCCGCCGTAACGCCCGGCGCTGAGCACCGGGCATGTGTGCAAAGAGCTCAGGGACGTGCCGTTCGAAACCTGAGCTCTTCAGGTCGCCGCCGTCGACAGGTCCGGCTGCTCCTCGTGCCGCTGCGGTGCCGCCCGTACGGCGAGCACCATGGTCAGGCCGCCGCCGGGTGTGTCCTCGGCGTCGAGCGTGCCGCCGATGGCTTCGGCGAAGCCGCGTGCGACGGCGAGACCGAGGCCGACGCCGGCACCGCGGGGCGAGTCGCCGTACCGCTGGAACGGCTCGAAGATACGGCCCTTGGCCTCGTCCGGGACCCCGGGCCCGCGGTCGACGACCCGTATCTCGACCCGGTCGGCGATGGAGCTCGCGGAGACCATGACCTTCTCATCCGGCGGGCTGTACTTGACGGCGTTCTCGACGATGTTGGCGACGGCTCGCTCCAGCAGCCCCCGGTCGACGTGGATCATGGGCAGTGTCTCCGGGATGTCCAGGTCGACGCTGTCCTCGGGAACTCCACCGAGCGCCATGGGCACGACCTCGTCAAGGTCGGACTCGCGGATGATGGGGGTGACGGTGCCGGTCTGCAGACGGGACATGTCCAGCAGGTTGCCGACCAGGTGGTCGAGCCGGTCGGCGCCTTCCTCGATGGCCTCCAGCAGCTCCGCCTGGTCTTCTTCGGACCACTCGACGTCGTCGGAGCGGAGCGAGGAGACGGCGGCCTTGATGCCGGCGAGCGGGGTGCGCAGGTCGTGGCTGACGGCGGCGAGCAGCGCGGTCCGTATGCGGTTGCCCTCGGCCAGTTCCTTGGCCCGGTCGGCCTCGCGCTGCAGGCGTTGGCGGTCCAGGACGACGGCGGCCTGCGCGGCGAACGCGGCCAGCACGCGGCGGTCGGCGGCCGGCAGCACCCTGCCGCGCAGGGACAGGGCCATGTTGTCGCCGACGGGGACGTCGACGTCCGCGTCCTCCGGGATCTCGGCGGGCCGGGGTCCTACGCTCCCGGCGCAGGTCCAGGGATCCGTCTCGCCGGACCGCTCCAGCAGCGCCACCGACTCCATGCCGAAGGTCTCGCGCACCCGCTCCAGAAGGGCCTCCAAGCCGGTCTCGCCGCGCAGGACGTTGCCCGCCAGAAAGGAGAGGATCTCGGACTCGGCGCGCAGTCGGGCTGCCTGGTGGGTGCGCCGGGCCGCGAGGTCCACCACCGAGGCCACCGACACGGCGACTCCGATGAAGACCACGATGGCGACGATGTTCTTCGGGTCGGCGATCGTCAGAGTATGGACGGGCGGGGTGAAGAACCAGTTCAGCAGCAGAGAACCGAGCACTGCGGAGGCCAGCGCCGGGAGGAGCCCGCCCAGCAGGGCCGCCGCCACCGTCAGTGTCAGGAGCAGCAGCATGTCGTTGGCGAGGCCGACGTCCGGCGCCGCACGGGTGAGGAGCCAGGTGAGCAGGACGGGGCCGAGCACCCCCGCCAGCCAGCCGCTGATCACCCGGGAACGTCCGAGGCGTGCCCCGCGTGCCACCGGCAGTCCGCGGCCCTTGCCCGCCTCGTTGTGCGTGATGAGGTGGACGTCGAGGTCGGGACCGGACTCGCGGGCCACAGTGGCGCCGACACCCGGCCCAAAGACGTACTGCCAGCTGCTGCGCCGGGAGACACCGAGAACGATCTGGGTGGCGTTCACTCCCCGGGCGAAGTCGAGCAGAGCGGCCGGTATGTCGTCGCCGACGACGTGGTGGAAGGTACCGCCCAGGTCCTCGACCAGGGTGCGCTGGACGGCCAGCTCCTTCGGGGAGGCGGAGGTCAGGCCGTCACTGCGGGAGATGTAGACGGCCATGACCTCACCGCCCGCGCCCTTCTCCGCCAGCCTCGCCGCACGCCGGATCAGGGTGCGCCCCTCCGGGCCGCCGGTCAGCCCGACCACGATCCGCTCCCGCGAGCCCCAGATCGTCGTCACCCGGTGCGTGCTGCGGTACTCGGTCAGATAGGCGTCGACCCGGTCGGCCACCCACAGCAGCGCCAGCTCACGCAGGGCGGTGAGGTTGCCGGGACGGAAGTAGTTGGACAGGGCCGCGTCGACCTTCTCGGGCTTGTAGATGTTGCCGTGCGCCATGCGGCGGCGCAGTGCCTCCGGCGACATGTCGACCAGCTCTATCTGGTCGGCACGCCGTACGACCTCGTCGGGGACGGTCTCGCGCTGCCGTACCCCGGTGATCGACTCGACCACGTCGCCCAGCGACTCCAGGTGCTGGATGTTGACGGTCGAGACCACGTCGATGCCGACGGCGAGCAGTTCCTCCACGTCCTGCCAGCGCTTGGTAGTGCGCGAGCCGGGCACGTTGGTATGGGCCAGCTCGTCGACCAGGGCGACCGTGGGGGCGCGACGCAGGACAGCGTCCACGTCCATCTCGGTGAAGGTGCCGCCCCGGTATTCGATCTCTCTGCGCCGCACCTGTTCCAGGCCGTGCAGCATCACCTCGGTGCGCGGCCGGTCGTGGTGCTCGACGAAGGCGACCACGCAGTCGGTGCCCCGCTCAATACGGCGGTGGGCCTCTGACAGCATCGCGTACGTCTTGCCGACGCCGGGTGCTGCACCGAGGTAGATCCGGAGCTTGCCGCGTGTCATGTCGTCCCTCGGTCAGCTTTCGAAGCGGTAGCCCATGCCGGGCTCGGTGATCAGGTAACGCGGGTGGGAGGGGTCCTTCTCCAGTTTGCGGCGCAGCTGAGCCATGTAGACACGCAAGTAGTTGGTCTTGCTGCTCTGTGAGATGCCCCAGACTTCCGCCAGCAGGTGCTTCTGCGTGACCAGCCGGCCAGGACTGGTCGCCAGGATCTCCAGCAGGTGCCACTCGGTCGGGGTCAGCCGCACATCCCGCCCGCCCCGTACCACCCTCTTGGCCAGCAGGTCGATGCTGAAGTCCTCCGTCTCGACCAGTGTCATCTGCGGGACGATCGCGGTGCTCTCAGTACGGCGGACGGCGGCCCGTAGTCGGACCAACAGCTCGTTCATGCTGAACGGCTTGGTGATGTAGTCGTCGGCGCCCACGTCGAGGGCGGCGACCTTCTCGCCGGACGACTGCCGGGCGGACAGGACCAGGATCGGCACCCGGGTCCAGCTCCGCAGCTCCTTGATGACGTCGACGCCGTCCATGTCGGGCAGACCGAGATCCAGCAGGACGACGTCGGGCTGACGATCGGCGGCGAGCCGCAGGGCCGTGGCTCCGTCGGGAGCGGCGTCCACGCCGTAGCGACGTGCCTGCAAGTTGATCACGAGGGCCCGAACGAGCTGCCGGTCGTCCTCCACTATGAGTACCCGGGTCATGGGTGTGCTGCCTCCCCTGTCGTACGTCGGGCCGTGCGCGTCGGCAGTTGAGCGACCGACGTCATGGCGACGGGAGCCGACGGATCCGGGCACTGCTGCTGGCCGCCGGCTCCCACCGAGAACACGTGACGCCATCAGCTCCTCGCCACGAGTTCCTTGAGCGCGATGTTGAGCCTGAGCACGTTCACCCGGGGCTCACCGATGAAGCCGAGGGTGCGGCCCTCGGTGTGGTCGTCGACCAGCTTGTGGACCTCGGCGACGGGCAGGCCGTTCTTCTCGGCGACCCGGTGGACCTGAATCTTCGCGTACTCCGGGGAGATGTGCGGATCAAGGCCGGAGCCGGAGGAGGTGACAGCGTCGGCCGGCACCTCGGACGGCTTGACCGTGCAACCCGCCACCGAATTGTCCTTGACCACGGCGGCCTTGGCGTCCTTCACCCACTGGACGAGGTCTTCGTTGTCGCCGGACCGGTTGGTCGCGCCGGACAGGATGAGCTGGTACCGGGTGTTGGCGCTGTTGGTGCCGAGACCGTTCTGCGGGCGGCCCTGAAACCATTTCAGGTCAGGCGCGGCGGTCTCCTGACCCTCCTCGAGCGGCAGGTTGTAGGACTGCCCGATCAGGGAGGAGCCGACGACCCTGCCGTCCGCCTCGATCTCGGAGCCGTTCGCCTTGCCGCTGAACAGCCCCTGGGCAATGCCGGTGACGACCAGCGGGTAGAGGACGCCGGTCACCAGGGTCAGCGCGAGGAGGGCGCGCAGGCCCGCCCCGAGCAGCCGGGCGGTGTTGGCCACTGAGTTGTTCATGACGATCAGCCGATTCCGGGGACGAGGGAGACGAACAGGTCGATGATCTTGATGCCGATGAAGGGAGCGATCAGCCCGCCGAGGCCGTAGATGGTGAGGTTGCGCCGGAGCATCTTGTCGGCGCTGACCGGCCGGTACTGCACGCCCTTCAGGGACAGCGGAACCAGCGCGATGATGATCAGCGCGTTGAAGATCACCGCCGACAGGATCGCGGAGCCCGGCGAGGACAGGTTCATGATGTTGAGCTTGTCCAGGCCCGGGTAGACGGACGCGAACAGCGCTGGGATGATCGCGAAGTACTTGGCGACATCGTTGGCGATGGAGAACGTCGTCAGCGCACCCCGGGTGATCAACAGCTGCTTGCCGATCTCGACGATCTCGATCAGCTTGGTCGGGTTGGAATCGAAGTCGACCATGTTGCCGGCCTCCTTGGCGGCCGATGTCCCCGTGTTCATCGCCACGCCGACGTCCGCCTGCGCGAGCGCCGGGGCGTCGTTGGTGCCGTCCCCGGTCATCGCGACCAGCTTGCCGCCCGCCTGCTCCCGCTTGATCAGGGCCATCTTGTCCTCGGGAGTGGCCTCGGCAAGGAAGTCGTCGACGCCCGCCTCCTCAGCGATCGCCTTGGCGGTCAGCGGATTGTCCCCCGTGATCATGATCGTCTTGATGCCCATGCGGCGCAGTTCCTCGAACCGCTCCCGCATGCCGTCCTTGACGACGTCCTTGAGGTGGATGACACCCAGGACCCGGGCACCGTCGGTGTCCTCGACGGCGACCAGCAGCGGGGTGCCGCCGGCTTCGGAGATGCGGTCGGCGACGATGCCGGCGTCCTCGGCGACCCGGCCGCCGCGCCCCTCGACCCAGGCGATGACCGAACCGGCCGCCCCCTTGCGGATCTTCCTGCCGTCGACGTCCACACCCGACATGCGGGTCTGGGCGGTGAACTCCATCCACTCGGCGCCCACCAGTTCACCCTGGTGCCGCTCGCGCAGCCCGTACTTCTCCTTCGCCAGCACGACGACGGAGCGGCCCTCCGGCGTCTCGTCGGCCAGGGAGGAAAGCTGGGCGGCGTCGGCGACCTCGGCCTCGGTCGTCCCGTGCACCGGCACGAACTCGGCGGCCTGGCGGTTGCCGAGCGTGATGGTGCCCGTCTTGTCGAGCAGCAGCGTGGAAACGTCACCTGCGGCCTCGACCGCGCGGCCCGACATCGCCAGGACATTGCGCTGGACCAGCCGGTCCATACCCGCAATGCCGATCGCAGAGAGCAGCGCGCCGATCGTGGTCGGGATCAGACAGACCAGCAGGGCGACCAGCACCACCATCGACAGGTGGGAGCCCGCGTGGTCCGCGAAGGGCGGCAGGGTCGCCACCGCCAGCAGGAAGACGACCGTCAGCGAGGCGAGCAGGATGTTCAGCGCGATCTCGTTGGGCGTCTTCTGCCGAGCCGCACCCTCGACCAGGTTGATCATCCGGTCGATGAAGGTCTCGCCCGGCTTCGTCGTGATCTTGATGACGATCCGGTCGGAGAGGACCCTGGTACCGCCGGTCACGGCCGAGCGATCACCGCCCGACTCGCGGATAACGGGCGCCGACTCGCCGGTGATGGCCGACTCGTCGACGGACGCGACGCCCTCGACCACGTCACCGTCGCCGGGGATGACGTCTGCCGCCTCGCAGACGACCAGATCGCCGACCTTCAGCTCGGTGCCGGGGACCCCCTCCTCGGTGCCGTCCGGGAGGAGGCGGCGCGCGACCGTGTCGGTCTTCGCCTTGCGCAGAGTGTCGGCCTGCGCCTTGCCGCGGCCCTCGGCGACGGCCTCCGCGAGGTTCGCGAAGATCACAGTCAGCCACAGCCAGGCGCTGATCGTCCAGCCGAACCAGTCGCCCGGGTCCGCGAAGGAGAAAACCGTCGTCAGGACCGACCCGACGAGGACCACGAACATCACGGGGGACTTGATCATCACCCGCGGGTCGAGCTTGCAAAACGCGTCCGGCAATGACTTCAGCAGCTGCTCGGGGGCGAACAAGCCCCCTCCGACACGGCCTTCGGTGGTCTTGTGACCCGTCGGCGCATCCTGGTGGGGCGCCAGGGTGGGAGTGGACATGGAGTCCTCTGACTTCTCTGTGCGGGTGGTCATCACGCCAGCCCCTCGGCGAGCGGACCCAACGCGAGGGCGGGGAAGTACGTGAGACCGGTGATGATCAGGATCGCTCCGACCAGCAGGCCGGTGAACAGCGGCTTCTCGGTGCGCAGGGTGCCCGCGGTGACCGGCACCGGCGTCTGCCGGGCCAGCGAGCCGGCCAGCGCGAGGACGAACACCATTGGCAGGAAGCGGCCGAGCAGCATCGCGATGCCGAGGGTGGTGTTGAACCACTGGGTGTCCGCGTTCAGGCCGGCGAAGGCCGAGCCGTTGTTGTTCGAGGCCGAGGTGTAGGCGTACAGGATCTCGGAGAACCCGTGCGCACCGCTGTTGGTCATGGAGTTCGCCGGGGTGGGCAGGGCCATCGCGGCGGCGGTGAAGACCAGCACGAGCGCCGGCGTGACCAAGATGTAGCAGGCCGCCAGCTTGATCTCGGGGGCGCCGATCTTCTTGCCCAGGTACTCGGGGGTGCGGCCGACCATCAGGCCGGCGATGAACACCGCGATGACCGCCATGATCAGCATGCCGTAAAGGCCGGAACCGACCCCGCCGGGCGCGATCTCACCCAGCATCATGCCGAGCAGGGTGATGCCGCCACCCAGGCCGGTGAAGGAGGAGTGGAAGGAGTCCACCGCGCCGGTGGAGGTGAGTGTGGTCGACACGGCAAAGATCGACGAGCCGCCGACGCCGAAGCGAACCTCCTTGCCCTCCATCGCGCCGTTCGCCGGCTCGAAGGCCGGACCGTGGTGGGAGAACTCGGTCCACATCATGAGCGAGACGAAACCGACCCAGATGGTGCCCATGGTGGCGAGGACCGCGTAGCCCTGCTTCACGCTGCCGACCATGACGCCGAAGGTGCGGGTCAGGGAGAACGGGATGACCAGGATCAGGAAGATCTCGAAGAGATTGGAGAACGGGGTGGGGTTCTCGAAGGGGTGGGCGGAGTTGGCGTTGAAGTAGCCGCCGCCGTTGGTGCCCAGCTCCTTGATGGCCTCCTGCGAGGCGACCGCGCCACCGTTCCACTGCTGCGTGCCGCCCACGAACTGGCCGACCTCGTGGATGCCGGAAAAGTTCTGGAGCGCACCGCAAGCGACCAGCACGATCGCGGCGACGAACGCGAGCGGCACCAGGATGCGCACGACACCGCGCACCAGATCCGACCAGAAGTTGCCCAGCTCACCGGAGCGGGACCGCGCGAAACCGCGCACCAGCGCCACCGCAACAGCCATGCCGACGGCCGCGGAGACGAAGTTCTGCACGGCCAGTCCGGCGGTCTGCACGACGTGGCCCATAGCCTGTTCGCCGTAGTACGACTGCCAGTTCGTGTTCGTCACGAAGGAGACGGCCGTGTTGAACGCCTGGTCCGGATCGATCGAGGCGAAGCCCAGCGAGCCGGGCAGCACGCCCTGCAGCCGCTGGAGCGCGAAGAGGAAGAGGACGCCGATCAGGGAGAAGGCGAGGACACCGCGCAGGTACGCGGGCCAGCGCATCTCGATGTCGGGGTCGGCACCGATGCCCTTGTAGACCCACTTCTCGACCCGGAGGTGCTGCTTGGAGGAGTAGACCCTGGCCATGTAGGTGCCGAGGGGGACGTAGGCGAGCGCCAGCGCGCTTATCAGCGCGAGCAGTTGGAGCACGCCAGCGGTTACGGGACCCATGCTGTGGCTCAGAACCTCTCCGGGAAGATCAGGGCGAGGACGAGATAGCCCAGCAGGGAGACGGCCACGACCAGGCCGACGACGTTCTCGGCGGTCACAGCTTCGTCACCCCTTTGGTGATGACGGCCACCAGCGCGAAAACCGTGAGCGCGGTGACGACGAAGGCCAGATCGGCCATCGCGTACTCCTGAAGTCAGGGTCGAATGGAACGGACGAGTAGAGGAAAGCGCCTCCATGACCGGATCGCGACGTGCGTTGACGGCTCCCTTACGGCATCGCGAAGCTTCTTGATGGAACTCATACGCCACTTGTCCCTACCCGCGAGTAGGGGGCCGGGGTGCAGGTGAGCCGCCTCACAGCAGGCGGAACCGGAGCTGGCAGATCACCGTGTCCGTCTCCCTCCGTACGGCGTGCGCGACGATCGCACCGCGCCGGTTGGCATTGATGTCCCTGTGGATGTCAGGTAGCGGTTGCGGCATGTGCGCGGCTGGCTGCGGGGCTCGGAGTGGCGGGGAGCCGGTGGATCTCCCGTGCGATGTAGCGTTTGAGGCAGCGGATGACTTCTCGGCGCGTCTTGCCCTCGGCAAGGCGTCGCTGCAGGTGGTTCCGGGTGCGGTCGTCCCAGCGCAGGCGGCTGAGGACGACCCGGTGGAGGGCGGCGTTGGCCTGGCGGTCGCCGCCGCGGTTGAGTCTGCGGCGCTGGGTCCTGCCGGAGGACGCTTCGACCGGGCTGGTGGCGCACAAGGCAGCGAAAGATGCCTCGCTGGTGAGGCGGTCAGGGTTGTCACCTGTGGCGATGAGCAGGGCTGCGGCGCTGTCCGGGCCGACGCCGCGTACGTCGGGCAGACCGGGCGAACTCGCCTTGACGGCCTGGGTTATCCGCTGGTTCAGGTCGTCGGTCTCTTCGGTCAGGTGCTGGATTCGGCGGGCCGGCAGACGCAGGGCCGGGCAGCTGTAGCAGGCCCGGTCGCGTCCAGAGCTTCCAGTGCGGCGCACCGCTTGATCAGGTGCGGGTTGGTCAGGCCGGCCAGGGCCTCGCGCAGGGCGGAGTCGGCGCAGACCACAGCGGCGCCCGCTTCTGGTGGCGCTTCGCCGCCGGCTTCGGCCATCCCGTCGCCGAGTACTGCCTGTTCCTCGAGCACGCCCACAGCGGTGAATACGATGACGCCGACCACTGGCGCACCGAACTCCTACGCCACCACTTCGTCCCCGACCTGTGGTGCGGCGACCGCTCCACCGCCCCCTGCTCAGCCCGCTTAGCATGGACCCGCTCTGCCCCCACATCCAGCACCAGCACCACCCGGGGATCGGCACCGTCCCCCTGCCCACCTTCTCCCTGGTCGGCCGGCTGCGTCAGCTCACCTCCCTGCTGTAACCACCGCACACGCATGCCACCCGGCGAAGAGCACCCGGCCCACCCACGGATGCTCGGCCCCGGCTGGGGCGCCGCCCAAGAACGAACCCTGGCCGTCTCTGTGCGAGGACGGCGACCGGCAGGCCATCACCGACGCGCAGCAAACCTGGCCGGCGCGCATCAGCACCAGGAGCAGGGCCAGGCCGTGCCCGAGCAGAAGACCGGCGGCACCTGGTTCTCCCGGTTCCGTAGCTGACGCGACCGGATCCGGCTGTCAGTGGACGAGTAGCTGCTACGCCGCCGGTTCTACGGCGCCGCCCACGACCACCCGGGCCCGCTGCCGCACAGAAGGCCGGGCAGGACGAGCGTGAGCATCGGGAGCAGAACCAGGGCGTGCCTGAGTGGAGGACTGGCGGTCGGTTCTCGTGCTTCCGTGTCTGGCCTGGCGAGCTCTTGCGGCGGCGCATGCAGCTCCGGGCTCGTCGCGGGTACGTCCGCGCTGATGGAAGCCGTATTTCGCTTGGCTTACGCCCTTTGGGTTGGGATCAGCCACAGGGCGATGACGGCGGAGGTCGCAGCGATGCCTGTGGCGACGAGGAAGGCGTCGTCGAACCCGGCGGCCGCGGTGGTGCCGGTGTGGGCGGCGATGCTGGCGGCTGCGGCGCTTGATACGGCGGCGGCGCCGGCGGAGGCACCGAACTCGTGGAAGGTGCTGACGATTCCGGAGGTCACCCCGGCCTCGTGGGGGCCGACGCTGCTGAGGGCGGTGGCCGAGGCGACGACGAACAGGGCGCCCAGGCCAGCCGCGGCGATGCTCACGCCGGTGACCATGGCGAGGGTGCCGGACCACAGGACAGGAACGAGGAACCCCGTGGCAGCAGTGACCAGGGCCACCGCTGCCAGCAGCCGGGCCCCGAGGCGGCCGATCACACGGCCGGACGCGGTGGCGGCGGCCATGGTCACCAGCGCCACCGGCAGGAACAGCAGCCCGGTCGTCAGGGCGCCGTGGCTTTGGTGGTTCTGGAGGTAGAAGGAGCCGAGGAAGAAGACGCCCACCATCAGGGCGGTGGCCACCGCGATGACGAAGGTGCCTGCCACGACCGGGCGTCGGCCGAGCAGACGGAGGTTCATCAGCGGTGCCTCCGCCCGGCGCTGCCAGGCGGCGAAGGCTGCGTAGACGGCTGCCGCGGCGGCGAAGAAGGCGAGGGTGAGGGCGTCGAGCCAGCCGTGGTCACCGGCACGGATGAGGGCGTAGATGAGGGCGCCGGTGGCCGCGGCGACGAGGGCGGCGCCGGGCACGTCGAGGGAGCCGGAGGCCGCGCGGGGGAGATCGGGCAGGATCCGGGTGAGTGCGGCGAGGACGGTCAGGCCGACGGGGACGTTGACGAAGAAGACCCAGGCCCAGCCGGGCCCGGCGGTGATCAGCCCGCCCAGCAGTACGCCGAGGGCGGCGCCGCCGCCGCCGAGCGCCGACCAGATGCCCAGTGCCTTGTTGCGTTCGTCGCCGTCGAAGAGCCGTACCACTACGGACAGGGCGGCGGGCGAGAGCAGTGCGGCGCCCGCGCCCTGGGTGATGCGGGCGGTCAGCAGCAGGGGTGCGCCGGTGGCGAGCCCGGCGGCGAGGGATGCGGCGGTGAACAGGACCAGTCCGGCCAGGACGATCCGCTTGGCGCCGAAGAGGTCGGCGGCCCGGCCGCCGAGCAGCATCAGGCTGCCGAAGGTGAGGGCGTAGCCGCTGACCACCCAGGTCAGGGCGGCGCGGTCCAGGTCCAGTTCGGCGCCCATGTGGGGCAGGGCGATGGCGACCACGGTGATGTCGAGGATCAGCATCAGCTGGGCCAGCCCCAGCAGGCCGAGGATGGGCCAGCGTTGCGGGTGGGGTGTCTGTGCTGCGTGTGTGCCGGTGGTTTTCGTGCCGCTCATGACGCTCACCTCTTCAGACCTAGCTCGTACAGTGCTGTTCAGGTTAGACCGGGAGGTCTCATAAGCCAAACAGTGTTGTTCGACTTATTCGGGTAGGGTGTGGGGCATGGGTAGTAGAAGCACCGTCAAACGCGCCGACGCCCTGCGGAGCATCGACGCGATCGTCAAGGCCGCGGCCGAGTGCCTGGGGGAGAACCCGGAGGCGAGCCTCAGCGAGATCGCGCGCGCCGCGGGCGTGGGCCGGGTGACGTTGTATGCGCACTTCGCCTCCCGGGCGGAGGTCGTCGATGCGGCGATGAGCCGCGCCGTCGACCGGGGCAATCAAGCGCTGGACGCGGTCGATCTGACCGGGGATCCGCTGCTCGCGCTGGCCCGCTACGTCGAGGCCAGCTGGCACCTGGTGGACCAGGCGCGTGCGCTGCTGGTCGCCGCCCAGAGGGAACTGCCCCCTGGGCGCATCCGCGAGCTGCACAACGGCCCGGCCGCCCGGGTCGAAACACTGGTCGCCCGCGGCCGCGCCGAGGGGGTCTTCCGCACCGACCTGCCGATCGCGTGGCTGGTCAATGTCCTGCACTCGGTCATGCACAGCGCCGCCGACGAGATCCGCGCGGGCCGTCTCACCTCCGAGCATGCCGCCGGCCACATCACCGCCACGGTGCTGGCCGCCTTCACCCCGCCGGGAAAGCCGGTCCCGGAATGCGGCGGGGGAGTGTGACGCCGGCAGTCCGGAGAAGACGCGGCGCACGGCAGCGGAAGCCACCGAGGGCGACGGCTGCTGTCATGCCGGCCGTGGGTGAGAGAGTGCACATCCGGTGGTGTCCGCGTTCGCCCGCCACGGACCTGCCCGTACGATGAGTTCGTGACCGCAAGCACCCGCTGCAGCAGCCGCCCGGCCGGGCGGCTGTTCGTGTTGCTGGTGCTGGCGGTGCTGGCCGGTGTGCTGGGCATGCACGGCCTGGCCCCGGGCGGGGTGCCGGCGGCGCAGACAGCGGCCAGCCACGAGATGGTGATGGCCGCGGCGGACGGCGTGCCGCACGCGGATGGAGGATGCGCGCACACCGACGGCGGATCGGGCCATCTCGATCACGCCGACGGAACGTGCGCGGCCGCCGGCACTGCTTCGGCATACACGCCGCCGGCGCTGACCGGCACGGTGCTTCACGCGCCCGCCGCCCCTTCCCTCACCACGGCGGCCACCGGCTCGCCGCATGACGGACGGGCCCCGCCCGACCTGTCTGAGCTGCAACTTCTTCGGATATAGAGCGGCCCGCCCGGCACCCTTTGCGCCCCGTGACGACCGGTGGCGGGTGCCGTGCCCTCGCACGCCCCTACATCCGACCCACCGCGCGCCGTGACCGGCGCGCGTGAAGGAGTTGCACCACCATGAACCGCAAGCGTTCACTCGCCCGCCGTACCGCCGCCGTTGCCGCCGCGGGAGCGGCGGCGCTCGTCCTGGCCGCCTGCGGCGGCGACGGTGACGACACCGGCTCGGCCGGACACGGCGGCCACAACGCCACCGCTTCCCCGTCCGCCTCGGCACCGGCGTCACAGGGACAGCACAACGCGGCCGACGTGGCCTTCGCCAAGGGGATGATCCCCCACCACCGCCAGGCCGTGGAGATGGCCGACCTCGCACCCGAGCGGGCCCAGTCGCCGGAGGTGAAGAAGCTCGCCGCCGACATCAAGAAGGCCCAGGACCCGGAGATCAAGACCCTGTCCGGCTGGCTGACCTCCTGGGGCGAGGAGGTGCCTGCCGAGGGCGCCATGGACCACTCCATGCACGGCGGCATGGAGGGCATGATGACGGCCGAGGAGATGACCGAGCTCGAGAACGCCTCGGGCAAGGCGTTCGACACCGCCTTCATGGAGATGATGATCAAGCATCACGAAGGCGCGGTCGAGATGGCCAAGACCGAGCAGGCCGACGGCGTCCACGCCCCGGCCCGGGGGATGGCCGCGGACATCATCGCCTCCCAGAGTGCGGAGATCGAGCAGATGAACAAGCTGCTCGGCAAGGACTGACCCTCCACCGCGCGAGCACGGGGCGGGCACTGCTGGCGCCCGCCCCGTGCTCGCCTCGGCACACCCGCCTGCCGTCCTCTCCTTCTCCTCCTGCCTGGACTTCACACCATGACGCGCATACCGCGGCGCCGCCCGCGTGCCCTGATTCTGGTTGCCGCGGCCGGCCTGCTGCTGGCCGCCTGCTCCGCTACCGACACCACGGCCGGGACCGGCCGCGACAGCGCGGCAGTGCCTGACCCGGGGACCGGCCACCTGCACGGCCTGGGCATCGACCCGGCCGACGGCACCGTCTACGCAGCCGGCCATCACGGCGTCTTCCGCCTGAAGGATGGCAGCGCGACCCGGGTGGCCGGCCGCTACCAGGACACCATGGGCTTCACCGTCACCGGTCCCTCCACGTTCCTGGCCAGCGGCCACCCCGCCCCGGCCGATCCCGATGCCCGCTCACCCCACCTGGGCCTGATCCGCAGCACGGACGCGGGGCGGACCTGGCAGACGCTCTCCGCCGAGGGCGAGGCCGACTTCCACTCCCTTGTACAGGCCGGCGACGTGCTCTACGGATTCGACAGCCAAAGCGGCAGGGTGTGGGCCAGCACCGACGCCGGCCGCAGGTGGGACAAGCGCGCCCGCATCGCGGCGCTCGATCTGGCTTCCCACGCCGGCAGCGCGGCGCGAGTGTGGGCCGCCACCGGCACAGGCCTTGAGCGCAGCACCGACGGCGGGCGCACCTTCCGCCCTGTCCCCTCGGCCCCCGGCCTGGTCGCGGTGGAGGAGCCGGAACCGGGCTCGCTCGTTGCGCTGACGCCAGACGGCCGCGTTCTCGCAGCCCGCGGCGACGGACCGTGGACGCGGCTGGGCCGCCTGCCCGAAGGCGGAAAGGCCACAGTGCTGACCGCGGTGACCACACAGCGGCTGCTGGCCGCCGACAGCACCGACGCCGTCTACGAGTCCGCCGACCGTGGCCGAACCTGGATGCTCCGCCACCGTCCGGCAACCGGTTCGGAACACCACTAGCCATATACCCCCAGGGGGTATATGGTTTCTGTGTGTGGAGCCAAGCCACCGGCTCACCTCGGAAGTCGAATAGGGGATGACGGGTCATGGACCACAGCACGCACCACACCGGTACCGCGCACGGCCACACCGCCCCCGAGGGCGGCCACGATCACCACGGCCACTCCGCACACGGTGGCCACGGCAAGGGCGCGTCCTGGTCGACGGCGGTGAAGGCGACGCTGCACTGCCTGACCGGCTGCGCCGTCGGCGAGATCCTCGGCATGGTCATCGGCACCGCCCTGCTGTGGGGCAACGTGCCAACCATGATCCTCGCGATCACGCTGGCCTTCCTCTTCGGCTACTCCTTCACCCTCTTCGCGGTGGTGCGCGCTGGACTGTCCTTCAGGGCCGCAGTCAAGGTCGCGCTGGCCGCCGACACGGTCTCCATCGCGGTGATGGAACTGGTGGACAACGCGATCATCGCGCTGACGCCGGGCGCGATGGACGCGCACCTGTCGGACGGACTGTTCTGGTCGGCGCTGCTCGGCGGCTTCGCCGTCGCCTTCATGATCACCACGCCGATCAACAAGTGGATGATCGGCCGTGGCAAGGGCCACGCGGTCGTCCACGCCTACCACTGACACACCGCGGGCGCACATGGCCGGGCGGCCCCTTCGACATCGAAGGGGCCGCCCGGCCATGCGCGCAGGGCGTCAGCCCAGGCCGGCGAGCAGGTCGTTGCACGCCTGCTCGCAGCGCCGGCAAGCCTCGGCGCACACGCGGCAGTGCTCATGCATGTCCGCGTGAGCGGCGCACTCGTCCCCGCACGCCTTGCACACGGTGGCGCAGGCCTGGAGCACGGCCCGGGTGATGTTGGCGTCGTAGCCGGTGTGCCGGGACAGAACGGCCGCAGTGGCGTTGCAGATGTCGGCGCAGTCCATGTCGGTGCGGATGCACTTGGTCAGCTCCCCGACCATGCCCTCCGACAGGCACGCGTCCGCGCACGCGGTACACGCCTGCGCACAGGCCAGGCACGCCTCGATGCACCTGGCCATGGCCTCCCGGTCCACGCCGCCCAGATCGGCAGGGTAGGTGCGGAGCATGTCGTTGACGGAAGTGGTCATAAGAGGCGCTCCTGTTCCGCTGCGGGCAGAGCGCGATATGCGCCCCGCCGGTTGACGCCTGCCGGGTATCACCGCGCCGGGCCCTGCAAACGGCTGCCGTCCTGTACCTGCCTGGGCGGCGGGAGGACTTGGCGACACACGCAACCTTGCGCACCCCGGTCAGCGCCCGCGGGCTTAGCTGCTGTGGCCGAGGGCGTGCTGTTCTGCACAAGCCCAGCGCCGCGGCCGCGTCGGCGACTGCCACGTCGGACCGCGCGAACGCGTCCATGACGTTGCCGGGGGATCGCGGCGCTCCTAACCGTGGCGGTGAGAAGCGGGGCCGGGCCGGTGCCCGAAGCTGCGCGGCGAATGGGCGGAGGCGCCGGTGTGCGGCGCATGGTCCGCAGCGGGGGCGGCCGCGGGATGCACTCCGGCCAGGGTGACCGTGACGAGACGGTGGACCGCGGCCGGGGACGACAGGCCGCCGGCCGCGGCGAGGGCGTGCAGGCAGTAGCTCGCCAGCTCACCCGGCGCGATGTCGCCGCGGACGCTGCCTTGGTGTGCGCCGTCGGCCAGCAGCTCCTCGATCATGCGGTGCAGCTGCCCCTGCGCCTGGACGACCCGCGGGCCGCTGTGCAGGACGGCCGCCAGGCCGCTTACGTGGTGATGGCCCATGTCGTGCGTGATGAGGGCGTACGCCCTCAGTACAGCCTCGAGCCGTTCTCCGGCATCCGCGCTTCGGTCGCGGACCTGGACCAGGTGCTCGAGGTGGTGACCGACCTGACGCTCGTGCCAGGCGAGCAGGATCGACTCGACGTCGGGAAAGTACTTGTACAGCGTGGCGCGCCCGATCCCGGAGTCCTTCGCGATCCGCGACATCGTCACAGACGCGAGACCGTGCTCTGCGACCAGCGCCGCGGCAGCGTCCAGCACGGCGGCGCGTACGGCGGCACGGTGCGCGTCAATCGTCTCCGTCCACAGCTTCGGCACGACCTCAGCATACGGTCCGCCCAGTCCACGACACTCTGCATTGACAGAGACACAGTGTCTCGATAATTCTGGCGGGGTTGCGATCCCGGCCACCGTCGCGGCGGAACGGGCGGCCTTGCACCGCCCGACCGGCTCGCGTCCTTGTTCCGCTTGATCCGTCCCTCGTGAAGGAAACGCCATGCCGAGCACCGAGGCTCACGTCGCAACCGACCGTCCGAGCCGGTACCTCGTCCAGCTCTGCAAGCACTTCGCCCGCAAGGGACGGCATCTCGGTCACCGTCCCCGCGCCCACCTTGGTGAGGACACGCAGACGCTCCAGGCGATGCGGGAGGTGGCGGAACAAGCCCGGGTCGACTGGTCTGAAACCGAAGGCAACGTCAGCCTCCCCTGGGGCACGATCGCTCTGCACAGCGCCCCGGGGGCCCTGGTACTGCGGGTGCAGGCCCCGAGCGAGGAGAATCTCCGGCGCCTTCAGGATCTTGTGACCGGGCACCTGGAGCGCTTCGGCCGGCGCGACGGACTGCAGGTGAGCTGGCAGCCCGGACCGCACGCGGAACCGGACGGCTCCGGCACAGCCGACGTGGCCGGGACATCAGCAGAGCCGACCAGCGGCCGGAGCCGGCATCTGAAGCTGCTCGGTCTTGCCGCCGTGGTGCTCGTCCTCGCCGCACACTTCGGGCTAGCGAGCGTTCTGGCGGCGAACTGGAGCTGGACCGGAGGGGCCGTCGGCGCTCTCCTTGCGTTGCTTGTGCTGAAGACAGCCGTACTGGGCGGCTTCGCCGCTCACCGCAGGGCCACCAAGCGCCGCTAGAACCTCCCACTTCCACACGCCGATCCCTGGTTCAAGCCGTAGCGCGAGGACTGGTTTGTACCCCAAGGCGGGAGCGGGTGGACAGGCGTGTGCGCCTACAGCACCCTCAGCAGCGGCCGTTACGAGCGCGGGGCCGGGTGCACGCTTCCGTGCAAGAGGGACGGTCGGTGCCCTGGTGCGTGAGATGGGAGGCCACGGCCTTGAGCAGTGCGGCGGCCGCCGTCTTGACGGCCGGGTGGCCTGCTGCCCGGCGGATCGTGCCGGTCCATGACTGTGTGGCCACGGGCGAATGCCCCTCCCTGGATGGCGCGCTGGAGGTCGTGGTGGGGACAGGCGCCGGCGGTCCGCCAGATCCGGGGAGCGAGGATCTGGCGGACCGCCGGCCGCGACATCGTTCCTGCGTGATTTCACAGCCCATGACTCACACCCCGGCCTTCTCGCCCGGCGTACTGTGCTCGCCGACCTGCTGCGCACCGGCGGCCGCTGCCTTGTCGGTGCGCATCGCCAGGAGGGTGATGAGTCCGCCGGCGGCGGCGATGGCGGCGGCCGCGGTGAAGGCCGCGCTGAAGCCCTCGGTCAGGGCGGGCAGGTCACCGAGCTTGCCTGCGCCCTGGGAGGTGGCCAGGGCCGTGAGGGCGGCCAGGCCGAGGGCCGAGCCGATCTGGTAGGTGGTGTTGACGATGCCGGAGGCCAGGCCGGCCTGCTCGGCCGGGGCGCCGGACATGGCCGCCATCATGGCCGGGATGTACGCCAGTGACATGCCGAGGGCGGCCACCAGCGAGGCGGGCAGTACGTCGACGACGAAGGAGCCGCTCGGCTCGACGGCCGACAGCCACAGCAGGCCAGCCGCGAGAACGAGCAGTCCGCCGCCGATCAGCGGCTTGGCGCCCAGGTGGGCCAGCAGCCGGGCTGTGATCGCGGTCATGAAGACCATGAGCAGCAGCGTCATCGGCAACAGCGCCGCACCGGAGGCGAAGGCTCCGTAGCCGAGGACCTGCTGAAGGTAGAGGTTGAGGAAGTACCACATGGGGATCCACGCGGCGCCCAGCAGCGTCATGGCCAGGTTGGCCGAGCCGAGCCGGGGAACGCGCCAGATGCCCAGTGGCATCAGCGGCTGGCGCACCGTCTTCTGCAGGACGAAGAACAGCACGAGCAGGGCGGCGGCGCCGATGAGTTCGAGCACGGTCTGCGTGGCGCCCCAGCCGATCTCGGGAGCGCGGACCACGGCGAACACCGTGAGCGCGAGACCGGCGGTGACGGCCGCTGCGCCGAGCACGTCGATCGCTCCACGACGGGGGGCGACGGCCGGGAGCAGCTTGGTCGCGGCGAGCGTGGCGGCACCGATGGGGATGTAGATGATGAACACCCAGGGCCAGCTGAGCCATTCGGTGAACACGCCGCCCAGGAAGACGCCCGCGGTGCCGCCGGCCGGAGCCGCCGCACCGTAGAGGGCCATGGCCTTGCCCAGTTCCTTCGGATCGTGGGCGAACAGCGTCATCAGCAGCGTCATCGCCGCCGGGGCGATCAATGCGCCGCCGACGCCCTGGACGGCGCGGCCGGCGACCTCCACCCACGCGGTCTGCGCGGCCGCCGCGACGATCGATCCGCCGATCAGTACGGTCCAGCCGGCGGTGAACACGCGGCGTGCGCCGAGCAGGTCGGACAGACGCCCGCCGAGCAGGAGCAGGCCGCCGAAGGCGATGACGTAGGCGTTGAAGACCCACTGCAGCTCGCCCTGCGAGAAGCCGAGGTCCTTCTGCATCTCCGGGAGCGCTACTCCGATGATTGAGGTGTCCATGATCACCATGAACTGGGCGGTGGCGAGCACGGCGAGCGCCCACCAGCGCTTGGGGCTGACGGTTGGCATTGCCTTCCCCTTTCCAGAGTCGACCGAATATACCCCCCAGAGGTATCTGGCTTCGGGACCATAACATACCCCTAGGGGGTATGCAAGAGGGTTCGTGCGGGCAAGCTGCGGCACCGGTACGCCGAGACGCCGCTGTCCTGGGGAGGAGCGGCACGACCGCCATCAGGCAACAACGCATGGATGGGGCAGCGATCGCCGTTCCGAAGTGCGCCGCAGCCGGTACCGGCCGCAGTACCGGGCCCGACTGAGATCACAGCCAAGGGCGGCTCAAGCCCTCGAGGCAGTGCCGGGGTTCATGGCCTGGGCCGCCTGTTCCGGCGCAGCCGCGTACCTTTGCTCAGGGCGGGCTGGCCCCGGCCTCAAGGCGCACGGCTGGGGGCGAGGGGGCAAAGAGGAGGGATCACTGGGTGCTCGGCCGGCCCGGGGTGGCAGGCAACTGGGCGGCGAGGAAGTCCCGGACAGCCGGAGCCAGGGTGTGGGCCAGGTCGGCTGCGGTTTCCAGGGCGGCGGGCAGGGAGACTCCGGCGAGGTGGCCGCGGGGCAGGGTGCGGGCGGCTTGAGCGGCCAGGGCTGCGGGATGACGGGTGTCGGACCCCGGAATCGCCAGGGTGGGCACGGTGATTGCGGCCAGCTCGTTGACCTGCGTGAACGCCCGGTCCCGGCCGATGGCGCAGGCGGCGGCGATGCCGGCCGGGCT
This sequence comes from Streptomyces sp. Tu 3180, assembly GCF_009852415.1. Lineage (NCBI taxonomy): Bacteria > Bacillati > Actinomycetota > Actinomycetes > Kitasatosporales > Streptomycetaceae > Streptomyces > Streptomyces sp. Tu 3180. The sequence continues at coordinate 67,450 of NZ_WOXS01000002.1, read as the reverse complement.
TGAGCGGCGGATGGCATCGCGCACCAGGGAGCCGATGACGGGGGCCAGCGTCGGCAGGACGGGCTCCCCGGCTGCGCGAATGCCCTGTTCTCGGACGCGGGCGGCGAATGCCTCGAGCATGGCGGTCTCGGCCTCTTTTGCGGCGTCGTCCTCTACGTCTTCCATGCTGATGACGACGGCGGCACGGATGCGCTCCGGGTGGGCGGCGGCTGCCCGCAGCGTGATGGTGCCGCCCAGGCCCGTGCCGCCCAGCGCTGCCTGGCGCAGTTCGAGGTGGTCCAGCAGGGCGTCGACATCGTCGGTGTACTGGGCCCAGGTGTGCCGGTCCGGGTCGGTGCACACCGAGCGGCCGTAACCGCGGATGTCCGGCAGCACGACGGTGAAGCCGTCAGCGAGCCGGCGGGCCAACGGCAGCAGGCTGTAGCGGTCCGGGCCACCGCCGTGCAGCAGGACCAGTTCCGGTCCTTGCCCCAGGGCCGTGGCGTGCAGCCGGCAGCCGTCGCTGCCGCGGTAGACGAAGTCGCGCATGCGGCCTTCCTCGTGTGCCAGGAACGGCTGCCTTTCCGAGCGGGAGCCGTGACAAGGGAACGAGGGGCGGGCCCGGTGGGTCCGCCCCTCGTCCGTACTGCGCGGGCAGGTGTCAGCTTGCGGCCTTGAAGCCTCGCAGGCGCAGGCTGTTGCCGACGACGAAGACCGAGGAGAACGCCATTGCGGCGCCGGCGATCATCGGGTTGAGCAGTCCGGCCGCGGCGAGCGGCAGGGCGGCGACGTTGTAGGCGAAGGCCCAGAACAGGTTGGACTTGATGGTGCCGAGCGTCTTGCGGGCCAGGCGGATGGCGTCGGCGGCGGCGCGCAGGTCACCGCGGACCAGGGTCAGGTCGCCGGCCTCGATGGCGGCGTCGGTGCCGGTGCCCATGGCCAGTCCGAGGTCGGCCTGGGCGAGGGCTGCAGCGTCGTTGACGCCGTCACCGACCATCGCCACCGAACGGCCCTCGTCCTGCAGGCGCCTGACGACGTCGACCTTGTCCTGCGGCATGACCTCGGCGATCACCTCGTCGATGCCGACCTCCGCGGCCACCGCCTCGGCGACGGCCTTGTTGTCCCCGGTCAGCAGGATCGGCGTCAGGCCCAGGGCCCGAAGACGGGTGATCGCTTCGCCGCTGGTGTCCTTGACCGCGTCGGCGACCTCGAGCACCGCGCGCGCTTCACCGTCCCAGGCGACCGCGATCGCGGTACGGCCCGCGGCCTCGGCGTCCGCCTTGGCGCGCGTCAGTTCGGTCGGCAGCTCCAGGGACCACTCGGCGAGCAGCTTGGTCCGGCCCACCAGGACCGCGCGGCCCTCGACCACACCCTGGACGCCCAGTCCGGGCACGTTGGCGAAGTCCTCCGGCGTCGGAAGGGCACCGACCCGCTCGGCGGCGCCCGCAGCCACCGCCTGAGCGATCGGGTGCTCCGAAGCGTGCTCCAAGGCCCCCGCCAGGCGCAGCACCTCGTCCTCGTCGATGCCCTCGGCGGTGTGCACGGCCAGCAGGGTCATCCGTCCAGTGGTGACGGTGCCGGTCTTGTCCAGGACGACGGTGTCGACGCGGCGGGTGGACTCCAGGACCTCCGGGCCCTTGATGAGGATGCCGAGCTGGGCGCCGCGCCCGGTGCCGACCATCAGCGCGGTCGGCGTGGCCAGGCCCAGGGCGCAGGGGCAGGCGATGATCAGGACCGCCACGGCGGCGGTGAACGCGGCCGTCAGTCCGGCGCCGTTGCCGAGCCAGAAGCCCAGAGTGCCCAGGGCCAGGGCGATGACGACGGGCACGAAGACGCCGGAGATCTTGTCGGCGAGCCGCTGGGCTGCAGCCTTGCCGTTCTGCGCATCCTCGACCAGCTTGGCTATCCGGGCGAGCTGGGTGTCGGCGCCCACCCGGGTGGCCTCGACGACCAGACGACCGCCGGCGTTCACGGTCGCCCCCGTGACGGCGTCCCCGACGCCCACCTCGACGGGCACGGACTCGCCGGTGAGCATCGAGGCGTCGACGGCGGAGGCGCCCTCGACGACCGTGCCGTCGGTGGCGATCTTCTCGCCCGGCCGGACCAGGAACCGGTCACCCACCTTCAGTTCGCCCACCGCGATCTGCTCCTCCCGGCCGCCGCGCAGCACGGTGACGTCCTTCGCGCCCAGCTGGAGCAGGGCTTGCAGAGCGGCGCCGGCCTTGCGCTTGGAGCGGGCCTCGAAGTAGCGGCCGGCCAGGATGAAGGCGGTGACACCGGCGGCGGCCTCGAGGTAGATGTTCCCGGCGCCGTCCGTGCGGGCGATGGTCAGCTCGAAGGGGTGAGTCATGCCGGGGGTGCCAGCGGTGCCGAAGAACAGCGCCCACAGCGACCACAGGAACGCCGCCGAGGTACCGACGGAGATGAGGGTGTCCATGGTGGCCGCGCCGTGCCGCGCGTTGGTGAACGCAGCGCGGTGGAAAGGCCAGGCGGCGTAAGTGACGACCGGGGCGGCCAGGGTGAGGGAGAGCCACTGCCAGTACTCGAATTGCCAGGCCGGCACCATCGCCATCGCGATGACCGGGACGGCGAGCACCACGGCCGTGACCAGCCGCTGCCGCAGCGGCCGTAGCTCATCGCCTTGCGTCTCCTGGCCCGGTCCGCCGTCTCGGCCGTCACCGGTCGCGCCGGGCGTGGGGTCCGGTTCCGGCTTGCGGGCGGTGTAGCCGGTGGCCTCCACCGTGGCGATCAGGTCCGCGACGTCCAGGTCGGGGCGGAAGGTGACCTTGGCCTTCTCGGTGGCGTAGTTGACGGTGGCCTCGACTCCGTCCATCCGGTTCAGTTTCTTCTCGATCCGGGCGGCGCACGAGGCGCAGGTCATGCCGCCGATCGCGAGTTCGACCTCGGTTGTGTCGGGGACCGTAGTAGCCATCACTGCTCCTCGGACGGGGTGGGTGGAAGAGGGGAAGAAAGGAGCCGGGCCCGCGGGCGAGCCCGGCAGACAGGCGGAGCTTTCAGGCCGCGCGGCCGGCGAGCTCGTAGCCGGCCTCGTCGACGACCTTCGCCAGCAGCACGTCGTCGGGCTCACCGGAGCTGGTGACGGCGACCTGGCCGCTCTCCAGGTCGACGTCGACGGCCAGAACGCCGTCCAGAGCGCCGATCTCCTTGGTGAGCGTGGCCTTGCAGTGCCCGCACGTCATTCCGGAGACGTTGTAGACGGTGGTGGTGCCCTCGGTGGCCTCGGTCGCGGCGGTGTTGGTGGAGCAGCTGCCGTCGGGGGTGCAGCAGGACATGGTTCCTCCCGGAGGATGCGATCACTGGTGTACCCCAGGGGGGTACCTCTGGCGCCACTAGGTATACCCCCTCAGGGTATATTTGGCAAACATCTCCAGACCGCTTGCACATACCCCTAGGGGGTATATAGTCGGGGTGTCTGCCAAGGAAGGCGACGGCACCGCCGAGAAAGGGCCCGTCATGAACACCGGCGTCAGGATCACTGCTTTCACCACCGCCGTCGCGGCGACCTTCGCCGCCGCCTACGGTGTGGGCGCGGCCACCGGCCCCCTCGCCTCCGACTCGGAGCCCGCAGCCCACGCCGAGCACAACCGGCCGGCGGCCCTCGACCACAACGCCGGCGGGCACAGCGGCCACGCGGACACAACGCCCGCAGGCCTGCAGGTCTCCCAGGCCGGATACACCCTCGACCTGAAGACCCCCGCCTGACCGCGGGAGAGAAGAACGAGCTCCGCTTCGCCATCCGCGACCAGGAGGGACGACAGGTCACCACCTACCGCCGCGAGCACGGCAAGGAACTGCACCTCATCCTCGCCTCCCGCGACCTGCTCACCTACCGGCACCTGCACCCCACCAGGGCAGCCGACGGTACCTGGAGCACCCCCGTCACCCTGCCCGCCGCCGGCTCCTATCGCGTCTTCGCCGACTTCGCCCCCGCCACCGAAAACGCCACCAACCTCACCCTGGGCGCAGACCTCGCAGCCCCCGGCTCCTACAAGGCCCCCGACCTGTCCGAACCCGCCGCCACCACCACCGTCGACGGCTACACCGTCACCCTTGACGGCGACCTGACCCCCGGCGAGGCAACGGAACTGACCCTCACCGTCAACCGGGACGGCCGCCCGGTCACTGATCTTCAGCCCTACCTCGGCGCCTACGGCCATCTGGTCGCCCTGCGCACCGGCGACCTCGCCTACCTTCACGTCCACCCCAACGGCGAACCCGGCGACGGCACCACCAAGCCCGGCCCTGCCATCTCCTTCACCGCCGCCGCACCCAGTACGGGCACTTACCGCCTCTTCCTGGACTTCCAGCACAACGGCACCGTCCGCACCGCAGCCTTCACCGTCCAGACCGACCGAACCGCTAGCGCACCGGAACCGGAAGATGGCGAGGAGCGCGACGATCACCAACATTGATCCATCGGGCGAGCACCGGCAATGCGGGCCCGTCCAGTCCGGATGCCCGGCCCAGGGCATGCCATCTCTGCCGATCGGCGCGGCTCGGCATACGGGCAGGGGGTATGCTGAGTAGCTCGTTCACAGAGCGAAGACCTGCCTGAAACGCGGGGGGCAACCGCCCACGGCGAGATACTCGACAAGACACGAGAGAAAAGGCGATGGTCAGCTACAGCAACCACAAGGAAGACGTACTCAAGCGACTCCGGCGGATCGAAGGACAGGTGCGGGGACTGCAGCGCATGGTGGAAGAAGACACCTACTGCATCGACGTCCTCACCCAGGTCTCCGCCACCACACGCGCACTGCAGTCCTTCGCACTGCAGATGCTCGACGAACACATGGACACCTGCGTACGGACCGCAGTGGCCGAAGGCGGCGAAGACGGAGACCTCAAGCTGAAGGAAGCCCGCGACGCCATCGCACGCCTCGTGCGCTCCTGACCGCTGCCCGCTTCCCCGCTTCAGGCCATGCACGGCGCGACAGCGCCGGGCAGTCACCGGTGGCGGCCTGGACGTAAGGAGCGGTGGCGTTTCCGGCCATGGCGTGAATTCCTGGCATGCTGCAGTGACTTGGGCGGCGGCGGACAGCCGCTCACTGACGACGGTGGCAGGGGCGCAAGTGTGGCGGCCAGGGGATGAGAGGGCTTGCCACCCGCACGTGTCATGCGTCGGGCATTCCGCACACCGGATGCGCGTGTGGGTCGGTCGCACACGGCTGAATGGCGCGGGTGCGGAGAGGGGGCCGACGGGCGCTACTGCGGAGCGCGGGCGCAGACCGGCGTGCACGGGCGAGGACAAGCCTTGGCGGCGATTCATGGCTGCTGGGGCGTCGTACGCGGGGCGGACCCGTCCACCTTGTGGACCCTGGGCCCGGGCGGCCTGCAGATGACTGCACGTGTCGGTCGTGGTAGCGAGCGCTTTGGCTGGCCACCCGAGCTCCTGACGTCCTGGAACTGGTCCGGGCCATGCTCCGCGACCAGGGCGCCTGGTGCCGACTGGAGGCGGGGAGGTGTTCACCGTGCATGTCGGGTGGGACCAGTATGTGTACGTGGGCAGCGACCGGCCCTGCGTGGACGCCGTGGCCCGTACACGGGAACTCGGCCTCTTCCCGGAACCGCTCACGGCCTCGCCCTACGCGGCCGAGTTCGACGAAGCGGAAGTGAGAGAGCCAGCCGCCGAGGACTTCTGGATGCGTGTGCGCACCACACTTGCCTCACGGAAAGCGTTGCTCCTCGAGGAAACTTACGTTCGCAACGCCGCACGCTGGCACCGCCTCACACAGGAGAATCTCGACACAGTACGCGCCGGTCTCGGCCCGCGCGCCCTGCTGACGGTCTGGCCCGACCTGGCCTCGAACGTCGGCGCGGTCCTCGCCGCGCTGCCCGAGGAGGGATCCGCGGAGTTCGTCTGGGAGGCACAGGGCGGAATGATCAGTTCCGCGATCGTCGACGACACCGAGTATCAGGAGCTCGCCACCCAGGTGGCCGATGCGCGAGTGGCCTGTGCCTTGCCCTTGTCCCTCGACGAACGCCACCCGCTGCTCCGTGCTGTCCTGCCGGACAGCGACGGCGTGCTGCGCGCCCGGTGGTGACCCGGTTCGCGCGCGGTCAAAGGCGGACGTGAGGAGCTTCCCGTCCGAGGTGGTTCCGGCGCCTGTCGCCAGGCTCCAACGCCATGACCAGTGATCTCGGATTTACTTGCACGTGCTGCGGGACTCTGCACCTTGAACTGCCGATGAATTACACGGCCGAGGCCTCGGCCGTGTGGGATCCGGCTTTCGTCGGCGTCAATGACTGCCTGTTCTCATCGGACCAGTGCGTGGTCTGCGGGACCTCCTATTCTGGGACGGATCAGAGGGGCCGGGGCATGTCCACGTGCGGCAGTGCCGCCACCCCAGGTGCCCCGCAGAAAACGATCTGCGTCCGTGAGTTCTCCCGCCATCACCCAGAGCGCGGCGTACCGTGTGGGAAAACCGGGGGCGGACAGCGGGCATGGACACACCCTCCAAAGCGCAGGACGTGAGACCGGACCGCTCCCACCCGGAGTGGTACGAAGCAACGCACTCCCACCAAGGGCGGGAGGCAGCAATGCGCAGGGTGTTCACGGCAGGTACCCGGCCCGCTGCGATCCCGGCACGACGTGCAGGCACCCGGAGGTCGCATCCGCCCAGGTCGTCGCCCGGTGCTGTCCGACCTCCAGGGCCTTCTGCGAGCGCAAGAGGAGCGAGGGCAAGTCGCACAAGCAAGCCGTCCTCGCCCTCGCCCGACGCCGCCTCGACGTCTTGTGGGCCCTCATACGCGACCAGCGGACCTTCACCGCCGACCCACCTCAACGCAGCCTCGCAGCGGCATGATGCGGTCACCATCTGTCACCGCAGCCCTTGACACACCTGATTGGGAATCACTGAACGGCCCCCTTGGACTACGCGCCGGGCGGAAGATCACACCGCTCGGCTGCCTCCACTCCACAGTGGTGACCATGCTGAACCGAGTAGCCGTCCTGTCCGACATCCACGGAGTCCTGCCGGCCCTGGAGGCAGTACTTGCCGAACCAGACGTCAGCACCGCCGACCACATCGTGCTCACCGGCGACATCACCGCCGGCCCGCAGCCGACCCAAGTTCTCGACCTGCTGACCGGCCTCGGCGACCGCGTCATCTGGATCAGCGGCAACGCCGACCGCGAACTCCTTGAATACCGCCGGGGACAACGCGACACGATCCCTGACCCGATCGCCCCCTGGGCAGCTGAACAGCTTCGCGAGGACCATCTCGACCTTCTCGGCACGCTGCCACGATCACTCTCCCTGTCCGTGGATGGCCTGGGAAAGGTGCTGTTCTGTCATGCCACCCCTCGCGACGACGAGGAGGTCGTCCTGGTCGACTCCCGCCTCGACCGCTGGAAGGAAGTCTTCGACGGGCTCGATACCGACATCCGCACCGTGGTCTGCGGCCACACCCACATGCCGTTCGTCCGCCTCGCCCACGGCCGACTCGTGATCAACCCCGGCAGCATCGGCATGCCGTACGGACGGACCGGAGCACACTGGGCCCTGCTGGGGCCGGGCGTCGAACTGCGCACCACGCACTTCGATCTTCAGGCCGCAGCCACCCAGCTCATCCAGGACTCGTCCTACCCTGACATCACTGAATGGGCCGACTATTTCCTGCACGCTCGCGCGACCGACGCCGACGCCGACGCAGCCTTCGCCCCACGGGACGGACGCCACCACAGCCCGTGACACTTGCTCTCCGTTCACAGCTGGGGGAAGCCGAACATCGACTACACGATCAACGATGCCTACCAATCTCAGGCGGGCGGCCCCGCTGCCGGGGGACGGGTGCGCTGCTGGTTCGGCGCCATGGTTTGTCGTATCGGCCGCCGCACACACGGCACTGCGCGCGGAAGAGAGCGGTGGCCGGGCCCATCTGCTCGCTCGGTTCGGCCGGGTACTCCGCGTTCTGGATCTTCGCGACGATCTGCGGTGTGGTGCAGGTGCAGGAGCGGGCGCCCCAGACGTGGGCGGGCCCGTCCACTGGTGTCTCGATGAAGTCGGTGCGGTAGCCGTCGACCGGCCGGTGTTTCTCGGTGTTCGCCGCGTTCTCGAACCGGCGCTGGTCGGTCTTGCTCGGAATCGAGGTCAGGACCTTCGAAAGAGGGTGCTTCTCCAGCAGTTGTCCGATCTGCGCTTCCAGGGCTCGTCGCTGTTCGTGGACTGCGGCGAGCGAGCGGGCCAGGGACGGGATCACGACAGGGTGCCGGTGCCCGGGAACGACGGCGGTCTGCTCGTCGAGAGCGCCGAAGACCTCGTCGATCAGCCGCTGGGCCATGCGCGGAGCCTTGGGCCGGATCACCTCAACGAGCCTGCGGCGACCGGCCTTCCGCAGCCCGGCTGGGGATCCGTAGCGTTCCAGCCGCCAGGTCACGGCGGGGTGGTCCAGACGCGGGCCGAGGACGCGTTCCGGGCTGGGGTGGAACGGGGTGAGCAGGCCGCGTATCCGGTTGGAGGTGCGGGTGGCCTCGGCCGCGAGGTCCTGGTCGAAGCCGACCAGCACGGTCAGCTCGGTGGTGATCTCGTCGGTCAGCTGAAGCGAGCGCAGGGTGTGCGGCATCGTGCGGGCGGCGTCCGCGATCACCGCGGCGTCCTTCGCGTCGGTCTTCGCCTCGCCCGGATAGAGATCGGCGATCCGCCGCATCGAGAGTCCGGGCAGGTGGGCGACCTTGCGGCCGGCGTCCCGGGCGACCGTCAGGGGCAGGGCTCCGATCGAGGCGGGCTGGTCCACGATCACCAGCACGGTGCCGAACTTGGCGGCCGGCTTGTCGAAGACGGCTCGCAGCTTCGGCTCGCTGTTGGGCAGCTGCTTGTCGAAGACCTTCTTGCCGGCCGGGGTCAGCCCGTGCCCGTGACGGGCGCTCTTGCCGACGTCCAGACCGAGCAAGACGCCCACGTCGTCGATGTCGTCCAACCCATCCTCCCGAACGGGGTTCGTGCGGTGCTGGCCAGGGTTTCGGCGTCGTATGCGCGCATCCACGTTATGCAGACCTGCCGCCCGCAAGCAGCCGGGCATTGCACCAGGCCAGGCGGTAGTCGGACCTCTCATCAGCGTCTCCAACGGCGCCTCCCGGACCCGGTGACACCATCCCCCAGGTCATCTGTTCGGCAGGGGGGAACAGCCATGCCGGGCCCGGAGGTCAGCGGCTCTCTTGCAGAACCGCGAAAACATAACGGGGGATCACGTCGGCCCCTCTCCGGTGAGATGGTCGGGGGAGTGCCCGCCGCCCCGGCGGACTGCCGGTCGCCTGTGCGGGCGGCGGGAGTCCTGGATCAGTAGCCGTAGATCATCTTGTAGGCGACCTCGGGGAGGAACTGGCCGGCCGTGGAGCCGGTTCCGACGCCGCAGTTGCCGTCGGACTCGCCCGGGGTCTTGATCCACAGGAGCATCTCGGCGCCTCCGCCCGTCTGGGTGGGCGTGCCGATGCGGCGGCCGGAGGGGTTGCACCACTGGCCGTTGGAGCCGTTGCCGTTGCGGCTGGTGTCCACGACGAACGGCTTGGTGTAGCCGTAGCGGGCGCTCAGTTCGCTGTTGACGGCGTTGCCGTAGGCGGTGTTCTCGGCGGTGGTGAAGTAGTTGGAGACGTTGAGCGAGAAGCCGTGGGCCTGACGGAGGCCGGCTTCGTGGAGGCGCCGGGCCATGGTCGCCGCGTCGGTCCAGCGCGGGTTGCCGGCGTCCATGTAGACCCAGGTGTTGGGGGCCTGGCGGTTGAACTGGGCGAGGGCGCCGGTGAGCATGGCCTCGCGTTCGTCGATCTGCGCCTGGGTCATGCAGCCGTAGTCCCCGAGGGAGTCCGGTTCGAGGACGACGACGGCCGGGCGGCCCGCGATCCCGCCGGCGAACTGGGCGATCCAGTTGGCGTAGGCGGACGGCGAAGCGGCTCCGCCGGCGGAGTGGCCGCCGCAGTAGTCGCGGTTGTAGATGTTGTAGGCGACGAGGACGGGCAGCTTGTCCCGGTGGTCCGCCGCCCCGACGTAGGCGCCCGTGGCGGTGCCGATGGTGCCGCTCCAGGAGCCGAACCAGCGGGCCATCGGGGTGTTGGCGATCGATGCGCTGATCGCGGCGGCCCGGCCGTCGCCGGGGTTGGCGGCCACCCACCTCTTCGCGCTGGAGTCGGGGTCCACGTAGAACCCACTGGTCATGGTGGTCGGGTCGGCCGCGTGGGCGGAGGGTGCGGCGGCGAACGCCAGCGGCAGAGCACAGAGCGCTGCCATCAGGGTGCGGAGTCTGCGGCTCAAGACAGTACCTCGGTTTCAGAGGAGGTGCGCTTTGGGAGCGCTCCCACTGGAAGCGGTCCCAATCGTGTGGGTGGGTGGTTGAGCTGTCAATGCTCGGCGCAGTATTCGACTTTCACAGGAGGACGTGGGTCCTGTAGGCCATTGCACTGGAAGCGGTCCCATCTCATGCGGCCCTGAGCGCTCCCCGCCTGTGAAAGACTCACGAGCCATGGCAGAAGCAGTGCCGCGTCGGCATCCGACGCTCGACGAGGTGGCCGAACGCGCCGGTGTTTCCCGCTCAGTGGCCTCCCGCGCCCTCAACAACGCCCCGCACGTCAGCCGCGCCAAGCGCGAGGCCGTCGAACGGGCCGTGCGGCAACTCGGTTACGTACCCAATCCGACCGCCCGCGCGCTGGCCACCCGTCAGACGGGAGTGGCCGCCCTGGTCGTCTCGGGAGAGGATCCGTCGATCTTCGCTGATCCGTTCTTCGCCCGGGTGATCGTGGGGGCGTCGGCCGCCCTGGACGAGGCGGACCTGCATCTGATGCTGTGCCTGGCCGCTTCCGACCGGGGCCGCAAGCGGGTCGAGGAGCTCCTGCGGTCCAGGGGCGCGGACGGTGTGATGCTGATGGCGCTGCGCGAGGACGATCCGCTGACCCGGATGGCCGACGAGGCGCAGATGCCCGTCGTGTTCGGCGGTCGTCCGGTCGGTTCGGCTCCCCGGTGGTACGTGGACGTGGACAACGTCGGCGGAGCGCGCGAGGCGACCGAGCATCTGGTCTCACTCGGCCGGAGGCGCGTGGCCGTGATCTGCGGGCGTCTGGACACCGAGGCCGGGCGCGCCCGGTACCGCGGCTACCGGGACGCCATGCTGGGCGCTGGTCTCGATCCGTTCCCACCGCTGGAGGGGGACTTCACGGAGCGCAGCGGAGCCGCCGCCATGGCCACGCTGCTGGCGGAACACCCCGACCTGGACGGAGTGTTCGCCGCCAACGACAACATGGCGGCGGGAGCGCTGCGCACCGTGCGGGAGGCCGGCCGACGGGTCCCCGCCGACGTCGCCGTGGTCGGCTTCGACGACCTGACGGTCGCCCGGATCGCCGATCCGCCGCTCACCACCGTCCATCAGCCCATAGAGGCTCTCGGACGGGAGATGGCGCGCATGCTCGTCGCGCTCGTCAACGGGCAGGACCCCACCCCGCTGGTCCTCCCCACCCGCCTGGCCGTCCGGGCCAGCGCCTGACTCCACACTGTCCGGGAGGGGCGGGCCCCGGTCCGGACGGGTTGCTCCCGGACGCGGCGCGGGGTGTCCGGGGAGTCGGCCAGGGTGGTCGGGGTCCAGCAGCGGAAGCAGCGACTGCCGTTCGATCCGATGGCTTGGGTACGGGTTGCAGCCCGCCCCTTTTCTTGCTGATGCCGGTCGCGGTGCCGGGTTCACCAGGACGGTCGCGGCCGGCACGCTCAGGACGGATGCCCGGCGAAGACCGAGCTGTTTCAGCGGGCTCATGGTTCTCCTGGTCGGGGCGGGGGTCGGGCGGTGCGGTCGATGGATCGGTTCAGGGTGTGGACACCTCGAACCGCGTGACGCGGACCGCGCCGCCGAGGGCCTGAGTGGCGTGGTTGAAGAGGGCGAACCGGTAGCCCATGAAGAACCGCCAGTCGTTGCCCATGGAGAAGGCGGGTCCGAGACGGGTGAACGTGATGCCGTCGGTGCTGTAGGAGAAGGTCCCGGGGCGCGGTGCACCGGGGCGGATGTCCGCGTTCGCGCGCAGCCAGATGCGGCCGCCGGAAACGGGCGCGCTCGCGGTCTCGGTGCCGGTGCCGGTGGTGTTCCAGTTGCTGTCCATGGTCAGCCCGGTGACCATCACCACCCGTGCCGCACCGCCGTCGCGCTTGAGGCCGATCCAGGCGGAGGAGTCACGCAGCAGCGCAAGCCCGGCCCGGTCGCCGTCCCGCATCGCGGAGTGGTCGAGCTGGACCGTGGCGGTGGAGGTGGGGCCCTGGATGCGGTGCGTGAGGGTGTTGCGGGCCCAGTAGAGGTCGTGGGTGACGGTCGCGGTCCGCAGCGTCAGGCCGTTGCCGACCGACCACTTGGTGTTGTCGGGGTTGTGGTTCCACTCCCATCTCGGCTTCAGGGTCGTACCGTCGAAGGTGTCGACGCCGGTCATCGGGGTGACCTGGCGGGACGGAGTGGGTACGGCCGGACTGGGATACGTGCTGCCCCACGCGCCGTTGACGAGCTGGACGACGGGCCAGCCGTCCGCGGTCCAGGTGACCGGTGCCAGTGCGGGCATGCGGCCGCCGGGGTAGGCGTCGACGAAGGCCATGTAGTACCAGGCGCCGCTCTGCGTCCGCACCAGCCCGCCCTGGTGGGGGACGCCGCCGCCGGGGATCGGTCCGCGCAGGTCGAGGAGGACCTGCCGCATCGTGTACGGGCCGAAGGGGCCGCTCGAGGACTTGAGGATGTACTGGCCGTTCGCGGGGCGGGTCAGGAAGATGTAGTACTGCCCGTTGATCTTGTAGAATCGGGCGCCCTCCAGGGTGCCGACGCTGGACGGTGTCCTGAACACCTCCTGCGTACGGACCTGGTTGTGGCCGTCGGGCGAGAGCTGGGCCACGCTGATGGTGGTGTTGCCGTACGCCACGTAGAGGGTGTCGTCGGTGTCGACGAGCAGGCCGGCGTCGTAGTAGGGGGTGCCGATCGTGGTCAGCCTGTTCCACGGCCCCTCCACCGCGGTGGCGGTGTAGAGGTACGTCCGGGCGAAGTCGATCTGGCCGAGCCAGTAGAAGGTCCTGTTGCTGGGCCGGTAGGCCAGTGACGATGCCCAGATTCCTCTGACATAGCCGCGGGCGCCGTTCAGGTCGTACTTGGAGCCGAAGTCGAGGACGGGTACCGAATGGCCGGCGATCTCCCAGTTCACCAGGTCGTACGACCGCAGAACGGGCGCGCCCGGCGAGTAGTGCATCGTCGAGGCCGAGGCGTAGTAGGTGTCGCCGACGCGAATGATGTCGATGTCCGCGAAGTCCTGCCAGATCACCGGGTTCGTGTACTGCGCCGCGGTCGCGAGGGCGGGCCCAGGGGAGAGGAGGGCGCCGGCGGCCAGGCCGGCGGCGGCCGCGAGCGTGCGGCGACGAGTGAGAAATTGATGCGAACATGACAGATCCATGGAGGTGTTCACCTCGAGTTCATCGGTCGGAGTAGCTCTGCCGCATTCGAAATGTCGAACATGGTGCGACTTGCCGAGCATTCTGGATGATAGGAGGTCGGCGTACCCCGTCAACCCTTCTCGCACAAGTCGTGCGCCGCTTCGAAATGTTCGAAGCGCCTGGTGCGGAGTCGGTGCGCCTCGGCCCTGCTCCCTTGCTGATCACGCGACAAGTCCTGCTGTCCGAGGAGGTGTTGACATGGCCGGTCGCCTCTCTAGTATCCGTGGGGCATCTGAAGTTTCCGAACGGCGATCGAAATTTCGAACCCTCTTCTCTCTTCCCTGCCGAAGGAGTCCCGGTGCCCAGACGATTATGCGGACGACTGTTCCGCCTCATCACGGCCGCCGCGCTGACGGTGACCGCGTCCGTGACGGCCTCGGCGCAGTCCACCGCCACGGCCGCGCCGGGCAGTCCGGCGCTCACCCCACCGCTGGGCTGGAACAGCTGGAACAGCTTCGGGTGCGGGATCACCGAGGCCCAGGTCCGCCAGGCCGCCGACGCGATGGTGTCCTCGGGCATGCGGGATGCCGGCTACCGGTACGTGGTGGTCGACGACTGCTGGTTCGACCCGCAGCGTGACGCGCAGGGCAACCTGCGGGCCAACCCGACGAAGTTCCCGAGCGGGATGAAGGCCCTCGGGGACTACATCCACAGCAAGGGCCTGAAGTTCGGCATCTACCAGGTGCCGGGCGAGCGCACCTGCGCGCAGACCGTGGGCACTTACCCGGGCTCTACGGGCAGCAGGGGCCACGAGGTCCAGGACGCCGCCGCGTTCGCCACGTGGGGGGTCGACTACCTCAAGTACGACTGGTGTTCCTCGAGCGGCACGCGTGACGAGCAGGTCGCGCGGTTCAAGCTGATGCGTGATGCCCTGCGCGCCACCGGTCGGCCGATCGTCTACAGCATCAACCCCAACAGCTTCCACGCCATCACGGGGTCCACGTACAACTGGGGCGAGGTCGCCGACCTGTGGCGGACGACCGAGGACCTGCTCGACATCTGGCAGAACGGCAACACCAACAGCTACCCGATGGGCGTCGGCAACGTCCTGGACGTCAATGCGCCGCTGGCCGCACAGTCCGGTCCGGGGCACTGGAACGACCCCGACATGCTGGTCGTCGGCCGCCCCGGCCTGTCGCTGACCGAGTCCCGCTCCCACTTCGCCCTGTGGGCGCTGATGAGTGCCCCGCTGATGGCCGGCAACGACATCCGCACGATGTCCGCCGACGTCAGCGCGATCCTGCGCAACCCGCGCCTGCTGGCGGTGAACCAGGACTCCCAGGGCGCGGGCGGGCGCAGGGTGCGCGATGACGGCAACACCGAGGTGTTCGCCAAGCCACTGGCGGACGGTTCGGTCGCGGTGGGGCTGTTCAACCGGGGCGAGAGCGCAGCGACGGTCACCACGACGGCCGCCCAGATCGGCCTGAGCGGAGGACCGTTCACCCTCACCGACCTGTGGACCGGCGGCACGTCGAGCACGTCCGGGCAGATCTCGGCGAGCGTCCCCGCGCACGGCGTCGCCGCGTACCGGGTGAGCGGCGGCAGCCCGCTGGCCGCCACCACCTCACGCCTGCGGGGCAACGCCTCCGGCCGCTGCGTGGACGTGGACAACGCCTCCACGGCCGCCGGCGCCGCGACTCTGCTGTGGGACTGCCACACGGCCGCCAACCAGCTGTGGACCACATGGGCGGGCGGCGAGATCCGCGTCTACGGCGACAAGTGCCTGGACGCCTACAACCAGGGCACCACCAACGGCACCCGTGTCATCACCTGGCCCTGCAACGGCCAGAACAACCAGAGGTGGACCGTCGGCTCCGACGGCTCGATCCGCAACGTCCGCTCCGGGCTGTGCCTCGACGCCAACGGGGCCGACACCGCCAACGGGACCCCGCTGGTGCTGTGGGCCTGCAACGGCCAGGCCAACCAGAAGTGGACCCGCGCGTGAGCGACACGGCACTGGGTCATGGCCAGAGCGACAACACCCCGGCCACGGCCTCCCGCACGGCTGCCGCATCCGCCGGCACGGCCGCCCCCGGCTGCGGCGGGACCCCGGGCGTCGGTACATCGGCTTCCAGGCCGGCCACCCACACCGGCAACACCCCCCGGCCGAGCACCTGCACCCTGCACGGCACCGCCTGCGGCTGAGTGCCGTGCCCGCCCGGGAGATCTCCGGGCGGGCACGGTCCCGGCTCGGGACGTCGTGCCCGTCACCGTGGTTCCCGACGCGGTGAGGCAGTGCGTCGTCACAGCGCGGTGAAGCAGGAAGCCCCGGAAGGGTCAGCCGACCCAGGCCGGAATCCCCGGCCTTCAGGCCAGGGAGCACGTCAACCCGCTCCGGCGCATGCCTCCGCCTCTGCCAGGTACCGCGCCACCGGGCCCAGGGTCAGCATTCCGCTAGCGGCGCCGGCGTGTTCTGCACGGGCATCACGCAGGGCAGCCGCAGAGTGTGCGGCGATTCCGCGCTCGCCGAGGCGTACGGCGGCGCGGGCGGTCAGGCACCACATGGCCTCCTGCATGTGGTCACGCGGTGGTTCGGGCACCGCGGCGAGGGCGGTACGGGCCTCCTCGCCCCGGTCCTGGGCGAGCAGCACGAGGGGTCGCGCCCAGGGCCTGTACGGGCCCCAGTCGAGGTGCGGGTCGGTGGGCGCTGGCCGGTCGTGCAGCAGGCGCAGTCCCAGTAGGGCGAGCGGGAACAGGCCGCGGTGCAGCCCCGGCATTCCGGCCGTCCGGAGGGCGTCCTCGGCACAGCGGTAGTGCGCTGCTGCCGTGGCGGCGGTCGGTCCGCCAGGTTCGGCACTGCGGGCGGCTGTGGCCCGGGCCCTAAACCACCCGGTGAGGACGGAGACGAGGGGCGCCTCGGTGGTGGCGGCGAGCTGGTCGGCTGCATGGGCGTGCGAGGTCGCGGCGTCGAGGTCACCGAGGGCCGAGGCGGATTGCAGGCGGACGAGTCGGCCGAGTAGGGCGAAGTTCGGCAGCTCGTGCCGGGTGGCCAGGTCGAGGATCTCGGCGCCGGTCCTGTCCCGTGCCGCCGCGAGCCCGGGGCGGGTGAAGGACTGCAGGAACACCCCGTTGAGGGCGAAGGCCAGTAGGGCGGGATCGGCCAGGTGCCGTGCCAACTCCTGCGCCTGTCGCGCCGCCTGCTGCGCGTGCTTCAGCCCGGTCCCGGACAGATCGGCGCTGCGGCTCTCGACGGCGACCGTGGCCAGGAGGCGGGCGCGCAGGTCGGCGGGGCCGTCTGGGCCAAGCCCGGTGAGCGTGCGCTCGGCAGCCGCGATGACGGCGCGGGACTGCTCGGGGTCGTCGGCACGGCTCCAGAGGGCGGGCACGTCGTAGGCGCCGATGGTCCGGGCGGTCAGAGAGAGGTCTCCCGTGCGTTCCGCCGCATGGATGGCGGCGAGGCGGTCGCGCCGGGAGCGGACGAGGGCGTTGCCACCCGCCAGCGCGAGGGTGCGGGCCAGATCCATGGTGGTGCGCGGGCCGAGCCGGACACCATGGCCGGTCCATGGGGTACGTGCTCCTTCTGGGGGCGCGGCCCCGTTGAGGATGTCCGTCTCCAGGCGCTGAAGGCCGGCGCCGGGGTCGAGTCCGAGTTGGTCAACGAGCATCGCGCGGGCGCGGCGGAGGACGGCCAGTGCGTCGGCCTGGCGGCCCGCGCGGTACAGCGCGCGGGCAAGCAGCTCCCAGGCCGGCTCGCGCCACGGGTGTTCGGCGACATGGGCACCCAGTTCGGCGACGAGACCGGCCCCTTCCCCCGAATCGAGGAGGATGCGGGCGCGCAGTTCCACCCCCTCCAACCTCAATTCCTCCAGTCGGGTCCGCTCGCGCTGCGCCCATGCGGAGCCGGTCACGTCGGCGTAGGCGGGTCCGCGCCAGGTCGCGAGTGCCGCGCTGAGGTCGGTCACCGCGTCGGGGTTGCGGCGGGCTCGGGCGAGGGTGTCCTGGAACCGATGGACGTCCACGTCATCGCGCGGCAGGCGCAGCGCGTAGCCGGGACCTTCGGTGACGATTACGCGCGGCGGATTGCGGGGCGGCCGGTCGGGTTCGAGGGCGCGGCGCAGCGCGGCGACGAACGTACGCAAAGCACCCACGGCGCGGGCTGGCGGATCGGTCCACAGGTCATCGACAAGGGTGTCGGTGGTGACCATCCGTGCCTCGGCGGCGACGAGCCGGGCGAGTACCTCACGATGGCGGGGTCCGCCCAGGTCAACCGGGCTGCTGTCGTCGCGGAGGGCCCGCACCACACCGAGCACGTCGATTCGCATGCCCCCATCCTCCGTGCCAGGGGCCGGTTGCGCCCAACCGTACTGATCGGCTGCTGATTGCCGTCGCCCAAGCTGATCCGGTCAAGTCCCCGGCCCGAAAGGGTGGTCCCTTGTGACGCTCGCTATTCCCGGCTTCGATCACGTCCGTCTGCCCGGTGCGGACGGTGTGGAGCTGGCTGCGGCTGTCGGCGGCAGTGGCAGCCCGGTCGTGCTGTTGCACGGTTTTCCGCAGACCCACCTGATGTGGCGACACGTCGCCGAGCGGCTCGCTGACGAGCATACGGTGATCTGCCCTGACCTGCGGGGTTACGGCGCCAGCAACAAGCCGACGGCCACCGACCCCGACGTGTATGCCAAGCGCACCATGGCCGCCGATGTCGTGACCCTGGCGGCGGCGCTCGGCCACGAGCGCTTTGCCCTCGTCGGCCACGACCGAGGCGCCCTGGTCGCCTTCCGGGCGGGGCTGGACCACCCGGAGACCATCACCCACCTGGGCATCCTCGACATCGTGCCGACGCTCGACATGTGGAACGTCCTGCATGGCGCCTCGGCGGCGGTCGGCTACCACCTCTTCCTCATGGCGCAGCCGCCGGGCCTGCCGGAGGCGATGATCGCAGGCAGCGCGGACGCGTTCTTCGGCTCGTTCCTCGACGCCTGGGCCAACGACCCAACCGCTGTGCCCGAGGATGTGCGTGCCGAGTACTTGCGCGCGAGCGCCGCGGCGGTGACGTCGATCGTCGCGGACTACCGGGCTTCGGCGGGCATCGACGTCCTGCACGACCAGGCGGACCTGGACGCCGGGTCGCAATTGGCCATGCCCGTGACTGTCGTCCAGCAGGACTGGGGCGCGCAGCTGGGCTACGACGCTGCCGGGGTGTGGAAGGCGTGGGCGCCGGACCTGGACCACCGGCTGACCCGCGCCGGGCACTTCATGGCCGAAGAGGCACCCGACGAGATCGCGGCGGCGATCCAGGGCCTGCTGGCCCGCTGAGGCGTTGTCACGTTGTTGGGTGCGTGAGTGTCCGATGGCGCGTCGGGGCGTGGTGGGCCCGCGGCCCGGGCCTGTGTGCAGGCCGTGGTGGGCCGGCCGGCGCCGGTGACCTGCTCCCGGACAGCGAAGCGGAGGGTCATCTCGACGCGGTGGCCGGAGGCTGTCATCAGGTGGCGGCGGGGCCGGAAGTGCGGTGAGATGCCGCTGAACGCGGGCAGGAACCGCTGCGCCCGCCGGCCGAGCAAAAGCCCTCCATCGCGCGTTCCCGCTGCCGGGCGGGCCGGTGGCTGTTCTCCGCCCGGTTGTCGAGGTACTTCGACTGCCGGTGCTCGACGGAGGGCATGACCTCGCGGTGGGCGGCTCGGCAGGAGCGGAGCTCGTCGGTGACGATCACCCGGGGCACCGTGCGCGTCCTCTCGAGCAGCTTACGGAGGAAGCGGCGGGCAGCGGCCCCGTCCCGCCGGTTCTGTATGAGGACGTCGAGCACGCCGCCGTCGGCGTCGACGGCCCGCCGCAGGTCCTTCCGCTCTCCGCCGATCTTGATGAAGACCTCGTCCAGGTGCCATGTGCCGCCGGGCCGGGGCCGCCGTCGGCGCAGGCCGTTCGCGCAGCCCGGCCCGCACTTCGCGCACCAGCGGCGTCATCGTCTCGTGGGAGACGATGACGCCGCGCTCGGGCATCGGTTCCTCGGCCTCGCGGAAGCCGAGCGGGAAGCGGTGGTACAGCCGCACGCAGTGGGAGATGATCTCCACCGGGTACCGGTGGCCCTTGTACGACGGCGCCGCGGACGACACGAGCGAACCCCTCCCCGGCACGATCAACTCCAAGATCACCCCAGGCCGGTCAGCCAACGTGACAACGCCCGACCGGCAAATGGAGGGCGGCGGCGGACGACGGGGGCTGATTATTCGCCCGTCCACCGGTTGCGGTCATGTTCTAATCGCCGGATGACGAAGATCGAATCAGAGCTGATACGACGTTGGCTGAACGGCTGGACCGTGGCTCGCTCCCTGTCCGAGGCCGAGCCGGTCGAGTCCGCCGGGGACGGCCTGCGGTCCAAGTGCGACCAACCCGGCCGCGAGGTCGAGGTGTTCGCGCTCCGTGCGGACGAGGAGCCCGAGTCCTTGGCACGGCTGGCGGCGGCCGTCGCCGCCGCGAGGCAGACCACTTGGCTCACCGTACCTACGCTGCGCCCAGGCACCGTCGAAGCCGTCGTTGGCGCCGCCGGACTGGAGTTGCTCCACCGGTCCGAGTGGTTCATGACGACCGATCTGACCGAGCACCCGCAGCACGCGCCCGCCGCGCCGTACGAGCGCGAGGTTCGCACGGAGGGACCAGTCACGGTCGTCTCCCTCCATGACTCCTCCGGAGATGTAGCGGCGCGCGGCACCATCGCCGTGGTCGGCGCCGATGCGATCGCCGATCGCATCGAGACGGACGCGGCGCATCGGCGACGCGGCCTGGGCCGCGCCATGATGAGCGCTCTGGCAGAGGCCGCCGTGGCCCAGGGCGCCCGTACCGGTCTTCTCATCGCCAGTGAGGAAGGCCAGCGCCTCTACTCCTCCCTCGGCTGGCGCTACGAAGCCCACGTCCTGATCGCCGGGGGCCGGTGGTTCCCTCCAACCGGTAGGACTGGCTCACGCCGGCCGATCCGCCCTTACGCACGGCGCACTCCTGCGGATCCACCGAGCGAAGATGCCCGTACTTACTGCGACTGCCTGTTCCGGCTGTGTTCCGGTTGGCCGTCAATCTCGGCTGCCCCTGCCAGAGACCATCCGCAGGAAGGCGAAGCGTGCTGTCGTACGGGCCGGGCGGTATAGGGAGGATGGCGGTGTCGTAGCCGCCGGAGCGGAGCACGTTGTCCCTGCGGTGCGGGCTGAGCGCGGCGATGTCGTCGGGGTTCACCCCCAGCCTTGGGCGGCCATCTCGCGAAGTGTGCCGGTCATGTCGACGGTGGTGGAGAAGATGATGCTGTTGGCCGCCAAGTCGAGGAACTTGACGACCTTGTCCTGGAGTTCGGGATCGCGGGAGCGCAGGTAGCCGTCTCCGCCGAAGTGCGGCCATTGCGTGTCCCCGTTGTATGCCTCGGCCTTGTTCGTCGCCCTGGTGATCTGCTCGCGCAGCCGCGGGTCCGACAGGTAGCGGAGCAGGACGATCGTCCGGACGGCGCGGCCGACGCGGCCACCTGCGCCGACGGTGTCTTCCCCACCCAGAAGACGGCATCCCCCAGACCGTCCACCCTCTCAATCCGTTCCGCATGCGCCCTGAGACGCCGTTTCCTTTGGTTTGCGTGATGCTGCTGACCGAGGCAGATGTTTGTCAGTGCGGCGTGAGAGCCTCCAGCTATGAGCTACGACTTGGCTGTCTGGGAAGGTGAGCGGCCGGCGGATGACAGGGCCGCCGGGCGGGTCTGGAGGGGCCTGTAGGAGCGCTGTCTCGACAGTGACGACAGTGAGGCTGAGGAGCCTCCGTCCGAACGCATCGCTGCCTACGTTGCCGCGCTTCTTGAGCGGTGGTGCGACATCACGGAGGATGAGGCAGCGTCCTCACCCTGGTCGAGCGGTCCTCTGATCCGCAATGCAAGTGGCCCGGTCATCTACTTCGGGATGAGCTGGAGCATGGCCGAGGAAGCGTCGGCCTACGCGGCAGACCTGGCGAACTCAATGGGGCTGGCCTGTTTCGATGTGCAGCAGAACGGGCTCAGGCCTTGAGCGGGGCGCCCAGTCGGCGGTAGGTGATGAGGGCTGCGGCTATGCCGACGAAGGCGAGGAAGTGTTCGGCCTTGCGTTCGTAGCGGCGGTGCAGGCGGCGGCATCCGGCCAGCCAGGACACTGTCCGTCCGACGACCCAGCGGTGTCGGCCGAGCCGGGTGGACGACTCGATTCCCTTGCGGGCGATCCGGTGGCGGATGCGACGCTCGCGAAGCCATTTCCGCAGGTGGTCGTAGTCGTATCCCTTGTCGGCCTGGAGCTTGGCCGGACGTCGACGGCGGGGTCCGCGGCGGGAGCGGTGGGGGGAGAGGGGAGCGGTGGCGGCCGGGCTGGGCAGGCTGGTCTCGGTGTAGGCGATGCGCTGGCGCAGGCTGAGCCCGAGGTCGTCCACGCTCAGGTAGACGGCATTGTCCCGGATCTGGGTGATGCGCCCCGGCCGGCCGAGCTGCTCACCACGCCGGCCTCCGGGCAGTGGTCGGAGGAACGCTCCTCGACCAAGACCTTCACCGACCCCCGGCTCTGCGCAGCCATCGTCGACCGGCTCACCCCCAACGGCACGGTCATCGAAACCGGCACCGACTCCTAATTCCTTGCTAACGGGCCGGGAAAGCCAGGGTGCTGCCCCAGTCCGCTCGAATGCTTGAACAGCCATTTGGCACGCGGTTGCGGCACTCGTAGAGGAGGTGGCGTCTTCGAGACCCCACGACGGACAACACCACGGGCCTGATCCCTCGTTGGTGTTGGTGGCGCGAGCCCGCCGCATGGTGACCTCTCGTCAAGCCCGAGCCGTCTGAGCTCCGGCAATAGACCGAGGCCCGTGGGGCGCGCTGGTGCCACGAACGGCTAGTGAGGTGGCGGACCGGCCCGCTGGTTGAGTCCTGGGATTAGGTCGCTGCGTGGCCCGCATGTGCTCGTGACCAGCGCAAACACTGGAACATCCGAGGGGGGACATCTTGATTTACTGCGGAATCGACTGGGCAGAACGGACCCACGACGTCGCCCTGGTCGACGGCACCGGCACGCTGGTGGCCAAGCGCCATATCACCGACGATGCGGCCGGCTACCGGCTGCTGCTGGAACTGCTCGCCGAGCACGGCGGCACCGAGGAAAACCCGATCCCTGTGGCGATCGAGACCTCCCGAGGGCTATTGGCAGCTGTGCTGCGGACCGGCAAGCGGAAGGTGTTCGCGAGCAATCCGATGGCCGCGGCCCGCTACCGAGACCGGCATTCGGTTTCGCGCAAGAGGAGCGACCCTGGCGACGCCCTGGTCTTGGCGAACATCCTTCGCACCGACATGCACGCCCACCGAGCACTGCCCAATGACTCCGATCTCGGCCGGGCCATCGCTGTCCTCGCTCGCGCCCAGCAGGACGCCTTGTGGAACCGGCAGCAGATCGCAAACCAGCTCCGCTCCTTATTGCGGGAGTACTATCCGGCCGCCTTGGAGGCCGTCGCCAAGCGGGAGAGCGGTCTGTGCCGTCCCGAGGCGCGCGAGCTGTTGAAGGCGGCCCCGACGCCTTCCCGGGCCGCGCGGCTGACTCGCACGCAGCTGCAGGCCGTCCTGAAGAGGGCGGGCCGCAAGCGCGGCATCGAGGCGGAGGCCAACCGAATGCGTGACGTCCTTCGCGACGAGTGGGTCCACCAGGCACCGCAGATCGAGGACGCGCCGGGCATGCAGATGTTCGCCCTTCTCGTCCAACTAGAGGCGGCCTGCACCGCCACCGACGACCTTGCCAAGGCGGTGGAAGAGACATTTCCTCAGCACCCGGACGCGGAGGTTCTGCTGAGCTTCCCCGGGCTCGGCGTTCAGCTCGCCGCCCGGCTCTTGGCCGGGATCGGGGACGACCGCAGCCGCTTCGCCGACGCCCGTGGGCTGAAGGCCTATGCGGGCTCCTCACCCATCACGAGGGCCTCTGGCAAGAAGTCGGCCATCACGCGGCGGTGGGTGAAGAACGACCGGCTCAACCACACCGGTTACCTCTGGGCCTTCGCATCACTGCGGGCGTCTGCGGGTGCCAACACCCACTACCGGCGACGACGCGAGCACGGCGACTGGCATGCCGCGGCCCAGCGCAACCTCTTCAACCGCATGCTCGGACAGCTTTACTACTGCCTTCAGCGACGCCGGCGCTATGACGAGAGCCTGGCCTTCCCGACCTTGCTCGAAGCCACAGTTTCAGCCGCCGCATAGATCACCGCTGGCCGGGTCCCAGTCAGGGATGACCAGCCCACGGGCACGCAACTGCGGCAGGCAGACCTTCAAGCAGGCTTCCACCGAAGCGGCATCAGTACGCACGAGCAGGTCTTCGTGGAGGGGGAGACCGTTCGCGACGAAGGTCCATGGCCTCACTCCGTCACGCATGCGTTCCGCATCCGCTTTGAACAGCACCGTGACGCCCTGCTCGGCCAGCGCCTCCATGACACGCACCACGTCGACCAACGTTCCACCCCGCCTGTTCGACGAACAGGCGAACCACGCTACACGGCTTCTGCGGTCCCCGACTTGACGGCATGGCAACGTGAGGTGCCTACCGCCTTGCCCAGTCCCGAGCCAGAGCCGAACAGGCAGCCGTGGCCTGAGCCGGCGTTCACACGCCGGGGTGACTCACGCTGCGGCCGCTGCTCCTTGCAGGGCGGCCGCCGCGCCATCGGTGATCGGATCACCGTGCCCGAAGAGCACGGTCTCGACGTCCAGCTCGGCGAGGCGATGCAGGGACTCGACGGCCCGGGGACGGTCGGTGTTGAAGACACCCAGCATGGTCCGGCCGACGTTGGCGACCGCATCACCGGTGAACAGCACCCTCGGCCCGGGCAAGTGCAGGGCGATCGACCCGTCCGTGTGACCTGGCACCGCGACCACCACCGCACCGCCACCGAACGCCAGCACGTCCCCGTCCTCCACCTCCCGGTCCACCCGGCACGGGGGAGCAGGGGGAAGCGGCGGAAGCGCCGCCCGGATCGGCACCTCAAAATCCTCCAGTACCGGCGGCGCCCCGGCCACGTTTCCCCGGATCACCGGCGCCTCCAGCCGATGCGCCACCACCTCCGCCCCGTGCCGGGCAGCCAGTTCGGCGGCTGAGCCCGTGTGGTCCTCGTGCCAGTGCGTCAGCACGATCCGCCGCAGTTCGCCGTCCACCACCCCCTCGATCTGCGCGGCACGGTCCGCCGTCCCGGTGTCGATCAAAGTCAGCCCGTCGTCGTCCCGCCACAGATAAGCCGCCCCCACCGGGAAGCGGAGCATGAACAGCCTCGGCAGTACCTCGATCACATCCATGCCCCCAGCCTGCGCGATCACCCTGACAGCCATACGGCCGTTCGCTGACGGCTCACAACGGTCAAGCCCGCCGACAGGCACCCTGCAGCCGACCGCGGTACAGCCTCCCGCCGACCCTGCGGCGTTGCCGGGACTCACCGACATCTCTGCGACCGAGCACCCCCAGACGTTCCCGCAACGCACCGTCACGCGTTGCCGCTTCCCCTCGACACAATCACTGGCTGCGTCCGCCGGGGCGGTGCGTCAGATCACGGCGAGCCGGTCCACCAGCAGCTTCACCCTGCGCTCGGTGTCCTCCGGCGGGAGCCGTCGTGCCCGGGTCAGGGTGGCCAGTCCGTGCAGGGCCGCCCAGAACACCTCGGTGAACAGTCCCGGGTGGACGCCGTCCCCGGCGACCTCCGCAAGGCTTTCCAGCAGGGCGGCGAAGGCGTCCTTCAGCGGTTCGGGGGTGTCCTCCCTCGCGAACGCCAGACCGCCGTCGAGCTGGAACATGGCGTCGTAGACCGCCGGGTTGCGTTCGGCGAAGTCGAGGTAGGCGCGGGCAAGGGCGATGACCCGGGCGCGCGGGCTGTCCGCGGCGCGGGCCGCGGTCCTCAGCATCACGGCCATCTCGGCGGCGCCTTCGAGAGCGACGGCGCCGATGATCTCGCGCTTGCCGCGGAAGTGGCTGTAGAGGACGGGCTGGCTGTATTCGATGCGTTCGGCGAGCCGGCGGGTGGTGACCGCGTCCCAGCCCTGCTGCTCGGCGAGCTCGCGGGCTGTCGCCACGATGAGGCGTTCGCGCTCCGCCCGTTCGCGTTGCTTGCGTTCCTGTACCGACATGGCCCGATCCTAGCATCGCTAGACAACAGAGCACTGACAGGTCTAGCGTTGCTTTATCGGCTAGCAATGCTAGATCCCAGGAGGGGCATCATGTTCGACGCACTCGAGGTGTTCACCACCGTGGTCGTCGGTGTGATGGTGGGGGTGGAGTTCTCCGTCGCCTTCGTCATCAACCCGATCCTCAACGCACTCCCCGATGACAGTGGCCAACTCGGCCGTGCCCACGGGGGCCGGATGCTCGGCGCCGTGATGCCGGTCTGGTACATCACCTCACTCGTCCTCGTCGCGGTCTGGGCCGTCGCCGGATGGCACCACCACGGCACCGGCCTCGTCGTCACCGCCGGCGCGCTGCTGATTCTCAGCGTGATCATGTCGCTTCTGCTGCTCGTCCCGATCAACAACCGGGGCAAGACGTGGACCCCCGAGAACCGGCCCGAGGACTGGAAGGAGCAGATGAACCGCTGGGACCGCTTCCACTACGTCCGCGTCGCCGTCATCATGGTCGCCTTCGCCCTGCTGGTCGCCGCCCTCGCCTGAGCCCGCGGGCCGACACCGCGCTGGTGGCGCCCGAGTCCCACGCCCTGGCGGCAGCGGGTCACCGAAATCCCGACAGCCGGGAATCCTGCCGCCGCTGAGAGCCCCCACCTGGCAATCCCGACAAGCCGCGCCCCTCGATGGCCCGCGCGGCTCTCGGCTCTGGTTCGCTTGCACGGCGCCCGGCGAAGGGCGGTCGGCGGGTACGCGCCGGCCCGGAAAACCCCGGTGTCGCCGACCGGAACGGTGGCCGCCGGCCGCGGCGCGTCCGATGCTGCCTTCCCCGGCTCCCACCCTCCGGGGAAGGCGCGAACGGTATTCACGAAGGGAGTCATGGATGCGTGCTCGGACGTGTGGCAGACATGACGGCGAAGATCGACACCGAGACCAGGGCCCGGCTCGCCGCCATCGCGGCCGCCCGGGGCACGAGTGTCCGGGCCCTGCTGGCGGACCCGGCCGTCCAGGAGGAGAACCAGCTGCGCCTGGCCGACGCCACCGCGGCGTTCCGCGCGGCCATCGCGCGGCCCGGCACCGCCGAAGCCTTCGACCGTGAATTCGGCGGCCTGCCCTCGGGCGTCGACAGCGCGCGCCGAGTGGCCTGATCTTGGACCTGCACATCGACGTCCGGTGGCTCCTGGACCGGCAAGAGGAACCGCTCGGCGAGGAACTCGCCGTGCGGGACTACTCGGGACTCGTCGCCGCCGTCGCCCGGCACCGCGTGAACACTCCGAGCATCGAGGCCGTGCGCAGCCGCGCTCACCGACGGCGGCCGGGCACGCGCTCGAGCGGGTCGACGGCCTCCCTGACCTGTCGCAGCGAAGGTTGAGCGATTCTCATCGAAGTTTGAGCGATGTCGCGTCGGATCCTGAGCGCCCTACTTGATGTCGCTCGACTGCTCGGGGGAGTGGGAGCGTCGATGGGCTGCGACTCGTTCGCGGGTCGCGCATCGGCGGGAGCAGTAGCGGCGTTCCGGGCCGCTGCCCTGGGTGATGAAGACGTTACGGCAGCTGGGTGATGTGCAGATCCTGCCGGGCGGGCGTTGGCGGTCCCAGACGAGGACGGTCAGGGCCATGCAGGACGAGGCGAGGAGCCACTCGTCCCAGGGGGCGTTGTCGTCGTGGTCGAGGTGGGGATGCCAAGGGGCGTTGCCGCCGTGCGAGGTCAGGCGGAGCGCTCCGGTGTGGTCCTGCAGAAGGCGGTTGAGAGTGGCTGCGGCATCGTCGGCGTGCTCGGCGGCGAAGACTTGCCGCAGCAGGGCCGCGGCTGCGCGCATCCCGGCGACATCGCGGGCGGTGAGGTCGATGGGGTCGGTCTCGCCGTACTCGCGGAGCACGTCGGCGACTCCGGCAGGGTCGGGGCGGTCCTCGGCGAGAGCGTTGATCAGGGCAGCGGTCCGTCGAGCCGTGGTCAGCACGGAGTGCCGGGTGGACCAGTCGTCGCTGTTGGAGAGCACCCGTGGAATGTAACGCATCTTGCTGAGTTTTGGGTTACCTCCGTAACGTCTCGCTGATGAAAAGGCGTTACTCACTCCGTTTGTATCTCGCCGGAGCAGTGGCAGCTCGTGCCGGGGACGAGATGTCGGGACCGGCGCTGATGCTGGCAGCGTTTGCCCTGACCGGATCGACCGTCGAAGCGTCGTCGCTGCTTGCGGGCATCACGATTTCTGCCGCGGTCGGGGGACCGGTACTCGGGGCGCTCCTCGACAGAGCAGGGCGGCCGGGGCTCCTGCTGGCCGTGACCCTCGTGCTGTACGCGGCGGGGCTGGGGATGATTCTCGTGGGGCTCGGCCGGTTGCCGTTCGCCGTCACCATCGTGATCGCCGTGGTGGCAGGGCTGCTGGGGCCTGCTCTGTCGGGCGGCTGGACGGCTCAACTGCCTCGTGTGGTGCTTGGCGACCACCTGCCCCGGGCGAACGCGCTCGATGCCATGACGTTCAGCGTGGCGAGTCTGGCCGGTCCGGCTCTCGCCGGCGGTGTGGCGGAGGCGTTGGGAGCCCCGTCGGCCGTGGTGGTCTCCGTGGTGCTCATCGCCTTGGCGCTGCCCGCCGCATGGATGCTGCCCGCCCGTCCCTCTCGGGCGCGGGGCGCTCAGACGACCTCGGTGATTCGCGACCTTGCTGCCGGAATGCGGGTCATCGTCGGAAGACCGTCTTTGGCCCGGGCGACCCTTACCTCAGTCGTCTCCTGTGTCGCCCAGGGCCTGCTGACGGCGTGCATCCCGCTCTTGGGTGAACGTGTTCTGGGCGGAGCCGGCCGTGGCGCGGTGTTGCTCTCCTGCGCGGCTGTCTCCGCCCTGGCGGCCAACGCCGTACTCGCCCGGTTTCCGCGTGCAGTCGCCCCCGACACGATCATCTGGGCCAGTGCCCTTGTCCAGGCTGCCGCGCTGGCCCTGGCCACGGTGGAGTCACCCGTGGTGCTTGTCGTGGCGGTACTCGTGGTGGGGATCGGTGAAGGACCCCAGCTGGCCGCCTTGTTCGCCATCCGCCACCGGGAGGCCCCAGACCACTTACGAGGCCAGATCTTCACTACTGGCGCCAGTTTGAAAATCACCGGATTCGCCCTGGGGGCAGCGGTTGCCGGGCCCGTCGTGAGCTGGTCTCTTCCAAGTGCCTTGGCCCTCGCGGCGAGTGTGGCGGTCTTCGCGGCGGCGGTCTTCGCGGCGGTGGCCTTCTTCACGATCCCGTCGGCAACCTTCAGCTCGTCTGAGGACCAGGTTCGTTGAGTTCGGTTGTGCCGTCCTCTTCCGACCGCCGGGCGGCGAAGTAGTAGGTCGCGCTCTTCTGCGGCAGGTCGTGCGGGAGATAGGTCCACTGGCAGCCGGTCCGCCCCTGGTGGAGGATCGCGTTCACGATCTCCCGCATGTCGTAGGCGCCCTGGTGGCCGCTGACCGAGCGGTGCCGGTCCTTCCACGCGGTGATCACCGGCTCGATCGACGACCACTGCTCGTCCGATAAGTCGCTCGGGTACGGCTTGCGTCCACTCACCCGGTCACAGCCCAGATCAACAAGCGCGGACCGGCAGATTCTGCCCCGCAGCCACACCGTCAGGCGACAGCAGACCCACTCAAAGAGTCATGAACTCCGCTAAGAGCGTGATTCATCCAAGCCGGGCGTCCCGAGACGGTTGAAGCCGGCGAGGCGCGGCGAGACGACGAAGGGGAAGGATTCGCCATCGGGGGTCTTGAGGGCCGCCACGATGTCATGGTCCGGTGCGCCGAATATCTCGAAGTGCTGCACGGTGCAGTGCTCCATCACCTCCCGGATGTACGGATCCGAGAGCCGCCAGTGGGCGCGGATGGCATCGGAGTCGCGGTAGAGCTGGAAGCTGTGCGCCAGCATCCGCTCCTCGTCGATGAAGACCTCGACCATGAGCTGAGGGCCGTGCTCTTGAGCGAATGCCACCGCCTGCGCGATGGCGCGCCGGAAACCGTCGAGGTGACCGTCCGTGATGCGCATGGTATTGCGGAAGAGAATGGTGCTGCTCTTTGTGATCTCCATGCGCCGAGTGTTGCGCCTCAACCAAGGTTGAGGTCAAGGGTGCGGCCCAGCCGGGGAACCGGCGACACCGAGGCTGCTGATGAAGCCCTGGCGGGCCGCCTCGCGCTCTTCTCCGGCGCGGAGGACCGAACAGCACCTCCCACCCGAACCCAGCGACGAGCCGGACATTGCCTTACGAACCGCCCTCTGAGAAGTCCTAACGAAATGATCTTCGAGGTGATTGCATCACTCCAGGACCGACGATTTGGGGGTGCGGGGTGGCACGGCCGAAGCCGTGGGAAGTCGACGACGAACTGTGGGCGGTGATCGAGCCGCTGCTGCCCAGGATCGAGCGTCGGACCCGGCATCCAGGAGGCGAGCGGCATCCGGACCGACCGGTGTTCCAGGGCATCCTGTTCGTACCGCATACCGGAATTACCTGGGAACATCTGCCGCAGGAACTCGGCTTCGGCTCGGGCATGACATGCTGGCGCCGCCTGGCCGAGTGGGCTGAGGCCGGAGTGCGGCCCCGGCTGCACAAGGCTCTCCTCGCCGAACTGCGCGGCGCGAACGCCCTGGACTTCTCCCGCGCGGCGGTCCACGGCTCCCGCATCCGGGCGTTGAAGGGGGAGCCAAAACCGGACGAAGCCCCGTCGACCGGGGCGGGACGGGCAGTAAGCATCGTCTGATCACTGACGCCACCGGCACCCCGCTCGCTGCCGCCTTGACCGGTGGCAACCGCAACGACGCCACCCAGCTGATCCCGCTCCTCCAGGCCGTGCCGCCGGTGCGGGGCAAGCGTGGCCGGCCCCGGCGCCGCCCGGACGTGATCCTCGCTGACCGCGGCCACGACAAGTACCGCCGTCTGGTCCGGGCCCTCGACGCGAAGCCGCTGATCGCCCGCCGCGGCACCGAACACGGCTCCGGACTCGGCACCCGACGCTGGGTCGTCGAGCGCGCTTTCGCTCACCTGCACTGGTTTCGCCGCCTGCGGATCCGCGGGGAGGTACGCGACGACATCCACGAAGCCTTCCCCACCCTCGGATGCGCTCCCATCTGCTGGAGACGACTGGTGTCACTGCACGCGCAGCAGAGACTTGCGGCTTCCCGCCAACGCTCTCGCACGGCCGGCAGCTGAAACCCGCTTGCGCAGTCGCCCGGCGAGCCGATACCCACCACCCGAGAGACAAGGAGGACACGATGACCGCCCTCGGTTCGCTGAACGAGTTCTGCTGGATGGACCTGAAAGTCCGCGAACCGTCCGGCACCGCCGCCTTCTTGTCGGAGGCACTGGGCTGGTGTCTTGCGGTGGATGAGGAGGACCGGCGCCAGGCCACCAAGACAACCATCGGCGGGTACCAGATCGGCAGTGTCAGCGACCTTGCGAACCCGATCTACCCGCCGGACACACCCGCCCACGTCGCCTACCACCTGGCCGTTGACGACGTCGACTGCCGCACCGAAGCCGCGACGGCAAACGGCGCGCGCCTTGTCGTGGCTCCCTTTGACGCGGGCGATCAGGGCCGTACGGCGACGCTGATCGACCCGGTGGGCGCTGCCTTCTCCCTGTGGCAACCTCATGGGTTCACCGGGTGGAAGTTCCCGCCTCGCTTCGTAGGCGCCCCACACCACATGGTCCTGGCTTGCGGCCAACCGGACCAGGCCCGGGACTTCTACCACCAGTTGACAGGTACTCCTCTGACGGCCGCCGCATTCATCGCGGCGCGCGAACCCATCGCTGTCCCGCGTGGGAACTCTCCGTCGGGGTCGATGATCTGGGTGGTGTCATCTCCCGCGTGCAGATCGGCGGCGGTGGCCGGAGTCCCACTACCTGGATCCGAGAGACCGACCACTCCGTTCTGAGACTGCACAGCCCGGAAGGGCTGTCATTCCGAGTTCACTCTCTGAGGCAATGACGCCAGTACGACTCGCGGTGCCGTCACTCCACCTTGAGTCGGAGGCACCTCATTTCGTCAGCGGTTCCAAACGCCGTCCCGTAAGGGGTGGAGGACGGGACTTGACGTCCTCGACTGAGGTGGGGTTCGTCCAGCGAGGGCTAGGTTGTGCAGCCGGGCCACGCCGAGGATGGCGTGGTGGACGCCGTCGCCGCGTAGTCGGCAGCCGCGGAGGATCTTGTAGGTCTTCATCCTGGAGAAGGCGTGCTCAACACGGGCTCTCACTCGGCGGTGGAGGGTGTTGTCGGCCTGCTGCGCGGGGGTGAGTGGCCGGTCTTTGCGTGGCCAGTGCGGGATGGGAGCAGGAGTACCGCGATAGCCGCCGTCGCCGGGAACGGGTGCGTTCTTCACGGCCCCTTCCACGTCCGATTCGCGGTGGGCGCGGGCGTCGTGGCGGTTGCCGGGCAAGGGGCGTCCGGACGCCACGACCAGCCGGGTATGGGCGTCGATGACGACCTGGTGGTTGGTGGAGTAGTGGCAGTTCTTGCTGGAGGCGGCCGCGCTGCGGTCGCGGGTGGGAACCGGGGTGCCGTCCACGATCAGCACCGTGCCAGCGGATGGCGGCGCCGCACCGGGGCCAGGGCCGGAAGCGGAGCGATGTGGTCGATGCCCCGGTCCGCGGCCGGCTTCGAGATCCCGAACAGAGGCCCGAGCTGCCGCATCGTGAGGTTCGTCCGCCAGTACGCGGCCACCAGCAGTACGCGGCTCTCCCGGGGCAGAGCCCATGGCCGGCCACCGGTGGGCTTGCCGCCACCCCGGCGCCGCACGACCCCGACAAGCTTGCGGAACCGGCGACCGTTAGGTGACTGCGGCGCAGCGCAGGTGCGCCGGGATAGCGCGGCGGGCCGTGCGGGCCGGGCCGGCGGCTGGCCGACCGGGACCGCCGCGTCGACGGCGCCGTCAGGCCCCCTTGCGCACGACCGCGGTGATCTCCGTGCCGAGTTCTTCCGTCATGGGGCCCGGGTCCTCCGTCAGACCGAGGGCCTGGGCGAGCGGGCGGCCGTGCAGGTCCACGACGGACTCGACCAGATCGGCGTAGACGGAGACACAGACCCGGCCGCGCCGCCAGCCCACGGCGCACACCACCGCTCCGGCGACCGCGGCCGGCCACCAGACGGCTCCCAGCAGCAGATACAGCAGCCCCCACCCGGCGAGGCCCGCGGCGGCGTCGAAGGCGGTCGCGGCCAGCCGCACCTCGGCCCGCGTCTCCTCCGGCACGGTCAGCCACAGCCGCGGCCACGCCGTGCCCAAGTCCAGCCCGTATGCCGCGTACACCCGTGCGTCGGTCGCCGCCAGCCGGTCCCCGATCCACAGCGGCCGCGTCGGTTCGGCCAGACAGATGCGGTTGCGCCTGTCGGCGAGACGGTCCAACTCGGCTGCGTCGCCCGCAGGGTCATACGGCCGGCCCGAGTCAGTTTGGCGCGCCGGGTCCACTGGGGGCGCCGGATCACCCGAGTCTCCCGGACCAGCACGGCCCCCCGAGCCCACCCCTGCCTCCCATATCCGGCGGGCGACCGTCTCGCTGTGGTCCGCGTACGCCTGCTGCGCGGCCTCCCAGCGGTGGCTCCGGCGGGCGATCAGGGACGGACCGGGCGGTATCCGGCCCTCGGCGAGCCAGAACAGGCGTACCGCCCGTCCGGCGGCGGTCGCGGCCAGACCCGCGGCCGTGGCCAACAGCAGGAGCAGGGCGGCGGCCATGACGACCGTCAGGGTGCCCTCCCGCGCCAAGTCGGCCGCGGCGCGTCGGCCCGCGTCCGCGAGTGTGCCGACGTCCGCCCAGCCGGTGTGTCCGAGCACCCGCCCGGCCGCCGCGGCGGCGATGAACAGCAGACCGGGAAGGGTCAGCAGGGAGACCCACTTCTCGGCCGCCCGGCGGCCCAGTTCGGCGAGGACGACGTCCATCGTCAGCTCCGCGTCAGCCGCATCGGGACGCCTTCCAGGTGGCAGACCGGCGCGGGCGCGGCCGGCCGGCGGGCCTGCACCCGGGAACACCGTTCGGCGGGGCAGCGGAAGTGCTCGTGCACGGCGTGCCGGCCGAAGCCGCCGATCATCGCGGGACCGACGGGAGCGCTCCGGTCGGTGTCGGAGACGACGGCCATGTCCAGCCGCAGCAGCAGCCGGGACAGCTCCGCGCCGATGTCGCTTCCTTGCCGTGCACCGGCCACCAGTCGCTCCGCCTCCTCGGGAGCGCACACGCGCAGCACCTGGAGCTGGGCGCAGAGGGCGGCCACGGGGTCGGGTGATTGATCCATAGGGTGAACCTATCCCCCGGCCGTGTCCCGCAGTCGTCAAACGCCTCTCGGCAGAGCGAAGTTGTGTCTTAGTGTCGACGCATGGTGCTCCCGATCGCCCGGACCCGGTACGAGGCCGAGACGTACGTCATGGTCAACCCCTGCGTCTGTGGCCAGCGCGCCTTCAGCCCCCAGCACATCGAGGACGTGGCGGCCGGCCGGCACGGGGCGAGCGAGTGGCACGGCGTGTGCCCGGGCTGCGGGCACTCGCGGCTGTTCGTCTTCGGCCGGCCCGCCCGTCCGTACGCCGAGCCGCAGCCCGGTGAGCGGGGACCCGAGTGGCTGTTCGGGGGACCGGAGCCGTCCGAACTCGTCGACCCTGGTTGCTGGATGGCGATCGCCCTCGACTACGTGGACGCTGCCCGGCGCACCCCGCGGATCAAGGGGTCCCTGCCGCTCTTCCGGCCGGTCGTGCACGAACTGTGGTGGTGGGCCGCGGCGACCGTCGCGGAGGCGGCCAAGTTCGTGCCCGGTTCCGCAGACGAGGTGCCAGTGGGGGCCCTCATGTCCGGTGTGGGGCTGCGCACCCACGACACCGCCCCGGCGGGCGCCTTCCGCCGCCGGGCGCTGCGCAGACGTGTCGCCTGCTATCTGAAGGGCCGGGCCGTCGGCGATGAGCAGGGCTGGCGGCGACGTCTGGGGGAGGCGCCGGAGACGCTTGGCCTGCCCGGACCGGTCTGGGTACGGCTGCTGCCGGCGATCCTCGAACGGCTCGCCCAGTTCGAGGCGAGCCGTGACCCGGCGCTGCTGCTCGACGACGAGGCGCTGCTGGAGGCACTGGCCCTGACTGGGCCCAACGCCCTCATCGACCCGGTGACCTTGCAGACCTGCGGGATGCTGCACTGGCAGCGCCACGTCTGCCAGACGCTTGCCGGGGAGCCCGCCGCCGACGACCTGGCCGCCGCACTGCGCTGCTTCCGCCCGCTGCTGGATCTGGAGCGTGCGGCGCCGGCCGGCACCGGCGCGCCGCCCGCGCACGTGCCCCGCCCGCTGCGGCTCGTCCTGGAGTGCCGGGTGGGCTGACGTGCCACCGACTCCGCTGACGCCGTGCCGTGCCCGTGTGCGCCGCAGGACGAGCCGGCGTGCCCGAAGGAGGAGAGAGGAGACGCCTGATGCCGACGCCCCACGCCCCGCTGGTCGACTCCCTGACGAAAGCCGTGCAGCGGCGGGACCGAAACGCCGCCGACGCGGCCGTCGCCGCTCTAGCGCCGTACACGAGCGCGCTCCGCAGGCAGCAGCCACCGGACAGCTCCGCCGCACACGCTCTCGCGGACGCCCTCGACATCGTCGGTGCCCGGTCGCTGCCCGGTGCCGTCGAACTGCTGCTGGCCGCCGTCGAGAACGTGACGTCACCGGACTCCTACCGGGTGCGCGTCCTGCTGCCGTTCGTCACCCGGCTGTCGGACCGGGTGAGGGAGCACCGTGAGCCCGACGCCATGCGGGCGCTGGTCCGCCTCACCGAGGACATCGACCGAATCCCGCACGATCGTGCGGACATCCAGGTGATCACCGGTTACCACCGGGCGCTGGCACGGACGCTGTGGTTCTCGCTCGTCGAGGGAGGCGAGGCCGCCCTGGACCGGGCCGTCGAGGCCTGGCGGGTCGCCGACCGGCGTGCCGAGGCTAACGACTCCGCGGAGCCGTTCCACCTGGAGGTGCTGGGCATGCTCGCCCAGTCCCTGGCCATGCGGGCCGAGGCGACCGGCCGGGCACAGGACCTGGACGAGGCGGTCGCGGCCTGCGAGCGTGCCCTGGAACTGGCCCGGCGCCATGCCCCCGAGCGCTGCCCCGAGTACGAGGAGGCGCTCGCCCGCAACCTGCTGTGGCGCTACGGCCTCCGGGAGGACCGCCGGGATCTCGACCGGGGCGTGCAGCTGGCCGAACGAGCGCTGGAGGCCGACGGTGACGACCCGGACCGGCTGCGCCTCCTCGGCGACCTGCTGCGCCATCTCGGTACCGCCACCACCCGGCAGGAAACCCTGCGCCGAGCGGTCGCCCTGCTGCGCGCCGCCTCCGCTGCCCGGCCCCGGGATCCGCACGTGCGGGCGAGTCTGGCCCTGACGCTGGCGGAGCTGTACGACCTCACCGACGACAGCCGCATGCTCCTGGAGTCGCTCGAGCTCCAGCGTGACGCCGTCCGCGACACCCCGCACGAGGAACCGGTGCGCGTCCGGTACCTGTGCACGCTGGGAGTCGGGCTCCTCCAAAAACACCAGCGGTACGGCGACCTCCCCGCCCTGGACGAGGCGATCGGCGTGCTGCGCGAAGGGCTCGCCGTGGCCGACCCGAGGCACCCGGTGCGCCCGGCCCTGGCCGATGCGCTGGCGAACGCGCTGGAATGGCGGTCCCGCAGCCGTGCCGCGGCGCCCGCCGACCTCAACGAGGCGGTCGAGCTCCAGCAATCGGTGCTGGACGGGCTGCCGGAGTGGTCGCCGAAGCGCGCGCAGGCGGCCGCGCACCTGAGCCAGATACTGCAGCGGGCGCACCAGGCCGACGGCGAGGAGGCGCGCGCCGCCTGGTTCGGCCAGCAGGTGCTCGAGGAGTTCCTGCGGACCGGCACCTTCACGCCGCCGTCCGATCCGCCGCCCGGCGCCGAGGACGTGGCACGGCTGCGCGAGGCGGTCCGGCTGGCCCGCTCGGCACTGGCCGACACCCCGGCCGGTGATCCCGCCCGGGCAGTGCGGCTGGCCAACCTCGGTACGGCATTGCAGAATCTGTACGAGGCGACCCAGGACCCCGACGACCGCGCGCAGGCGATCCGTGTCCTGTCCGCCGCGGCCCGGAACCGGAACGCCAACCCGCACGTGCGGGCCATCGCGGGCCGCTCCTGGGGCCGGCTCGCCGCGGCCGCCGTTGACTGGGCGGGCGCCGCCGAGGGCCACCGGACCGCCGTCCTCGCCTATGCCGAAGTGGGCACGGCCCGGCTGGACGGCGACGATCTGATGTTCAGTCTCAAGGGATATCCGCTGCTGTCCACCCGGGCCGCCGCCACCGTACTGCGGCACGACGGCGACGCCGCGGCAGCGATGGACGTCCTGGAGGCCGGGCGCGGTGTGCTGCTGGCCCGGACGGTGGAGGACGCCGGCACCCCGGCGGGCACCCGTCCGGACGTACCGGCCGTGCCCGGCACGTCCTGCTCGGACCCGGCGGCGGAGGCCGAGGCCGGACCCGTCGTCGCGGTGAACGTCAGCGAGTACGGCTGTGACGCGCTGCTGCTCACCGCGGCCGGCGCGTCGTCCGTGCCGTTGCCCGACCTGTCGGCACCGATCGTCGAGGAGCGGGCCGCCGCCTTCCTGACGGCGCTCCAGATCCTCGGCGGCGGCGACCGGTTCGACCCGCTGGACGTGCACGCAGCGAGCCGTTACGTCGGCCGTACGCTCGCCTGGCTGTGGGACACCGTGGCCGAACCGGTGCTGACGGCCCTGGGCCTGACCCGGGCGTCGGCCGCCGGCGCACCGCTTCCCCGGCTGTGGCTGATGCCGACCGCCGCGCTCGGGTTCCTGCCGCTGCACGCCGCGGGCCACCACACCGCCGGGGACGGCCGCACGCTCATTGACCGCGCGGTGCCCTCCTACACGGTCACCCTGCGCGCCCTGCGCCACGCCCGCCGGGCGGCCGGATCGAGTGGGGCCCGCCGTCCGCTGCGGCCGCTCGCCGTGTGCGTACCACGCGTGCCGGGCGTCCCGGAGCTGCCGGCGGCTGAACAGGAGATTGCAAGTCTGCGAGCGCGGATCACGGGTCTGCGGGTACTGAGCGACGAGGAGGCGCGTCCCGACGCGGTGCGGGCGGCCCTCGCCGAGAGCGACTGGGTCCACTTCGCCTGTCACGCGACCGGCAACCTGGACCGCCCGTCGGCCGGCCGGCTGCATCTGTCCGGCGGCTCGCTTACCGTGGCCGACGTGATGGGCACGCGGACGCCGGGGGCGTTCCTCGCCTACCTGTCCGCCTGCGGCACCGGCCGTCCCGGGGTGGATCTGCCGGACGAGGTCATCCATCTGTCCTCGGCGTTTCAGGCGGCGGGCTATCCGCATGTGATCTCCACGCTGTGGCCGGTGGGGGACCGGGCGGCGGCCGGGATCGCGGAGGAGGTGTACGAGCAGCTGGTCACGGCGGGCTCCGACCCGGCCCGCGCGCTGCACACGGCGGTACGGCGGCTGCGTGATGTGAGGGAGGGCTCCCAGCCCGCCCAGTGGGCCTCCCACATCCACACAGGACCATGACGGCGCACGAGGGACCCGGGTGCCGCGCCTGGGCCGTGTATCGAAAGTAGGTCTTGGGCTGTGAATGATCACGGTTCATGGGTCGGGGAGATCTCACGGACGAGCAGTGGGCGGTGCTGGAACCGCTGTCGCCGAAAGGCGCCAAAACGGGGCGGCCGCCCGTCTGGCCCCGCCGGCAGTTGATCGACGGCATACGGTTCCGGGTTCGGAGCGGTGTTCCGTGGCGGGACGTGCCCGTCGAGTACGGGCCGTGGGGCCGGGTCTGCGACCTGTTCCGCTGGTGGCGCAGCGGGACGGCACCTGGCACCGGATCCTCACCCGGCTCCAGTCCCTGGCCGATGCGGAAGGTGCGATCACGTGGGATCCGAGCGTCGACTCCACGGTCTGTCGCGCCCATCAGCATGCGGCCGGGGCTCACAAGCAGGGCGATCTGCAGAAGGAACCGCCAGGTGGCGTGTTCACCGAGCCTCGTGATCACGGGCTGGGACGCTCGCGCGGCGGATTCACCACCAAGCTGCACCTGGCCGTCGAACAGGGCCAGAAGCCCATGTCGATCGTGGTGACGGCGGGGCAGCGCGGCGACTCGCCGCAGTTCGAACCGGTGCTGGAGAAGGTCCGCGTGCCCCGCGTCGGTCCGGGCCGGTCACGCGTCCGCCCCGATCGGGTGCGGGCCGACAAGGCGTACGCCTCCCGCAGGAACCGCGCCTACCTGCGCCGCCGGGGGGTCCACTGCACCGTCCCGGACAAGGCCGACCAGGCAGGCAACCGCCAGAAGCTCGGCTCGTGCGGCGGCCGGCCGCCGCATTTCGACCCGGTCGACTACCGCGAGCGTCACGCGGTCGAGTGCGGGATCAACCGCCTCAAGCGGCACCGCGCCGTCGCCGCCCGGTACGACGAACTCGCCGTCCGCTACGAGGCGACTGTGCTGGTTGCATCCATCAACGAATGGCTGTGACCGGCACGTGGTCACGCCTCAAGCCCACACCGCTTTGACCACGGCGTGGCCTGCCGAAGCCGCCTGCCCGTAGAACTCTTGCAGGCCCCGGTGATGTTCGAGGTGCTCCTGCCTGGTCCGGCCGAGGGCAGTGAACCTGACATCGACAACGTTCCACAGATCGTCGAAAGGGACAGCCGTAAGGAAACGCGCGGCCCGTGACACTCCAGACGGCTCCAGAAGCATCAGCGGTGGATCGGAGGGGTCCGCATCCGTGCCGTGGGGCACGGGGCGGCCGCCGTAGATCGGCAGTGTCCACGGCTCGTCGGCGTCTGTGCAGAGGGCATCGGCCGCGGCATAGAGGTCGTTGACAGCGTTCCAGCTCTTGTTGATCGAGTGGGCAATGCCTGCTGCGTACTCGGCTTCGTCGTTTTCCCAAGCCTCGGACATGAACGCAGCGAGCCAGGTGTGGTCGTCCCGAATCCCGGACTCCGACACGGCACGAAAATGCAGGTAGATGCTCACGACGACGAATCCCTCAGTTCGACGACCCACCCGTCGGGTCGAACGGACAGAATCTACTTGAGGGCACTGACAGCCATGTGTCGTCGAGATCGGCTCGCGCCATCCGGCAGGACTTCCGGTGCACGGCCCGGAGCCGGCCGGCCCCAGCGCTCGGACACGCAGGGAGGGAGGACTCGATGCACGGCACGACGGTCGCCAGCCGATACTGACTGAAGGAACCGATCGGCAGCGGAAACACCTCAGCCGGTTAGCGCGTCAAGTCGGCTGCTGGAGGCGGTCGAACAGGCGGACCGCTTGGAGCGTCCGCCAGTAGGCTCCGCCGTATGACGAGAACCGGCACGCGTGATGCTCAACTGAACCGGCTGTGGGGCGCCGTGTGCGCCTTCGCCGGGATCTTTTTCCTCGTATGGGCTCTGTCCTGGATCAAGGCGAGCGTGGTCAATGAGGACCTGCAGAACCACTGCGAGGTTCTGCGTACGGCCAGCTTCCCTTTCGAGAAGTCTTGTATGCATGAAGATGGCACGGTCGAGGGCGCGAACGGCTTGGTCTTCGAGGGGATCTTCTTCGGTTCGGCGGCCGCGGTCGCGGCCTGCCTGATAGCCGCCTTCGTGATCGAGGCGAGCCGGAGGAAATAGCACCACACGTGCGCACCCTGCGTCCGGCTCGATGGTTCAGGCTGCAACTGTCTGTACGGACAGGACTGGCAAAGTATCCCTCCACAGCCCACTTCTATCGGTTGGCCGATGCGGGCGTAGGACGGGCGGGTCTGGTGGCGGGTGGGAGCAGGTTGCATGCGCGGGGGGCCATGCTCGGCGGATCGGTATGGGCGTTGACTGTTCTGACGGCGTGCGGTCCCTGTCATTACTACGGGGGAACAGGGCTCCGTGACGCTACGCCGGCCGAAGTCGCCGGGGGCTGGGAGAACGTCGAGGGCGTTCGCGTCGCATTTCGTGAAGACGGAACGGCCCTTCTTGAGAGACTCGACGGTCAGGACTTTGACTTCGAGGACGGCTGGCGCCTCTCCGGTACGGGAACCTGGCAACTGACCGACGCCGATGGTGGACAGAAGGTCAGACTGGCGTTGACGGCCCGGACTCAGGTCGAGAGTCGTTTTCCCTTGACGGCCAATGACCCTCTGGCTCCTGAGCCCCCAACAACCTATTCGCGGTACTTCTACGTGGACCGCGATCAGCACGACGAGTTGAAGCTGTTCTTCTTCTACGGCGATCCTGACGTCGGGAACGCGTATGTGATGACGCGCGAGACAGCGTCATAGCCATTGATTGATCGTTGCGACCCGTACTGTCGCTTCGTAGCGGACGGCGAGTTTTTCGTATCGCGTAGCGACGGCGCGGTGCCGCTTGAGGCGGTTGATCCCGCACTCGACCGCGTGACGCTCGCGGTAGTCGGCCGGGTCGAAATGCGGCGGCAGGCCGCCGCGGGAGCCGAGCTTCTGGCGGTTGCGTGCCTGGTCGGCCTTGTCCGGGACGGTGCAGCGGATTCTGCGCCGGCGCAGGTAGGCGCGGTTCCTGCGGGAGGCGTACGCCTTGTCGGCGCGCACGCGATCGGGGCGGACGCGCGGCCGGCCCGGCCCGATGCGGGGCACGCGGACCTTGTCCAGCACCGGTTCGAACTGCGGCGAGTCGCCGCGCTGCCCTGCCGTCACCACGATCGACATGGGCTTCTGGCCCTGTTCGACGGCCAGGTGCAGCTTGGTGGTGAACCCGCCGCGCGAGCGTCCCAGTCCGTGATCAGGCCAAAGTCGCTCCACCGACCTCAGCTGTCAGTGGCAGTCGAAGCGCCAGTCCCACGGGAGGCCGGGGCACTGGCGGCAGTGGAAGAAGTAGACGCCGCCGCAGTCGCCCAGCTGTATGTCGCCGGTGATGGTCAGAAGGTGCTCCATGCGGTGCCCGCTCTCGCAGTTCGGCCAGTCGGCGGGCTGCGTCCAGGCAGGCCAGCCGCCGACCTTCGTCCCGACGACGTGGGAGTCGGGCGGCCACAAGGCGCCGCCCGTCGGCGACCCGAGACGGGGTTCCCAGGTCTCCCGCATGTCCTCGGGCAGATCATGCCAGCTCGGGAAGTCCTCCGCGGTCGTCGGGGACAACGTGGACGGTTCCGGCATGTTGTCCTCGTCGTACTCCCCCTCGCTCACCTCGGGGATCTCGGACAGCAGCCCACGGGCCATGACCTCCGCCTCGTTGCGCCAGTACAACTGCGGCATC
This sequence comes from Streptomyces sp. Tu 3180, assembly GCF_009852415.1. Classification (NCBI taxonomy): domain Bacteria; kingdom Bacillati; phylum Actinomycetota; class Actinomycetes; order Kitasatosporales; family Streptomycetaceae; genus Streptomyces; species Streptomyces sp. Tu 3180. The sequence continues at coordinate 25,804 of NZ_WOXS01000002.1, read as the reverse complement.
ACTAGCAGCCTGGGATCCTGCTCGTGCATCAGCGCGCACCACACCAGCTGTAGCAAGTCCTTTCCCTCCGGGAACTCCAGCCCCGGCACGTCCCGGGCGAACAGTTGGAGGATCGGCACCATCGGCACCGCGCCCGGGACGATCTCGGTCCTGTTGGACAGGTCGGGGCCGAACGTCCAGTGGTCTTCCTGCGCGCAGTATGGCCACGGCTCGTCCGCGGGCCACAGCAGTTTGCCTCCCAGCGAGCTCTCCCGCGCGCCGGGGTCGCCGGGCTCCGGGTTGAGGAGGGTGGTTTCCCGGGCGAGGCCCGCGTACTCCGATGTCAGGGTGCGTGGATCCTGCGCGGGCGGCTCGGGTGTGTCTGCGGGCATCGTGGCTCCTCCGGCGTACGAAGATCGACGGGACGCTGCGGCCACGTTAGTGCCTGCCACCGACAACCCCGTACAGCATTGAAGTACAGCAACCCCTACGACCACGAACGGCTGTCAGCCACCGGTACCGACGTCCTGACCAGCCCGCGAAACCTCAACGACCGCCCGGCCCATAGTTCGCATCGAGGGGTCCGAGGCACGGTCCCGCGGCCGTGCCACTCCCGTGTCAGAACGGACAGGGACTCACGGGGAACCGGGATCTGCGGGGGTAAGCTCGGCCGGACTCTGCCCACGGCACGGAATGCGCAGGTCACACGTGTGATCGCCCAACCTCACTCCTAACGAGCCGGTGCGTGACAGCGGGTGAGGCCGTGTTTGCCTGATCGGGGTCGCGGTCAGGCGTTGGCGGTGTGGTCGGAGACGAGGCCGGCGATGGCCCGGTAGGTGGCGGGGAGGGTCTCGCGCCGGTGGGTCCACCGGGTCAGCTGCTTCCGACGTTTGTGATCGGCGAGGGCGTGTTCGACGCTGGTGCGTCGGGACGAGTGCTGGTGGCGGGCTCGTAGGCGGGCTTCGTGGACCTCGGGCGGGCTGATCTTGTTCGCTTTTCTTGGTGGCGTGACCGCCTGGCCGGGGTGGTCGCGCCTGAGGCCGAGGTAGCCGTCGTCGAGGAGCACTTCCACGTCGGGGAAGGGCCGGAAGCACACGGCGATGCCTTCGTTGCGTGTGGCGGTCGCGTCGTGCATTCGCCCTGGTCGCATGGCATCAGCCCAGAGCGTGCGCCCTTGGTGGTCGGCGATGACCGTGGCCTTCATCGTGTTCTGCTTCTTCTTGCCGGACGCGAACGCCTGTCGCCCGCCGCGGCCGGCGGGCGGCCTGCGGACCTGAACCTCGGTGGCGTCCAGGCGTAGTTCGCTCCCCTCCGCCTGGGCATGGGCGAACACATCGGCCAGGGTCCGAAGCCGCAGGCCGGGGCGGTCGGGGACCGCACGCCCCCGCTCGGCCAGGAGCCCGCGTACTTCTGCGATCGCGCGGGTGACGGTGGAGCGGTCGACGCCCAACAGCAGCCCCAGCACTGCGTGCGGCAGGTCATGTCGCAGATGGATCAGCGTGGCGACCAGCCGGTCGATGAACACCAGCTGGTGGCGGACGCCGGCACCCGCGGCCCGCTTGCGGGCTCCGCCCCGCGCAGCAGGGCGACGACCTTCGCAGTCGGTCTCCCACGGCACCGCCAATTCCTCGATCAAGCAGACCAGGTGACTCCGCGAGATGCCCGTGAACAGCCGATGCGTCAGCACCACCCGACTGACCATGATCGCCACAGCCGGATCATGCCACCCACCTGGCGCGGCGCCTCACCCGCTATCACGCACCAGCTCGTTAGGAGCGCAGCTTGTCCGTGACCACCACCCGCGGCACCACGCGGGTCCTCTTCAGCAGGCGGCGCGGGAAACGCCGGGCCGCGGCCTTGTCCCGCCGGTCCCGCACGAGGATGTCCAGCACGTCGCCGTCCTGGCCGACAGCCCGCCACGGACACCCCGGCGCGCCGTTGATCTCGGTGAAGGCCTCGTCCAGATGCCATGTGCCGCCGGGCCGGGGCCGGCGGCGACGCGGTCCGTCGGCGTAGGCCCGGCCGGACCTGGCGCACCACCGCCGGACCGTCTCACAGGAGGCGATCACACCGCGCCGGAGCACCACCTCCTCACCTCCTCCGCCTCACGGAGGCCGAGCGGGAACCGGAAGTACAGCCGTACACCGTGGGAGAGCACCTCGGCCGGGTACCGGTGCCCCCTGTACGACGCCGACGCCCTCCCCACGGACGATCCCCCTCCCCGTGATCGATCCGAAGATCGTCCCACCCGGTCGATCAACGTGACAGTGCCGCTCGCACCCCTCTGACTGCGCACTGGCCGCGCGGTCAGGTTGGGGCTCTCCCCGGGTGGTGGACACGCTGATACTGGATCTGCTTGATCTGGAGGAAGCGAGAAGACCGCCGATCGCTGCACAAGAGGTGCTTACCCGCCACACGACGGTGATCGATCACGAGCTTGTCGGGCTGTGGCTGGTCTGTCTCAGAGGGGTCGTTGCGTGCGGGGTGCTTCGAGACCGACCAGGGTTTCTGCCTGGCCGGGGTCGAAGGGGGTGGGGCCGTGCCAGTGGAGCAGGACGACGGTGGCGTCGTCGGCGAGTTGCTCGTGGTGGTAGTCGGTGATGCTTCCCACCAGGCGGCGCAGTGTCTCGGGGACGGGCATGCCTTGGTTGAGGTGGCTGGTGACGAAGTTTATGAAGTGACGCAGACCGAATTCTTCACCGCCGGGATTGCGGGCCTCGGTGATTCCGTCGGTGTAGAGCACGAGCCGGTCACCGGGATGAAGCTGCCGTGTGCACATGGTGATCTCCAGCCCGAGGTCGGTGCCCATCGGAGGGCCGGGATCGCAGTGGAGCTCTATGATCCCGCCTTCCTCAGGGATGAGGACTGGAGGATGATGCCCGCGATTGACCCAGCTGAGGACGCCGGTGTGGCTGTCGAGGTCGGCCAGCACGGCGGTGACGTACCGGCCGGTGAACTGCTCGATCAAAGTCCGCTCGATCGCCTTGCTGGTCTCGGCCAGCGAGGCTCCTTGGCGTCGCTGGTTGCGGCATGCGGCCACCGCAAGGTTGGCGGTGTTCCCGGCCGCTGTGTCGTGGCCCATCGCGTCGAAGATCCCCAGGTGGACCACGTCATCGGCAACCGCATAGTCGAAGGTGTCACCGCTGATCTGATAGGCGGGCTCCAGGGCGGCGCTGAGTACGACACGGTCGCTGGCGAAAGTCAGCGGCGGCATCAGGTGCCACTGCATCTCCGCGGCCACATTCATCGGTCGGCTGCGCACCAGTCGGGGATAGGAGTCGCTCAGCGACCGCTTGCTCACCACCAGCAGGGCTACCAGATCCGCGAGAGAGCGCATGTCCTCCATGGTTCGCAGGGTCCTATCCGAGGTGGTGATGTGCAGTACTCCCAGCCGTTCGGCGCCATTGCGCATCGGCACCCACCACTCGTTCGGCTGCCCTCCTTGCGGTGTCCGGTCAGCGGGAAGGGTCTGTCCGCTCTGAAACGCCCTGCCCGGCACGGCTTCCTCGACCGCTAGCTGGGTGGGCCAGCCCTCGGGGGCCTGCTCGGCGTCCGGACCGTGCCCCGTCAGCAGGCGCAGGGTTGTCTGCTGCAGGTCGGCCAGATAGATCTGCACCTCGTCGAAACCGCTGCCGACGGCGTGCTCGGCCACACAGGACGGCAACTGCTCGAAGGTGAGCAGATGGCTGGCGGCGAGCAGTCCTGCGAGCATGGACTGTTGGCCAGAGCCCTCATCCATGGCGAAGAACCTTCCCGCGGCAGGCCAATGCGGTGCACCGTTGACTTCAAGTATCCGCCCACAACGCAGGGCCGGGGCGTGCCAGTGGTGTGAGGCTGGAACTGTGATCGAGGTCCTGACGGCCGTGATCGCAGTGGTGCGCAGTCCGGTGCCTCAGGGCTGAGCCCCTCGGGCGGTTTTGCGCAAGGGGTGCCGCTCGTGTGCATTCAGCCGGTGGCTGCGCAGCACGTGGGGCTGGTGTGCGTAGTCGGTACGCCATCAGGTCGGTGGTGGCCGGGCACCTGCGCATTCCGGCTCCAGCCACTGCGTAGCGGTGCTGGGACCGGCCCGCGGGGTGCGGCGTGCTCGGCCGGCTGCGGGGGTTTGAGGCCGGCGGGGGCGGTGGGGGTGGCAGGGAGGCGTTCGGCGGGGAGGAGCGGGCGGGGTGCGGGCGGCCGTTCGGGTGGGAGGTCTGTATGGCGGGGACCGGTGCCCAGAAGCAACGAGGGGCCATCGGGCGTTTGTCTCCCCTCACGCCCGATCGGGCGGAGGGGCTTCGGATCGTGAGGCCCGGTTGGGGCGGTGTGCGGCCGTGCAGCTGCTGCGCGGCCGGCCGCGCAATGGTCCGCGCAGTGTGTTGACCTGCTGTGGTCGGGCCCGTGGTTGGGGGTCCTGATAATCCGTGGTCGGGTCTGCGCGATGCCTGACCGTGGCCCTGACCACAGTGGCGGGGGGGGGGAGAGAGAGACCGGGAGCGCGGCCAGCCAGTCTGCTGTCGGGGTTCTGAACGGGTTGCCAGACGGGTGCGGCGGGGCCGTGCTGGAGCAGGCCGATCACCGGTACCGCGAGGACGGGGACGGTGCACAGGAACGCGGCCAGCGTGTGGCTTGGGCCGCCCGTGTGCAGGGGGCCGCCCATTTCCTTGGGCACGCCGGCCCAGGGCGGTGCGGAAGCACGGCCGTCTGGTGGCGAGTCCTCCGAGGGCGTGTTCTCGGAGGACTCGGCGGGGCTGCTTCCCAACCCCGCTCTGGGCGGGTAACCACCACTCACGGATCGCAACCGGGGGAGCGAACAGGCAAGGTGTGGTGGTCTTGTGCAGCGGGGGGTGTGGGGGCGGATCAGCCGGTCAAGGCCTGCTCGAGGGTGGGGTGGCAGGCGATCAGCGTCGATGCCGAGGAGCTGCAGGACCGGTGGCTGGGCGCCGGCGATGCGCAGCCGGCCCTTGCAGGCGAGCGCCTGATGACGGGCACGCTCTGCCCACCGTACCGGCCGTGCCCGGGCAGCTCACGCGGTCCTTCACCCGCGATCTCGAGCAGCGGGAAGCCGGCCCGTACGCGCCGATCCGGCCTGCCGCGCCACCACGCGCCCCACGGCGTGGGAGCCGGTGCTCGTGCACGAGCACACCAGATGGAGCGGCTGACAGGGGACGGTGCCAGATGGCGGCACCGCCCCCTGTGCCATGGGCACATCTGCGGCTTCAAGGGCACCCGGGCGGGCCGGGAACGGCCAGACGCCCCGGACGCGGGCCCGGGACGTTGGAACTTTGCTCCTACTGGCTGGGCCACAGCAGTCGGGGCCTCACAGATCGGTCCAGGGGCGGGGTGTGCCGCCGGTCAGGGGCGTCCACACGTCCCGGGCGGGGCCGTGCTGTTCGAGGTCCTCGAGGACAGCGGCTCCCCGCGGCACCTTGCGGGTGAGCGCGACGACCGGGGGGTGCTGGGCGGCCCTCGCCTGCAGATCGCTGATCCTGCCCTGCAGCCTGGTACGGGAGGCACCGGGGAGGACGAACAGCACGCGGGGGAGGACCGGATACCGGCGCAGCCAGCCGGGCTCCGCGGCGGCGGGCCTGCGCCGGCCGACGGGCTGGGCCTCGTACTGATCCGTGCAGCCGGGCGTACCCGATCAGCTTCACCGCCAGGCGCTCACCGCTCATGGTGGCGCGGTCGACCTCCACGGATGCGCGCAGCTTGCGCCGCTGCTCCCCCTGACGACGGTGCAGTACATGACGGCGTCGGCCACCGCTCGCTCCCCTTCGCCGAGGGAGTGCGACACCTCGGGCGTCCAGTCCCGGGGCCGTGCTCGTGCCCGAGCCGGCGGGCATCGGCCGCGAAGACCGGATGGGCGCGCACCACGGTCAGGGGGTGCGCTGTCTTCAGCGACGCCGCCGTGGTGGAGGTGATCGGGGCAGGGCGGCCGCCCCCGCAGGACCGGCAGGTCCCTCGTCAGGCGCGCGCCGTCGGGGTGAGGTACCAGGCGTGGGTGGGGGGAGCGGTCCGAGCCGGGCAGCACCGTGTAGTCGACGAAGCAGTGGGAGCGCAGCTTGTTCGGGGCGCGGGAGATCAGCTGCCGGGTGCCGTCCGGGCGCAGCATCCGGCGCAGCCGGCGGGTGGCGGCGATGCGGTGGCCGGCACAAAACCGGCCGCCGGCCGCTGGGGAGGTCCGCTGCGGGCCGGCGCCGGCCGGTGTGCAGCCACCGTCCGGCGTCCGGCCGTGCTCCTGACCGGGTTCCGGCCCTGGCGGGCGTGAATGACCGCCATGCTGAGGGGCGACACCGGTGAGCGAGGGGGGAGTGGAGGAAGACGCTCGCCATGCGGCGAGGACATGCGCAGCTTCGCCGTGGACCCGTGCCGGTCTGGAAGCCGAACGCTCCTCGCTCACGTGCGTACGGCGGTCAGGCCGCCACGAGTTCCTCGGCGAGGAACTTCTCCACGAACTCCCGCGCGCGACGGTCGAAAGCCGCGTACTGCGCCTCTCGCTCGGTGCCCGTGACCGCGTCGCCGACCAGGAGGTTGCCTTCGGCGTCGACGCGCTGAGGGCGCTCCTCCGCGTCGGTGAGCAGGCCGACGGTGGAGCGGGAGAAGCCGCAGTAATAGGCGATGCCCTCGCTCAGATTGGTCTCGAGGACGGTCTGCATTCCCTCCACGACGGGATCGTCGGCAGTGGCGCCGGCCAGACCCAGCCACAGGATGCGCTTGCCGGCGAGGCGGGGCTTGCTGCGGCCGTAGGCGAACCCGTAGTTCCACACGCGGTCGATCCAGCCTTTGAGGATGGCGGGCACGTTCTGCCAGTACACCGGGAAGACGGCGACGACGGCATCGGCGTCGAGGATGCGCTGCATGTGGGCGTGCACTTCGTCCGAGTACCTCTTCTCCCGGTCGCCCCAGTCCGGCTGGTCCGCCACGTTCATCCGGGGGTCGAACCCCTCGGCGTGCAGGTCGAGCAGGTCGACGCGGTGGCCGGCGGCTTCGAGCCGGGCGGCGGCACGGCGGGCCGTGTGCGCGGTGAGGGAATCGGTGCGGTGGTGTGCGACGACGACGAGGGCTGTCCTGGCGCGGCTGTCGTGCTGCGTCACGGTGTCTCCCGGCTGGTCTCGGTCGGTCCGATGAACGAGTCCAGTACAGCCGCGACGGTGTAGATGATCCATGGGAGAAACGCTCCGGAACATAGGAGATCGTCTACGGTGTCTTCCATGGATCCTTTGAGTTCGTTGCTGAGCGGCATCCGGGCCGAGGGGTCGGTCGTCAGCCGCGCCGTACTGGCGGTGCCCTGGACCATCCGCTTCGCCGACGCCGCGCCGCTCACCATGATCAGCGTGCTGCGGGGCGGGGGCACCTTGCTGCTGCCCGACGGAACGGAACGAGCGATCGGAGCGGGCGACACCGCCATCGTGCGCGGACCCGAACCGTTCCACCTCGCGGACCACCCCACCACCGTGCACGGCTCCCACGCCGCTTACGAGATCGCCTGTTTCACCGAGAGCGCCGAGTGCGGCGCCCAGGAACTCGGCGGTATCCACTGGGGCACCGACTCGGAGGAGGCGACCGCGCTGATCGTGGGCGCCTACCGCGCCTCGGGTCACCGCCACGAGCGGCTCCTGCGTGCCCTGCCGCCCGTCCTGGTGGTCGAGGAGGACGCCGAGGTCTGTGCCTGGCTGGAGACGGCCGCCGCCGACGCCGCCCATCGCTCGGCCGGTTCGCAGGCGCTGATGGACCGGCTCCTCGACTGGGCCCTGGTGTGCACGCTGCGCAGCTGGTTCGACAAGGCGGGCGCCGACGCGCCCAGCTGGTACCGGGGCCTCGCCGACCCGGTCCTCGCGCCCGCCCTGCAGTCCTTCCACGACCGGCCCGCCGAACCCTGGACGGTGGCCTCCTTGGCCGCTCGAGCCGGCGTCTCCCGGGCGCTGTTCGCCAAGCGCTTCACCCGGCTGATGGGCCGCCCGCCCCTCACCTACCTCACCGAATGCCGCATGGACGAGGCCGAGGCGCTGCTGTCCGACACCGACCTCGGCATCGCCCAGATCGCCAGGTCCGTCGGCTATGCCGACGCTTTCGGCTTCAGCGCCGCGTTCAAACGCCACAAGGGCCTGAGCCCCAGTACCTACCGCGCCGCAGTGGCCGCGACGGGGTCGGGTTCTCTCGCGTCGAGACAACCGGCGGCGCGGTAGGCGAGGAACACGATCACCGCGCGTACCTGCCTGCGGCGGTTGACAGGAGTTGCGCAAGGAGCCGCACGCCGAGGCTCGGAATGCTTGACTGAGCGTCGGGTGGGAGCGGGCAGGGGGAGGGTGCGGGGGACGAGAACACCGCGGGCGGTCCGCGACGACCGGCGGCCGTGTCGGTCCATGCGGCGGGCCGGCGAACGCAAGGCCCAGGAATCCGAGGAACGAACAGGCCACCGGAACTGAGGTGACGACTCCCTCGGCGCGGCACCGGCGGAACTCGACCTATGTGTCGGCCGCCCGTGGACGCCCGGCGCCTTGCGGCCATCCCTCCAGGCGCCGAGTCGTACGTGCGCGACGTCAAGGAGGTACGGCGCGGAGCCGACGAACCCGGACAGGAAGCCCTCGTCCTGAGTGTGCTCCAGCGCCTCGATCGCGCGGGCCTTGTGAACACCACCAAGGATGATGACGGCTGGTCGCGGCTCGCCGTCCCCGAGAGTCTGCACGAACGCCTGACGTCACGCCGGTCGGCGGAGCAACGGGATGCCGGACCTGAGCCGAATGCGGCCCGGCGTCGAGCCGACCCCGGTCGAGCAGTACCGGCAGACCGGCCGGTCCTGGGCATACGAATCCTGACCAGACGGCGGGCAACCGTGCCCCACGGCGAAGGTTGAGATCCTCACTCCGGGCCCCCTCCCGCCTCACCCCGGGAGCCGTTCCAGCCTCTGCCGTCGGCCGAGGCAGGTCTTTTCCGCTCCCACCTGACTATGACTCGCGGCCGGTGGTGAGGGACCGTACCGCCTGGGCACAGGCCGCCCACCGCCTGCCGTCCCTGCTGCGGACGACTTTGACCGGTGTTTCCGTGCACGCCGTCCCGTGCCAGGTGCAGCGGGCCTCCCGGAAGGACACGCTCTGCGGATCGAGCCCCTCCGGGAAGTCCGGCCAGGAGCCGGGCGACCCGAGGACGTGGGACTTGTCGCTCGGGGGTGGCAGGGCGGTGGCCTCCCGAGTGCCCTCGGCCTCTTCCGCCGCCTGGTCACCGAGCTTCGCCGGGGCGGGACTCACGCTCACCGCGAGGCAGCGGAACTCACCGCTTACGCCCTCCACTTGAGCGTAAGGTCGCCAGTCGAGGGTGTACGTGCCGCGCAAGGTGCACGTGTGGGGCTTGTAGGCGCCCTCGGCCCAGAGCAGGGTGCCGGTGAGCACACGGCCCTGGTGGATCCTGAAGTCCTCGTCCCGCGTGCGTTTGCGGGCCGCAGCCGGCGGGGTCCACAGGGACGGGTCATTGGTGAGCAGCACCGCCAGGCCGTTCTCGTCCGGTTGGCTGCAGAAGCGCTCCAGCCGGACCATGTCGCGTACGAAGTGCAGACGGGCGAGGTCCATGGCGGCGTGGTTCCGCAGGGCGTAGTCCTCGGGCGGTGTGCCCGCAGTGCCGGTCCAGCGCCGGGTGGGGTACTTGAACTCGATGGCCGTGCGACCTGGGGAGCCGAGACACAGGAGGTCCAGGCGTTCCACCCGGCCGTTGTGCCTCCGCGGCACTTCCAGTCTGGAGCGTACCTCGGGTGCCAGTTCCCAGAGCAGCTGGGCGAAGCTGTGCTGCAGGTCCGCCTCGGAATGGAAGACGGGGCGGCGCTGGGCCAGCTCGTCGAGGACCGCGCTGAGCGGTACCTGCCCGGCGACTGTCGGGCCGCCGGGCGGCGGTGTGGTCGTCATCGGATCAGTGAACACGGTCCCGGGGCTGGCCGGTCCGGCCTTGACCGAATCCGCGCAGCGCGGCTCACCAGTCGTGCATCGTGCCGTCCGCCAGGCGGTTGACGGGGAGGTAGGCCGGTTCGTAGGGGTGGTGCGCCGCTGCCTCTGTGTCGAGGTCGACGCCGAGTCCGGGGGTGTCGGAGGGGTGCAGGAGGCCGTCCTTGAAGGTGAAGGCCGTGCGGAAGACCTCCAGGGTGCGGTCGGAGTGCTGCATGTACTCCTGGATGCCGAAGTTGTGGATCGCCAGGTCCAGGTGCAGGGCGGCGGCCATGCCGACGGGTGAGATGTCGGTGGGGCCGTGCATGCCGGACTTGATGCCGAACACGTCGGCGAGGTCGAGGAGTTTGCGCATCGCGGTGATGCCGCCGGTGTGGGTGACGGCGGAGCGCACGTAGTCGATCAGGCGCTCGCTGAGCAGGGTGGTGTAGTCGTACACCGAGTTGAAGACCTCGCCGATGGCCAGCGGGGTGGTGGTGTGCTGGCGGATCAGGCGCAGGGCCGCCTGGTCCTCGGCGGGGGTGGCGTCCTCCAGCCAGAACAAGTCGTAGGGCTCCAGCGCCTTGCCGAGCCGGGCGGCCTGGATGGGGGTCATGCGGTGGTGGCCGTCGTGCAGCAGCGGCAGTTCGGGGCCGAACTCCGCCCGGACGGCCTCGAAGACGGCCGGGACGTGCCGCAAATAGGCCCTGGTGTCCCAGGTCTCGGTCACCGGGAGGGGGATGCCGCCGGCGGCCGCGCGGCGGGCGGGCTCGTAGTCGTAGCGGTCCGCGCCGTCCGTGCCGGCGGCTGCGACCCCGTACACCGGGCCCAGGCCGGGGATGCCGCTCTGGATGCGGATGGCGCGGTAGCCCTGCTCCAGGTGGGCCCGTACGGAGTCGAGGAGTTCGGGGACGTCGCGGCCTGAGGCGTGGCCGTAGGCCAGGGCGCCGGTGCGGGACGCCCCGCCCAGGAGTTGGTAGAGCGGCATGCCGGCGCACTTGGCCTTGATGTCCCACAGGGCGGTGTCGACGGCTGCGACGGCCGCCATGGTGACGGGCCCGCGCCGCCAGTACGCGCCCCGGTACAGGTACTGCCAGGTGTCCTCGATACGGGTGGCGTCACTCCCGAGAAGGAGGGGGACGACGTGGTTCTCCAGGTAGGACTGGACGGCCAGTTCGCGGCCGTTGAGCGTGGCGTCGCCGAGGCCGGTGACACCGTCCTCAGTGGTGAGGCGCAGGGTGACGAAGTTGCGTCCCGGGCTGGTGACAATCACCTCGGCCGACACGATCCTCATGGCAGGGTCCCCTCTTCACAGTCGCGGTCGTGGATGCCTTGCGCTCAGAGCTCCCCGGCCGCCCGTCTTCGCGCATGGCCGGCCAGTGCCGTCTGCACCTCCGCCACGATCCGCTCCACCAGCAGCGTCGCGTCGACGGTCATGCCGGCCTCGTCGTCCTGGAGCGGCTCCAGGTCCTCGAATTGCGAGTCCACCAGCGAGACCGGCATGAAGTGCCCCTGTCTGCCTCCGACCCGGGCGACGGCCTCTTCCCGGTCGAGCTCCAGGTGCACGAAGAAGGCGTCGGGGCGGGCCACCCGCAGCAGTTCGCGGTAGATCCGGCGTAGGGACGAGCAGGTGATCACCAGCCCTTCCTCCGGGCTGGCGCCCTTCATCCGCTCGGCGACGGCGGCCAGCCACGGGCTGCGCATGCTGTCGTCGAGGCGTGTGCCGGCCTTCATGGCCTCCACGTTGCGCCGCGGGTGGAGCCGGTCGCCCTCCTCGAACGGTGCCCCCAGTGACTCCGCCAGGTACTCGCCGACGGTGGTCTTGCCGCAGCCGCTGACCCCCATCACGACGACGGGGCGCGCCGGGGGCGGACCAGCGCGGCGAGGGCGTCCCGGAAGCCCTCGCGGTACGCGGCGGGCAGCCCGCGCGGGTCGAACTGTGCCAGCCCCTCCCGCAGCCGGTCGAGGACGGCGGGGTCCTGGAGCCGCCCGCCGCGGATCTCGGCGAGAATGGCCTCCGCGAACGCCTCGGCGGCCGTGGCCCGTCCCTGGTCGACGGCGTAGGCGAGCCCCATGTGCAGCCACATGGCGATCGGCAGCGGCCGTACGGGATAGCTCTGCACGGTGTCGGAGCCGGTCAGGGACCGTGCCGAGGCGGCCCGCTCCCCGGGGCGGCCGCCGGCCCAGTCCCGGTCGATGCGGTGGTTGAGGGCCATGGTGACGGGGTGGGAGAAGTGCAGGAACAGCTCGTTACGGGAGCCGGCGAGCAGGGTGCGGTGGAAGGCGGCGTCGACGTCCCGGAACCGCTGGCGGACCGCGGCACCCTCCCGCGGCCGTTCGAAGTCGGGTTCCCGGCTGAGGGCGAGCAGGGTGCGGGCGTAGCTGGTGAGGTCGTGGCAGATCTCCGCGGACCTGCTCTGCGCCGCCAGCCGGGCCGCGCGGGGTTCGATGACCTCGCGCAGTTCCGTCAGGGACCGCATCTGGCTGTCGGGGGCGACTTCCAGGCGCCAGGCGATCACGTCGGCGTCCAGGAGGTCCCAGCGCTCCAGCGGCTGGACGGTGGCCCCGATGCGGGGCTGGAGGGTGAGCAGGCCCTTCTGGTGCAGGGTCTGCAGGGCCTCACGGGCCATCGGGCGGGTGACGCCGAACTCCTGCACGACGGCGTCGACGGTCAGGTGCCGGTCGCGGGGCTTGGCGCCCTCGACGATCTGGCAGCCGAGGCGGGCCACGACCTGGGCGGTGGAGCCCCGGAGGGCGTCGTCGGTGTCCACGGGTGGGTCCGATGCGGGACCAGTCATGGCCCGAAGACTAGGTCACGGAGCCTTTGTGGTCTGCGGTGCGGACACCGCTTCCGGGAGTGCGAGGCCGGGTGCGAGAGCGCGGAGGGCGGGACAGGCGCACGCCGGGGCGTACGAAGGCCAGTGAATACCCTTTCGTGCCCCCGCGCGGTCCGTGATGCCATATCAGTCGCCTTCTCTGATAGCGCTCAGATGGGTACGGTGACCATCATTCGAGAGGTGCAGGTGGCGCCGGGCACGGCCGGGTGGGTCGCAGGACGGGCCTCATCGGGACCGGCGCCGGCGCGCGGCGGTCCGCAGGAGAGGGCCGCCCCGTCCCGTCCTGACACAGCGGCAGGAGAGCCGTATGTCCGAACCGTCCCCGCCCACGCCCACGCCGGACCGGCTGTCGTTGCGGTGGGCCCTCATCCTCCTGGCCGCGGTGGTGGCGGGACTGCTGGCCGGGCTGCTCACCTACGCCCAGTCCGGCGACTGGCCCGGCTCGTTACTGGCGGCCCTCGGCGCGAGCGGGGCGGCCCTCGTCGCCCTGCCCCTGCTGCTGTGAGCCCGAGGGGCACCGGGCTCCGCCGGACGGTCCTCGACCGCCGCCCCTGTGTCGTTCAGAAATGTGTCGCTGCAGGTCGTAGAGGTCTGGTGGCGCTCAGGGCCGCCCGGGGCGATGCCGTGGGCGATTGTCTCGCTGGTGTACCGGGTGACGACGCGGTCGGAGTCGTGGACGAAGTGGGGCCGGGCGTCGAGGGCACGCGCGTGGGTGACCTCGTCTTCGGCCCGGGCGGAGTCAGCGACACCACCGCGCAGTTCGCAGTGCTGAGCGCGTGGAGCACCGTCCCCTCCGGCTGGTCGACCGAACAGGCCGCCGCGGCCGGCCTCGCCTCGGCCACCGCGGCGGGCGTCGTTGCCGTCCTCGGCGACCTCGAGGGGCGGACCCTGCTGATCGAGGGAGCCTCCGGCGCGGTGGGCAGTGCCGTTGCCGCCTTCGCACTGGCCGCAGGGGCGGTGGTGATCGGCACCGCCCGTCAGGCCAACCACGCCCACCTCACCGGCCTGGGGGTCCAGGCGACGACGTACGGCCCGGGGCTGGACGAACGGGTCGCAGCTCTGGCCCCGGCCGGCATCGACGCGGCCGTTCACGCCGCACCGTCGGCCTCGCTGCCGGACCTCCTGGACATCGTCGGCGACCCCGCCCGCGTCGTCACGGTCATCGACACCGAGGGCGCTGCACGGCTGGGGCTGCGCAAGATCGATGCCCGCAACGACTCCACCCTCCTGCAGCAGGCCGCCGGCCTCGGCCGTCGAGGGCTGTACACCCCCCGCGTCGAGCACGTCCTGCCGCTGGCCTCCGTCGCCGAAGCCCACACGCTCGCCCAGAGCGGCAGCGGCAAGGCCGTCATCACCCTGCCCTGAGCGCCGCGGCGAACCGTACGCCGCCCGACCACCCGCGACACCGAGGCGGCCCGCCGCGCGCACTTCCCGCTGACCGGCCCCGCGATGTCTTGAGCACCCACGGCTCAGGCCGTCCCACCCTCTGCCGAAGGAGTACTGGTGATCACCATCGCCGGCCGGGTCCACGTCGACCCACGTGACGTCACGGACTTCATCACCGAAGCCGGAGCCACCCACCCGATCGCCGCGGCGAACCCTGGCCACGTCCCGCCGAGTTTCTGCATCGACGACCTCGGCTCCGGAACCGTCACGGTCCTGGAGCGGTGGACGTCGCGGGAGGCGTTGGCCACGCACCTGAGCACGCCGCAGGTCCAGCAGACCTTCGCCCAGTGGGCTTCGCGTATGCGCAACGAGGTACGGATGTTCGACGCCTGCAACGAACGCGATCCCCGCGCTGAGCTCGACGTTTGACCTCGCCCCTCACCCGACCTGCCGCCGCGCCCGCGACGCTGCTCGCGCCGCGGGCCGGGGCCTTCGGGCACGGAGGCGCACTTACGGGAGGACGATGTTGCGGCCGGGTCCGCCTTCGAGGGCGTCCTTCCCGGTGCCGCCACAGACGAGGTCGTCGCCGCCTTCGCCGTCCAGTGTGTCGTTGCCGGGGCCGCCGAGGACGATGTCGCGGCCGTCCCCGCCCATGGCGTGGTCGTCGCCGGGGCCGGCGTGCACGGTGTCGTCACCGCCGTAGCCCTCGATCATGTCGTCGCCCCGGCCGCCCCACATCTGCTGGTTGCTGCTGTCACCCATCAGGTGGTCCATGCCGTCGCCGCCGTGCAGGGCCGCGGGTCCCATGACCATGTCGTTCCCCGCGTCACCCAGCACCGTGCGTGCGGTGTGGGCGTGCAGTTCGTCGTCGCCGGGGCCGCCGCTGACGGTGCCGATCCCGGGGGTGAAGGCGGCGATCGTGTCGCTGCCGTCGCCGAGGAAGACGTCGATCCTGTCGGGCCGGGGGCTGTCGGCGGGCAGTTCGCAGACGACGGAGGTGGTGTCCTCGGGTCTGGAGTACGCACAGTGGTCGCCCGGTTCGAGCGGGACCACGTCGCTGAAGCCGATCCGCCGGATCCCGTCACTGGTGTACATGGAGAATATGTTGAGGTTGTTGGTCTGTCCTGCAGCGGCGGTGAAGACGATCGACTGAGTTGCCCAGTCGGCTCCGACGCGGGCCTCCGCCTCGGCGGCAGTGGCGGCGGCTGCCGGGCCGACGGCGAGGCCGGCGGTTAACAGGGCCACGGCGACCGCGCTGACGGCGGCTCGGTTTCGGTTCATGAGACCTCATCTCGGTGGAGTGACGGTGGACCGACCTGCTTGGCGTGGTGCTGCCGGGGACCGGGCGGACCCGGTCGTCAAGGCAGTCTCCCCTGCTGGTCCGGATCTGCAAGACCGCGAATCGACGCGGCGTCATGGTAAGCCGATGTCCCTCCGGATGTGAGGGTCGGACTTCTTCGGGCAGGCATGTTCCCGGTGTCGCCGTGGCAGGATTCGCCAGCTCAATTCCGGCCTGGTGGAAGTGAGTCGGCCGACGCAGTCGGTGGTCGGGATTGTCGGAGGAGCGGAAGGCGGCTGCCCGGGTGCGGACGGGGGAGCTTCGCCCTCGGGCGGAACGAATCGCGGTCGGATGCGCCGAGGCGGAAGCGGTGGCGGAGCGCCGGGTGCTCGACCGGGAGGAACTCGTCGAGGCCCTGGGCGCTCCGGCCGTGGCGGGAGTGCCCGCTGCGGGTGCGCGGGGCGGTATCGGCGTTGGCCGAAGAGGCCCTTGGTGCGGGGGCTGTCGTGGCGCACCGGCACGAGGCGGTGACCGTGGAGGTGCTCGCGGTGGACCACCGACGGATCGTCGGGCTGATGGCCGCTATGTGGGCGAGGGCGGAGGGCTCGGCGGGGAACCATCGTCCGTGGGGAACCGGCGACGGCCGAGCCGCAGCCCTCGCCACCCGCTCACCGCGGGGCAGCCCTGTCCGGAACAGTCGTGTCGGCGAACGTGGAACGGACCCGGGCGTGATCAGCCAGGCCTCCCCGTGGCCTGGCTGACGGTCCACCGGGAAGTCTTCCGGCACCTGGTCCACGAGCGTCTTGGGGCCGCGGCGGCGGCCCGGGTGAGTCGGAGCGCGCCGAGACCGATCTGCGTTGCCG
This sequence comes from Streptomyces sp. Tu 3180, assembly GCF_009852415.1. Taxonomy (NCBI): domain Bacteria; kingdom Bacillati; phylum Actinomycetota; class Actinomycetes; order Kitasatosporales; family Streptomycetaceae; genus Streptomyces; species Streptomyces sp. Tu 3180. The sequence goes on along the minus strand of NZ_WOXS01000002.1, from coordinate 9,576 downwards.
ACGGCTTCCCTCGCCACGGCATCCATGCTCCAGTGCCGTCGGTTCGGATCCGGGGAGTACGCGCGTTCCCGCTGCGTGCCATCGGCCGCCTTCCCCGCCCGATGCGCCCTACAGCCACAGCTCCCACCAGGCGACTTGCCCGGCGAGGCCGACTCGGGTGTACGGAAGCGCGCCATCGGGACCGGGATCTCGCGTGTGGTGGAGCCGGACAGCCCTCACGCCGGAACCAGGTCCCGATGCCATGCTGCGAACGCCCCTCCCCGGCATCGCCCGCACACCGGCCCAGGCCGGATCCTCGCTTTCCGGTCCTGGGAACGGTTCTGACTCCCGGCTCACGGCAGATCCCCTGCTCGCCGCCCACCCCTGTAATCAACTTTGTTTGTTTCATTGACATTTCACTCAGGATACGTACCGTTGGGAGCGCTCCCATGGCAGTCCTGCAACTGGAAGGAGTCCCCCCACATGCGCACACAGAGTCCGTTAACCGGGCGCTCGCGGTCGTTCCTCCGCCGGCCTCTCCAGGCACTCGTCATGGTGTTCGCCGTGGTTGTCGGCGCACTGGCCTGGTCGACCCCCGCCCAGGCTCACGGCACCATCGTCAACCCCGCCTCCCGCGCGTACCAGTGCTGGAAGACGTGGGGCAGCAACCACACGAGCCCGGCCATGCAGACCGAAGACCCCATGTGTTACCAGGCGTTCCAGGCCAACCCCGACACCATGTGGAACTGGATGAGCGCGCTCCGCGACGGCCTCGGTGGCCAGTTCCAGGCGCGGACCCCCGACGGGACGCTCTGCAGCAACAACCTCTCGAGGAACGCCAGCCTGGACAAGCCCGGGCAGTGGAAGACGACCAACATCAGCAACAACTTCACGGTCCAGCTGTACGACCAGGCGTCCCACGGTGCCGACTACTTCAGGGTCTACGTGAGCAAGCAGGGCTTCAACCCCAAGACCCAGACCCTGGGCTGGGGCAACCTCGACTTCATCACGCAGACCGGCCGCTTCGCCCCGGCGCAGGACATCAGGTTCAACGTCAACACCTCCGGCTACACCGGACACCACATCCTGTTCGTGATCTGGCAGGCCTCGCACCTCGACCAGGCCTACATGTGGTGCAGCGACGTGAACTTCGGCTGAGCCGGAGAGCGCCACACACGGCACCGGCCTCTGCCGGGCGCCGGTGACCCGCCGCCCGGCCGACCGAGCTCCGTCGGGGCAGGGGACCCATTCGGTCACCCTGCCCCGGCGGGGTTTCCTGCGCTCCTGGTGTGAACACACGCGATCGCGCGGCAGCCGCACGGCAGCCGGCTCCCCACCGTCTCGTCGTACGGCTCCGACACTCGACGGCCATGGAGAATCCTCGGCACCGTCAGCCCACCGGGGCGTATCGCGCCGCCCGGCGTCCCCGGGCCGCCCGGGCTTCCCCCGCCGCCGGCAGCTCCCGGAGACCTCATGCCCTGACGAAGCTCCCTTCCGGAGCACGCCTCACTTACGACATGGGGAACGATTGCCGGTGAGGGGACGGCTGGCCGCTCAGGGATGCCCTGCATCGAGCGGCAAAACACGATGGAAGACGACCATGGCTCGGCCGGGGCCGTTGCAGTCATCGACGATCTCCGCGTCGAAACGGGAGCCTCGGCCGGCAAGCCGCCGAGAACTTCGCGCAGTTGCCCCACCGTCAGTTCCACGGTCTCGTGCCGGCAGCGCTCTGCCGCCACGTCATCGGCCACGCCGCAGAGGCCACCGGCGGCCGGGAGCCGCCGGTGGCCTCTGTGCACGGGGTCGTTTCGGGATGTCTTCGAGGGGTTGTGTCATGTCGTGTGGGGGTGCCCCCGCCCAAGGGCGGGGGCACCCCACGGGACACGACGGCTTGCCCTGGGACGGGCTGTGGCGGTCGTGGGTCTGTCAGGCGTGCGCGTGTCCGCGGCGGTGTCCGCGACCGGTGATCATCCGGTACAGCGCCAGGAGGATGACGGATCCGATGATGGCCGCGATCCAGGTGGACAGGTCGAAGAAGCCGTCGATGGAATCGACCCCGAAGATCACCTTGCCGAGGAACCCTCCGAGAAGTCCTCCGGCGATACCGATGAGCATGGTGATGATGATTCCGCCCGGGTCCTTGCCCGGCATGAGCGCCTTGGCGATGGCGCCGGCGAGCAGGCCGATGAAGATCCACGCGATGATGCCCATTACAGACCCTCCTTGCTGTCGGTTGGTCGACCGTGTTTCCCGAGAACGCGTCTTGTAACGGGTCCGCGCGTGGTTGGTGTTGAAGTGCGGGGAATTTGCGGGGGCCGGGTGTTCACCTGCGCCGTGCCGGTCCCGGGCCGGTGGTCTGCTGGTGGGGCAGCGGGTCGGTGTCGGCCCGGGACGGTCGACCGTGTGGCCGGCTGCCGGCTTCGGCACGCCGAACGCGGGGCGGGCTGTGGCGTGGTGAGGTGCGTTCACCGATGTGTGGTCACCGGCGGCGCGTGTTCCTCCAGGGGCGGGCTCCAGGACGGCTGCGGTGCTGTGGTCGCACCGGCCGTCACGGGATCACACCGACTGAAACGGCGCCTCGGTGTGGGGGTGGGGGTAGGGGTCGGGGAGGTCGAAGGCGTCGGTGAGGGTGGTGAGGTGGGGGGCGAGGTGGTGGGTGAGGGTGGTGTGGGTGTGGGGGAGGTGGTGGATGTGTTCGGGGGTGAGGTGGTGGTGGGCGAGGAGGTCGCCGGTGTGGGGGGTGATTTGGGTGTGGAGGAAGAGGAGGCAGAGGTGGGTGAGGAGGTCGTGGGTTTCGGGGTCGGTGGTGTGGTGGAGGGCGTGGAGGTAGGCGTCGGTGGTGGTGAGGGCGGTGTGGGCGGTGAGCATGTGGAGGGCGGCGGGGGCGGCGGTGTTCCAGCGGGCGGTGGGGTCGTTGGGGGGCCTTGGCGTAGGGCGGTGCGGGCGCGGGTGTGCCACAGGTCGCGGGTGCGGGCGAGGAGGTGGCGCAGGAAGTGGGGGTCGGTGAGTTGGTGGGGGCCGGTGGGGGGTGGGGGGTGTGGGGTCGGGGGTGTGGTGGAAGAGGAGTTCGGCGGCGGTTTTGGTCCAGATGACGAGGTTGTCGCCTTCGGCGGTGATGGTGCCTTCGATGTAGGCGGGGAAGGCGGACAGGGGGTTGGTGGGCAGGAGGGCGTGGGCGCCGCAGCGTTCGCGGCATTCGGTGGTGATGGTGCGGGCCTGCCAGGTGTTCCAGGCTTTGGTGAGGGCGACGAGGCGTTCGGCGTCGGCGCGGTCGGCGGGGGTGTGGCGGGCCCAGCGGTCGGTGGCGGTGCGGTGCAGGAAGGTCATGCCGTAGGCGGTGGCCAGGGCGGTGAGGAGCCGGCCGTGGTGGGTGCGGTGGGTGTTGAGGGGATGCGCTGGCCGGGGCGGGGGCCGCTGACGTGGCGGTGCTGGCCGTGGCGGACGGCGATGGCGAGGGCGGCGCGGGTGGCGCCGACGGCGGCGGCGCTCATGCAGAGTTTGCCGGTGGTGACGCGGTTGATGGAGTGCAGGAATCGTTTGCGGGGGTTGCCCAGGGTGCTGGTGAGGGTGCCGGTGTGGTCGAGGCGGCCGTGTTCGGCTTCGAGGAGGGCCTGGCGGGGCAGGCGGACGTGGTCGAAGGCGGTCAGGCAGTGGTCGACGGGGGCGTCGGGGCGCAGGGGCAGGGGGGTGACGCGGATGCCGGGCAGCGGTCCGTGGTCGTCGCTGAGGGGGGTGAGGAAGAGGAAGACGCCGTGGTCGCGGCCGCCGGTGAGGAGGCGGGCGGCGACCAGGGCGGTCTTGGGGCCGCCGGTGGTGCTGGTGTTGGGCATGAATTTCCGGGCGCCGGGGTGGGGGGTGTGCAGGACGAACTCGTCGGTGCGGGGGTCGAGTTCGGCGGTGGTCTCCAGGGCGAAGCTGTCGTTGCCGTGGTCGACCTCGGTGCACAGGAACGTTCCGGTGCGCTGCAGGGAGGTGAAGGGTGACAGGTCGCGCCGGTCGTCCGGGTGGTCCAGGAGGCTGCCGAGGAAGAGGTTGTAGTGGATGCTGGCGAGGGTGCACAGGCCGCCGCCGCCGTCCGCGATCGCGGTCCATTCGTGCAGGGCGGCCAGCAGGTGGGGGTCGCGGGCCAGTCGGGCGGGGTCGTCGAGGGTGTCGTTGACCAGGCGGAGGCGTTCGTAGGACCGGGCGACCTGCTGGGCGGGGGACAGGTCCGGGCGGGGGCGGAACGTTTCGCCGGCGATGAGCCGGCGCCAGGGGGCGTGGATGCGGTTGCGTTCGCTGCGGGGGCCGAACAGCAGGCGGGTCAGCTCCCGGGCGGGGGTCAGGGCGAGCGGCGCGAAGCGGTCGAAGGCCGGGCCGCCGGGGGCCGGGCCGCCGGGGGCCGGGCGCTGTCCGCCCGGGCCGCGCTGGGCCGGGAAGGCGGGTGTGGCGCCGGGTGCTGTGGAGCGTTCCTCGGGCTGGACTGTCACAAGGACCATGGCCCTCTCCCCGTTGTCGCAGTTCCGGAAGGCGTGCCGTGCGGTGAGCCAAGAAGATACGGACCTACCGGTTTTCTTACAAGTCAAAGATGAGCAAAACGAGACCGCCGCTGTGGCGGCTTCGGGCCCGGCCGGGTAGCGGAATGCCCGCTTCGGGCGGGGAGGGGCCCGTTATATCCGGCCGGTGCGGGCGGACGCCGGTCAAACGGAAACCGTCCGCTGGGTTTTCTTCAGGTGCGCGGCATCCGGGGAAACCCGCCCGGAGGGGCGTTCCCGGCGTCCGGCCCGCCGCTTGATCCGGGCCGGGGCGGATGGGAGGATACGAACCTGTCGGTTTCTTTCCGGGGTCTTCCCGGTGGCGGAGGTGGGCGGTGGCGTTGCAGGAACGCGCGGTCAGGACGCGCCATTCCATCCTGGTCGCCGCCGCCGCGGTGTTCGCCGAGGTGGGGTACGAGGCGGCGACGATCTCGGAGATCCTGCAGCGGGCCAGTGTCACCAAGGGGGCCCTGTACTTCCACTTCTCCTCCAAGGAGGAGCTGGCCCAGGAGGTGCTGGCGCACCAGCTGGCCTCGGCGCCGCCGCTGCCCGCGCGCCGGCTGGCGCTGCAGGAGGGGCTGGACGCCACCTTCCTGCTGGCCCACCTGCTGAGCACCGGTGATCCGCTGGTGCGCGGCAGCATCCGGCTCACGGTCGACCAGGGCTCTCCGCAGGACGGCCTGGACCGGCAGGTGCCGATGGCGGCGTGGCTGCAGCACAACGTCGCCCTGCTCACCCGGGCCAGGGACAACGGCGAGCTGCTGCCGCACGTCGACATCGAGGACGCCGCGCGGGTGTTCGTGGCGGCCTTCACCGGGTGCCAGATCCTGTCGAAGATCATGACCGGGCACGCCGACCTCGCCGAGCGGGTGTCCTCCATCGAGCGGCACCTGATGTCCAGCATCGCGGTGCCGGCGGTGCTCATCCGGCTCGACATGGCGCCGGACCGCGGCGCCCGGGTCTACGAACAGGCCCTGCAGCTGCGCCGGGAGGCCGGGGCGGTGGCCGTCGACTGACGCCGCACCCCCTCGGTTTCCTCAATCCGGGCCGCGGTCCGGCCGGGGCGCGCACGGGCACGTCGCAACACAACTGGGCAAGGCCGAACCTGGGGGAGTGCCGAAATGGGAACGACTGCCTGTCCTTACGCCCTGGACGTGACGGGGCGCGACCTCGCCGCGGAGGCGGCGATGCTGCGGGAGCAGGGGCCCGCGGTGCGGGTGGAGCTGCCCGGCGGGGTGCTCGCCTGGGCGGTGGTGGGCCGCGCCCACGTGGAGCGGCTGCTCACCGACCGCCGGGTCTCCCGGGACGCGCGCCGGCACTGGCCCGCGTTCATCGCCGGGGAGATCACCCACGAGTGGCCGCTGTATCCGTGGGTGGCCAACGAGAACATGCTCTTCTCCTACGGGCAGGACCACGCCCGGCTGCGCCGGCTGATCGCCGGGGCGTTCACCGCGCGCCGCTCGCGCGACCAGCGGCCCACGGTGCGGCGCATCGCGGCGGACCTCCTGGACGACCTGGCCGGCACGCCGGCCGGGACCGCGGTGGACCTGCGCACCGCCTACGCCGAACTGCTGCCGCTGCGGGTCATCTGCGAGCTGTACGGCGTGCCCCGCGGCGCCGCCGCCGACGAGCTGAGCTCCGCCCTGCACGCGGTCTTCTGCAGCACCCTGAGCGCCGAGGAGATGACCGCCGCGCGCCTGCGCGCCTACGGGCTGCTCGCCCAGCTGGTGGCGGCCAAGCGCAAGGAGCCGGTGACGACCTGACCACCTCGCTGATCGACGCGCGGGACAGGGAGGACCGCCTCACCGAGGACGAACTGCTCGGCACGCTCTTCATGATGATCGCCGCGGGCCAGGACACCACCGCCGTCCTGATCACCAATGCCGTCGCGGCCCTGCTGACCCACCCCGAGCAGCTCGAGCACGTCCGCGCCGGCCGCGCCGGCTGGAGCGACGTGATCGACGAGACCCTGCGGGTGCACACGCCCCCGGCGTTCGCGCCCATGCGGTTCGCCGTCGAGGACATCGACCTGGACGGCGTGCTGATCAGACAGGGCGACCCCATCGTCGTCGGGTTCCACGCGGCGGGACTGGAACCGCAGCGGCACGGGCCCGACGCCGGCCGCTTCGACCTGCTGCGCGACCGCAGCGCCGGCCACCTCGGCTTCGGCCACGGCACCCACCGGTGCCTGGGCGCCCCGCTCGCCGAGATCGAGGCCGGCGTCGCCTTCGCCGAACTCTTCGCCCGCTACCCGGACCTGAGGCTGGCCTGCGCACCGCAGGACCTCCAGCCGATGCCCACCTTCATGCTCCACGGCCACCGCTCGCTGCCCGTGCTGCTCGGCCCCTGACACCCACCGCGTCCGCCGCCCCCCGGGGGGGGGCGGGGCGGCGGACACGGCCGGACGGCACCCCACCCACCCGCCCCGCCCGCACGGGAAGGGCGGGCGGCGAGAGGGGCGGGGCGGCGGGGGCGGGGCCGCACGGCGCCCGGCCCCGCACCACCGCCCCGGCACCCCTGCCGGCCCCCGCGGGCCCCGGCGGGTGCCCGCGGCGCTCCGGCACCCCGGGGACCGTCCCGGACACGGGCACGAGCGGCCCGCAACCGGCCCGCAACCGGCCCGGGACCGGACGCGCGGGACCGGCCCGGACGGCCGCGCGCACCGCGCCGGCACCCGGGCCGCCCGCGTCCGCCGGGGCCCCGCCGCCGGACGCACCCCCTTTCCCCCCGCAACCGCCGCCCGGTACCGCGGTGCGCCCGGCGGCGGGCGCGGACGGCGGTACGGCGCCCGGGCACGCGGCGCGCCCGGCGGCGCGCCGGCGCCGGTGCGCACCGCGTCCGCAGGCGCCACCCCGCCCGGCGGACCGGGGCGGCGCGCGGCGCCGGCCCGGTGCCCGCCGGGCACCGGCGCGTCCGCCGGGGGAGGGGCGCCGGCCGGGCGCCGTGCGGGGCCGGGGAGCACCGCCGGCGCGGCCGCTCCCTCCCGGCGCCGGCCGCGCAGCGGCCCGCGGGCACCTGCGGGACCGGCCGGCGCCCGCAGCCTCCCGGCCGCGGGCGCGGCGTGAGGGCGGCCCGGGCGAAGGCGGCACGCCCCGCCGCGGCAAGGGGCCCGCGGCCGGCACCGCACGGCGAGCGGACGCGCCCCCTGCTGCCGCCGGCCGGCCGCGCCGGAAAGACCCGGCGGGCCCCGGCCTCGGCACGGGCCTCCGCCCGGCGCCCGGTGCCGGGCGGAGCCCCGCCGGCGGGACGCGGGCGCGCCCCTCCGCCCGCCCCGGCCCGCCCTCGCCGTCCCGCCCGCCCCGGCCCGCCCGCCCCCGTCGTCCCGCCCGCCCCGGCCCGCCCGCCCCGTCGTCCCGCCCGCCCGGCCCGCCCTCGCCGCCCCGGCCCGCCCTCGCCGTCCCGCCCGCCCCGGCCCGCCCGCCCCCGTCGTCCGGCCTGCCCGGGTGCCCGCCCCCGCCGCTCCCGGCCGCGCCCCGGCCGGGCGGGGCGCGGCCGGGAGCGGCGGGGAAGTTCCGGCCGGGACCGTCCGGACGGTCTCGACCGGTTCGAGAGCGGCCCTTGAGCGCGGTGGCCGACGGTTGCGGGGAGCTTCGACAAGAGGGGAGGCGGCCGGATGGACAGCCCGCACGCCGTACTTCGTGTGGAGCGGGGCCGGGCCACGCGCGAGGAGCTGGCCGCGGTCACCGCCGTGCTGGTCTCGCTGCTGGCCGCGCGGGAGGCGGACACCGGTTCCGGGCCGGCGCCCGGATCGGCGCCGTGGCGCCCCGAGCGGGCCGCCGAGGCCTACCGCTCCCCCTACAACTGGCAGTAGGTCCGCGGGGCGCCTGCCCTGGTACATTCGTGTGCGCGCCAACAAACCGTCCTAGCGGTTTGTTGCCGGGAGGCAGTGTCGGCCGCACCGCGAGGAGGGAGTTGTCCAGTGACGGTCATCGAGGACGGGCCCCGGGTGGCGGCGCGGGCGGCGAGCACGCGCGAGCGCGCGGCCGAGCTGGAGGCGGTGCGCGCGCAGGCGCTGGCCGGACCGGGCGAGAGGGCGACGGCGGCACAGCACGCCAAGGGCAAGCTGACCGCGCGCGAGCGCATCGGGCTGCTGCTGGATGCGGGCTCCTTTTGCGAGGTGGAGCAGTTGCGCCGGCACCGGGCCACCGGGTTCGGCCTGGAGGAGAAGAAGCCGTACACCGACGGTGTGATCACCGGCTGGGGCACGGTGGAGGGCCGCACGGTCTTCGTCTACGCCCACGACTTCAGGATCTTCGGCGGCGCGCTGGGCGAGGCCCACGCCACCAAGATCCACAAGATCATGGACATGGCCATCGCGGCGGGCGCGCCGCTGGTGTCGCTGAACGACGGCGCCGGCGCCCGCATCCAGGAGGGCGTCTCGGCGCTGGCCGGCTACGGCGGCATCTTCCAGCGCAACACCAGGGCGTCCGGGGTGATCCCGCAGATCTCGGTGATGCTCGGCCCGTGCGCGGGCGGCGCGGCCTACAGCCCCGCCCTGACGGACTTCGTGTTCATGGTCCGCGACACCTCGCAGATGTTCATCACCGGCCCCGACGTGGTGAAGGCCGTCACCGGCGAGGAGATCACCCAGAACGGGCTGGGCGGCGCCGACGTGCACGCCGAGACCTCCGGGGTGTGCCACTTCGCCTACGACGACGAGGAGAGCTGCCTGGCGGAGGTGCGCTACCTGCTGTCGCTGCTGCCGCAGAACAACCGCGCCTTCCCGCCCTGCGTGCCGTGCACCGACCCCCAGACCCGGCGGTCCGGGGCGCTGCTGGACGTGGTGCCGGCCGACGGCAACCGGCCCTACGACATGGCCGAGGTCATCGAGGAGATCGTCGACGACGGCGAGTACCTGGAGGTCCACGAGCGCTGGGCGCGCAACGTCATCTGCGCGCTGGCCCGGATGGGCGGCCAGGTCGTGGGCGTCGTCGCCAACCAGCCCCGGGTGCTGGCCGGGGTGCTGGACATCGCCGCGTCCGAGAAGGCCGCCCGCTTCGTGCAGATGTGCGACGCGTTCAACATCCCGATCCTCACCCTCCTGGACGTGCCCGGCTTCCTGCCGGGCGTCGACCAGGAGCAC